>DATJIA010000030.1:0-27687 GCA_035493675.1 Kofleriaceae bacterium | reverse complement strand
GCGCGATGCACCTGCTCGGCGACGGCAGCGTGATCGATCTGCTGCAGAAGAAGGGCTGGAAGATCGAGCGCGTCGCGCCGTAGCGAGGTACGGATTCCGTACCGCCGCGGCGCGGCCCGCGCGGCTAGCGTTCGCGCATGGAGATCCGCGACGCGCACCCCGACGAGCACGACGAGATCGGGCGGCTGATGGTCGAGGCCTACGCGTGCCTCGACGGCTTCCCGAAGCCGAGCGAGCAGCCGGCCTACTACGCGATGCTCGAGCGGATCGGGAAGCTCGTCGATCCGCCCGCGACGCGGCTGCTCGCGGCGATCGACGGCGGCCGCGTGCTCGGCGCGGTCCTCTATATAGAGGAGATGACGCGCTACGGCGCGGGCGGGGTCGCCGCCGGCGAAACGGACGCGGCCGCCTTCCGGCTGCTCGCGGTGCGGCCGTCGGCGCGCGGCACCGGGGCCGGCCGCGCGCTCGCCGAGCGATGCATCGCGCTCGGCAGAGATCGCGGGCGCGCGGAGATCGTTATCCATTCGACCGAGGCGATGCGGATCGCGCGCGGCCTCTACGACCGCCTGGGGTTCCGGCGCGCGCCCGAGCTCGACTTCCGCCAGGAATCACTGCCGGTCTTCGGCTTTCGTTTGCGATTACGCGGCTGACACCGGCGTGCATTGGTAACGGCCCACGCTGCGATTACGCAGTTCCGTGAGCGCGCATCAACGCGCATAGTGCGCGGATGACTGCGGCGATGATCTCCACGCGGCTCGGTGAAATCGTCGTCGAGACGACGGGCCAGGGACCGCTCGTGCTGCTCGTCCCCGCCGCGGGCCGCGCCGCCGCCGACTTCGCGCCGGTGATCGCCGCGCTCGCGGCGCGGTTCGAGGTCGCGACGATCGACTGGCCGTCGCACGGCGCGTCGCCTTCCTGCGCGCGGCCGCACGACGCGACCGCGCTCGACGCCGCCGCGGCGCTGCGCGAGGTCGCCGACGCGCTCGGCAGGCCCGCGATCGTGATCGGCCACTCGCTCGGCGGCTTCGCCGCCGCCAAGCTCGCGATCGACGCGCCCGCGCGCGTGCGCGCGCTGGTCTTGATCGACGCGCTCGGCTTCTTCCCGTTCAACGCGATCACGCGCGCGTTCTGCGTGGTGAAGGGCGTGCCCGCGATCACGCGCGCGACCGAGCGCTGGATCGCGCGCGGCCAGACGATGCGCCGCAACGCGCACACCGCGAAGATCATCGCGCGCGTCGACGACGCGGGCGCGCGCGCCGACTACGTCGCGCTGACCGCGGCGCTCTGGCGCAGCTTCCCGGATCCGGCGAACGATCTGCGCAAGGCCGCCGCGGCGATCCGCTGCCCGACCCTCGTCACCTGGGGCCGCCTCGATCCCGTGATCCCCGTCTTCGGCGCGCGCAACGCGGTGCGCGCGATCCCCGGCGCGGAGCTCGCGCTCTTCACGACCGGCCACTCGCCGTTCGCGGAAGATCCGGCGCGCTTCGCGAAGACGCTCACCGACTTCCTCGATCGCGCGGTTCAGCGCGAGCGCAGCGCGCGATCGATCGCGACCTGATCCTCGTCGACCTCGTGCTGGAGCCAATCCGGCCGGTCGCTGTAGTGGCTCTCGCCTTCGACCGCGATCTGCACCGCGCCATCGACGCCGCGGATGATCACGCCGATCCGCAGGCCGCCGTCAGCGCTCGAACGGGTGTCGATCCTGCGCACATCGCTGGGCGGCGCCCACGGGTTGTCGGGCCGGCCATTCGTCTCGCGCACGGTCGGACACGGATCACCGACCGGCGTGCGACAAACCCAGTGCGTCAGCAGATAGCGTGCATCGTCGCGATCGAGCCGCCCGTAGCGGTTCTCGAGCGTCGCGCCGGCGACCTCGCGCGCGCGGGCGATCGAGACCGGGTACGAGCGGAGGCGCGCTTCGTCGGCGCCGACCGGCGAGTAGTGAGTGCACGCCGCGACCAGGAGCAATGGGATCCAACGCATGCGAGGCGTCTCAGCAACGCGTGTGCCGCGCGCAACTGCGCGATCGCGCGTGCGACGTGATCAATTCGTCTAGACGGATCGATCAGCGGCGGCGGACCATCGCGCCGATGAGAGCGGCGATGCCGGCGATGATGCCGATCAGCGCCGAGGTCGGGAAGTGCGAGCGCGGCGAGTAGTCGTAGTTGCTCGGCGGCGTGTATGAAATGCCGCCGCCGCCGAGGCCGGTCGTGTCCATGCCGGTCGTGTCCATCAGGTGCGGCAGCATCGGCAAGAGCTGATCGCGGACGCTCATGCCGTTGAGCTTGAAGTCGGCGATGACGTACGCGTCGCCGCTCTTCACGACCGGCACCTGCATCTCGGTCAGCGCGAGGCGGCGCGAGCCGACCAGGCGATCGAAGGTCGCGTCGCGATCGGCGGCGTCGAGGCCCTGGAAGATCTGGCGCGTCTCGTCGTCGAGCATCTGCTGACCCTGCGGATCGGCGAACAGCTTCTTCATCATCTCGACGCGCTCGGGCGTGAAGCGGTTCTCGATCAAGAGCTGGACCGTCACGGTGTCGTTGGGCGCGTCGGGCTGCACCTCGTACGCGACGAAGTCGTAGTTGCCGGCGGCGAACTGCATGCGCGCCGCGCTGATCGCGCCCGACACGATCTCCTCCATCGCCGCTTCGCCGCGCGGCAGCGCCGCCGGCGCGTTGGCGAGGATGCCGGGATCGATCATCGGCGCGATCTCGCTCGCGGGCGCGTCGGACGCGAGCTTGCCGAGCATCGTCGCGACCGTGTCGGCGGGCGAGCCCGGCGCGACCTTCGGCGCGACGTGCTGCGTGTAGTGATCGAGCACGTCGTACTGCTTCTTGACCTCGAGCGCGTCGAGCTGCTGCGGATCGAGCGCGAGCGCGAGCGTGACCTCGCGCCGCGCGGTCGCGTCGTCGCCGCGCAAGGCCGCGATGTCGGCGCGCGCGCCGTGCAGCGCGGCGTCTTTCGGGTGCGACCGCATCGCCGCGTCGAGCGCCGCGTTGCCCTGATCGAAGAGGCCCATCGACATGCAGGTCGACGCGTACAGGTACGCGGCGTCGGCGTCGTCGGGGTGCGCCTTCATGTACTGCTCGCCGAGGTGGTGCGCGTCGCTGACCTTGCCCTCGGCGAGCGCGTTCTGCAGGTCCTCGAGGGTCGGCGCGCCGGTCTTGGGCCCCGCGGCGACCGACAAGACGGCGAGCAATGCAAGCGAGAAGCGCATCCGGGGGTTGTACACCTGGGCTTCGCGCGCGCGCGCAGAATCGGTATCCTCGACGTGGTGGGGGTACTGCCGCGTCTGGCGGCGGGCGAGGTATTCGCCGACCGCTTCGAGATCAAGAGACAGGCCGGCGCCGGCGGCATGAGCTTGGTCTATGCGGCGCGCGATCGGCAGAGCGGATCGCCGGTCGCGCTCAAGCTGCTCGCCGGCGATCGCGCGAGCGCGAGCCGCTTCGTGCGCGAGACCTACGTCTTGTCGGAGCTCCACCACCCCGCGATCGTCAGGTACGTCGCGCACGGCGAGCTCGGCGAGCAGCCGTGGATGGCGATGGAGTGGCTCGAGGGCGAGGACCTGAGCGAGCGCCTCGCGCGCGCGCCGCTGTCGATCGCGGAGACGCTCGTGCTCGGCGAGCGCGTCGCCGGCGCGCTCGGCGTCGCCCACGCGCGCGGCATCGTGCACCGCGACATCAAGCCGTCGAACCTGTACCTGCCCGAAGGGCGCATCGATCACGTCAAGGTGCTCGACTTCGGCGTCGCGCGGCTCGGCGGTGGGATCGATCTGACGCAGACCAACACGCGGGTCGGCACGCCCGCGTACATGTCGCCCGAGCAGGCGCGCGGCAAGAAGGACGTCGGCACGGCGTCGGACGTCTTCTCGCTCGGCGTCGTGATGTGGCAGTGCCTGACCGGCGTGAAGCCGTTCACCGGCGACGACGCGATGGCGGTGATCGCGCGCATCCTGCTCGCCGATCCGCCGCGGCTCGCCGAGCTGATCGCGAGCTGCCCGCCCGCGCTCGATCAGCTGATCGCGCGCATGCTCGAGAAGGATCCGCTCGATCGGTTCGAGCACGGCGCGGAGCTCGAGGCGGAGCTCGCGAACGTGCGCGCGTCGGCGGCGCCCGAGGCGATCGAGGTGGGCCCGAGCGCGATCGGCGCGGGCGAGCACCGCTTGACGTGCTTGATCCTCGCGCGCGACGTCGGCGAGGGCGGACAGGACGCGGTCGCGCAGGTCGCGCAGAGCTTCGGCGCGCGCTGCGAGCCGATGGCGGAAGGAAGCGTCGCGCTCCTCCTGGGCGGCGGCGCGGTCGCGACCGATCTCGCGACGATCGGCGCGCGGTGCGCGCTCGCGGTGCGCGCGGCGGTGCCGTCGTCGCCGGTCGCGCTCGCGACCGGGCGCGCGCTGATCGGCGGCGGCGCGGCGCCGGCGGTCGGCGAGGTGATCGATCGCGCCGTGGCACTCTTGCGGGCGACCACGTCGTCCGGATCCGGATCGGACGAGTTCACGGCGGCGTCGACGCACACGGGGATCATCACGCCGATCGAGCGACCGGGACCGCGCGATCCGGTGTCCGTCGACGACAGCGGCACCGTGCCCGTGCTCCTCGACGCGGTGACCGCGGGCCTGCTGGACGCGCGCTTCGAGATCACGACCGCGGGCCTCGCGCTCGCGCTCCGCGGCGAGCGCGAGCGCGATCCGCTCGACATCGCGCGCACGCTGCTCGGCAAGCCGACGCCGTTCGTGTCGCGCGACGCGGAGCTCGCCGCGCTCGAGGGCGCGTACGCGGCGAGCGCGGGCGATCCGGGCGCGCGCGCGGTCCTGATCACCGCGCCGCCCGGGCTCGGCAAGACGCGCCTGCGCCAGGAATTGTGCGCGCGGCTCGCGCGCCGCGACGACGCGCCGCTCGTGATGCTCGGGCGCGGCGATCCGACCAGCGCGGGTGCGCCGTTCGGCGTGATCGGGCACCTCGTGCGCCGCGAGGCCGGGCTCGGCGGCGGCGAGAGCGTGCGCGCGCAGCGCGGCAAGCTCGCCGCGCGCGTCGGTCGCTGCGTGAGCGACGCCGACGCGCAGCGCATCACCGAGTTCCTCGGCGAGATGATCGGCGTGCGCTTCGAGGACGCCGATCGCGTCGAGCTGCGCGCCGCGCGCGCCGACATGCAGCTGATGGGCGATCAGATCCGGCGCGCGTGGGAGGACTGGCTCGCCGCCGAGGCGCGCGCGCAGCCGCTCGTGATCGTCTTGGAGGATCTGCACTGGGGCGACCTGCCGTCGGTGGCGGCGATCGACGCGGCGCTGCGCAACCTGCGCGATCTGCCGCTGCTCGTGCTCGCGACCGCGCGACCCGACGTGCACGAACGCTTCCCGAGCTTGTGGGCGGAGCGCGGGTTGACCGAGATCAGGCTCGGCGAGCTGTCGAAGAAGGCGG
This sequence comes from Kofleriaceae bacterium, assembly GCA_035493675.1. Classification (GTDB taxonomy): domain Bacteria; phylum Myxococcota_A; class Polyangia; order Haliangiales; family Haliangiaceae; genus JAIOQA01. Next base: position 22,270 of record DATJIA010000030.1, on the reverse strand, counting down.
CGGAGAAGCTCGTGATCGCCGCGCTCGGTACGACGATCTCTTCGCAGGCGATCGGACGGCTGATCGAGCGCGCCGGCGGCAACGCGCTGTTCCTCGAAGAGCTCGTGCGCGCGCAGGCCGAAGGGAAAGACGACGCGTCGTCGCCGACCGTGCTCGCGATGGTGCAGGCGCGCCTCGAGGGCATGGAGGTCGAGGCGCGCCGCGTCTTGCGCGCCGCTTCGGTCTTCGGCGAGACGTTCACGGTCGGCGGGCTCGAGGCGGTGCTCGGCGCGCGCGCCGACGCGTGGCTCGCCGCGCTCGTCGAGCGCGAGGCGCTGGTGCGGCGCGACGGACGCGGGCGCGACCTCGAGCTCGGCTTCCGCCACGCGCTCGTGCGGGACGCCGCGTACGCGATGCTCACCCCCGACGATCGCGCGCTCGGTCATCGCCTCGCCGGGCAGTGGCTCGAACAAGCGGGCGAGCGCGACGCGGTGAAGCTCGCCGAGCACTGGGAGCGCGGCGGCGCGGCGGCGCGCGCGGCGCCGTGGTGGCGTCGGGCGGCCGAGCAAGCGCTGGGAGCTTCGGACCTCGACGCGGTGCTCGCGCACGCGCGGCGCGCGGTGTCGTGCGGCGCCGCGGGCGCGCTGCTCGGCGCGGTGCGCGCGCTCGCCGCCGAGGCGCACGATTGGCGCGGCGAGTTCGCCGAGGCGGAGCGCGCCGCGCGCGACGCGATGCGCTGGCTCGGGCGCGGGCCCGGCGAGGACGCGTGGTTCACGGCGATGGGCGTGCTCGCGACCGCGGCCGGCGTGCAGGGCAAGAGCGACGTCCTCGACGAGGTCGCGCGCGATCTCGACGAGCAGATGCAGACGCTCGACGACGCGCCGGATCTGACGATCGTCGCGATGCATCGCGGCCCCGCGCCGACCGACGATAGGGAAGCCTTGGCCGCGACGCGCTTGGCCGAGCAGCTGATCATCCACGGCCGCCTCGAGCGCGCGGATACGCTCATCACCCGGCTCGCGGTCCTGCTCGAGTCGCCGCATCCGGTGTCGCCCGCGGTCGCGGGCCGTATCCACGCGGCGCGCGCGCTGCGTGCGCGCTACGCCGGCGACGCCGCGGGCAACCTCGCCGGCGTCGAGCGCGCGGCCGCCTGCTTCGACGCCGCCGGCGATCGCCGCAACGCGTGCGTGCGCCGCGAGCGGCTCGGCTACGCGTACCTCGAGGTCGGATCGCACGAGCTCGCCGAGCGCACGCTGCGCGACGCGATGGTGACCGCGACCCAGCTCGGCCTGCGCAATGTCCTGGCGACCGCGCGCCACAACCTCGGCCTCGTGCTGTCGCGCCTCGGCCGCCACGCCGACGCGCGCGCGATGGAGGAAGAAGCGGTGATCGCGTTCCGCGCGTCGCGCAATCGCCGCATGGAGGGCGCGTCGCTCGAGTACCTCGCGCTGATCCAGCTCGCGGCGGGCGCGCTCGGCGACGCCGAGATGTCCGCGCGACAAGCGCTCGCGGTCGCGTCGGCGCCGCCGGTCTTGCCGCTCAACCAAGCCGAGTCGTGGTCGATCCTCGCGCGCGTCCTGCTCGCGCGCGGCAAGACCGCGGAGGCGGTCGAGTGGGCGACCGCGGGGCTCGACGCGCTCGAGCGGCTCGGCGGCATCGACGACGGCGAGGCGATCATCCGGCTCACGCACGCGGAGGCGCTCGCCGCCGTCGGCCGCGCGACCGACGCGCGCCACGCGCTCGAACGCGCGCGCGAACGGCTGCTCGAACGCGCCGCGCGCCTGGCCGATCCGGCGCTGCGCGCGAGCTTCCTCGAGCGGGTGCCCGAGAACGCGCGGACGATGAAGCTCAGCTCCAGTGAAAGCTAGCGAGGATCGCGTCCGCGGCGGCGCGCTCACGCTCGCTGACGATGTCGATGCGCAGGACGAACCCGGCCTCGACGAACCACGTCTCGACCGCGTGGCCGCCGTCGCGCCAGTGATAGACGCGCGCGCTGCGGCCGTCGAGGCCGTGGGGCGCGAGCTCGGGCGTGCCGAGCGGGACGCGGCGGCGCAGCTGCGTCTCCGCCTGCGCGGTGCCCGCGATCTCCGCGACCGGCAGCACGTGCAAGAAGCTCAGCTCGCAGCCCTCGGCGACGCAGCGCACGCTGCGCTGATCATCGGTCACCGTGACGCTCCAACCGACGGGCACGTCGATCGACCACCGCGCGAGCTCCAGCTTCATTTGCCTGCGTCGGAAGCTACACCAGCATCGCGCTGATCCAAACGATCGAGCACGTCCGACGGCACGCTCTGGTTCACCTCGACGTCGCGCGGCTTGCGCTCCTCGGAGTCCTTCTTCTGCTCCTGGTGCTTCGCGGCGCCGTCGGGATCCGCGAGCGTCGCGGCGCCCGCGACCGCGGCCGCGCCGGCGGCGACCACGTTCGGATCCGGCCGCGGGAGGTTGTTGAGCGCCGGCGGTCCGCACGAGACCAACACGAGCAGCACGACCATCCGCATGGATGGATCGTACCGCCGCCGCTAGATCGAGGAGAGGAAATCTCCGACGCCGGCGACCACCGGCGGCGGGATCTCGTGCTGCCCGCGGAACGGCAGCCACGTCACGTCGAGCCCCGATGCTTCCATGAGCGCGCGCAAGCGCTGCGCGGCGGCGAACGGCAGGAGCGCATCGCGTTCGCCGTGCGACTGGAAGACCTTCAGGCCCTTGCGCGCGGGCATGCGCGGCGCCCACTCGCCCTCCGCGATCAGCGTGCCCGACATCAAGACGATGCCGGCGAACGCGCGCTCGGTGTGGAGCGCGACGTCGAGCGACAGCATCGCGCCCTGCGAGAAGCCGCCGATCACGGTCTTCTCCGGCGGCGCGCCGAGCGCGTCGAGCATCGCGATCACCGCCGCGCGCGCCTCGACCAGCCCGTCGGGGATCTCGGTCGCGCGATCACGCCCGGTCATCAGATCGCGTTCGAGCTTCGCGAAGTCGATCAGCCACCACGCGCGCGCGTCGCCGTACAGCCCGCCCAGCTCGAGCGGCGCCGCCGGGAAGACCCAGCGCGTGCCGGCCGGCGCGCGGAAGTACTCGGCGAGCGGCACGAGATCGTCGCCGGGCGCGCCGAAGCCGTGCAGGAACACGCAGGTCAAGCCCGCGCCATCGCCGCCGCGGACTTCACACTCGAGAGGGCCGTACTTCATCGCGCGCAACGTATCAGGAGCCCGCACTTCGTGCGGCCCCCCGTCGATCAAGTTTCGCGGTGTGCACGCTTCGCGGTTCCCGATTCGCCGACGGAGTCGGCGTCTCGGGGCTTCGCGGCAGCCCGCTACGGCGAGCCGAGCTCGTACACGACGACGTAGTCGAACGACGCCTTCACGCCGTTGGTGCGCAGGCCCGCCGGTCCGGTCTCGATCGCGGCGAGCGGCTCGGTCTGGTTGAGCGTGAGCGTGCCGCCGGGCGAGCTGGTCTTGCAGAACGCGACGCCGTCGGGCGGAACCTGCTGGGCATCCTCGCCGAGCACGAGCGTCATCGCGTAGGTCGTGCCGGCGGCGAGCTCCATGCCGTACGGCTGGTGATCGCCCTGCGTGAACACGCCGCCGCCGAAGCGATAGATGCTCGCCTCGGTCGTCGTCGTCGACGCGACGTCGTCGCGCAAGACGCACAAGAAGTAGCGCGACCCGACGCCGCCGGCGAAGTCGAGCACCGCGCCGGCGGTGCGCACGCCGTTGGTCGTCGAGGTCGCGGGCGGCACCTCGTCGATGCGCACGCGGATGTCGATCGCCTGGTTCGAGAAGCCGCTCGAGCCGCCCCACGTCACCAGCCGCTCGACCGGATCGCCGGCGGTCTGCTGCAGCCAACCGCCGGCGCGCTGCCACGATTGCGTGGTGCCGATGCCCGCCGTCCACCCGCTGGGCAGCCCGGCGCCGTCGTCGTAGAAACCGTCGAACATCGCGATGCGATCGCCCGAGATCGCCGGGTGCGGATCGCAGAGGTCGCCGACGGTGTCCTCGTCGTTGTCCTCTTGGATCGGGTTGGCGAGATGCGGGCAGTTGTCGCAGATGTCGCCGAGGCCGTCGGCGTCGTGGTCGCGCTGCAGCGGGTTCGCGACGTTCGGACAGTTGTCCTTCGCGTCGGGGACGCCGTCGTTGTCCTTGTCCGCAGGCTTTGCGTCGGGGACGACCATCGCGTCGATCGCGTTCGGCGCCGCGTCGACCGTGCCGTTGTTCCCACCGACGCCGGAGCGGTCGAACGAGCAGCCCGCCGCGAAGAGGAGCAGGAACCAGGACCTCGTACCCATGCGCGCCCCCTATAACACGGAGGCCGTCCCCGACCGATGGTCGCGATCACAGGCCGGGCTGTGTATGATCATTTCGGGATGCGAAGCGGACGGGCTTACCTGTCGGCGTTGGCCGAGCTGCATCGCATCACCGACCCGGATGAACGGCGCCGCGTCTGGCGCCAGGGCATGGCCGCGCTCGCCGCCGCGGCCGAGGTCGTCGCCGCGCCGCTCGAGGGGATCGATCCCGAGCAGCTGCTCGCGGCGACCCGCGCCGCGATGACCGACGGGCTCTTGCTCGACTTCGACTGGATGAGCGGGCCGGCGGGCGCGATCGCGCAGTTCGAGCTGGCGGCGGCGCTGCCCGCGGGCGCGGAGCGGCGCGAGCTCGGGCGGCGCGTCCTGACCAGGTTGCGCGACGGCGACGTCTCGACCTTCGCCGCGCTCGCGACCGCGCTCGCGCTCTCGTCGCCGCGCGCGCTGTCGGGCGCGCCGGTGCGCGTGCGGCTCGCGGCGGCGCTCGCGCAACCCGCGGCGCCCGGCGTCGGCGCGTTCGCGCTCGCGCTGGTCACGCGGCCCGAGCTCGAGCGCGACTGGCTCGTGCAGCCGTCGCAGGGATCGCTGTCGTCGCGGCGGATCGCGGCGCGCTTGCTCGAGCGCGCGGCGCGCGAGGCGGTGCGGCGGCGGCGCGAGGGCGACCGCGGCGCGCTCGCGGCGTTCGTGCGCCCGACGGTGCGCGAGGTCTGGCGCCGCTTGCTCCTCGATCGCGAATCGCTGGTGTGGCGTCACGCGGCGATCGCGCGCGGCTTGGTGTCGCGCTTCGATTCGGATCTCGCGGCGGAGATCGAGCGCGAGTTGGATCCGAGCGCGTCGCCGTCGGATTGGCGGCGCGGCGCGACCTCGACCGCGGCGGCGCTCGAGATCGAGACCGGCGCGGCGATCGCGTGCCGCCGCGTGATCCAGGCGCTGTGCGGCCGCGACGCCGGCGTCGCGCGCGCGCTCATGCACGGGCTCGGCGGCGCGTTCGCCGTCGAGCCGGAGGCGTCCGACGGGCTCGCGCTCGAGCTGGTCGAGGCCGGCGAGACCGAGGCGATCGAGGCGCTCGCGGATCTGCGCCGCGAGGCGGGCCTCGTCGGAGATGCGCCGATCGCGCCGCGCGCGACCGCAGCCGCGACGTGGTGGATCGATCGCGCGCTCGCCGCCGACCGCGGCGACGACGGCACGACCGCGTTGCGATCGGCCTTGCGCGACGAGCTCGCGGGCGCGGAGCCGGGCCCGCTCGGCGCGAGCGCGATCGCGGCGCGCGAGGCGCTCACCACCGGCGATCTCCCGGGCGCGATCCGCGCCGCGCGCGCCGCCGTCGACGAGCTCGCCGCGATGGTCGAGTGGCTCGAGCGCGCCTCCGACGACGACGCGATCGATCGCCGCCACGCGCTGCGCGTCTTGCGCGAATTGGATCAGCACGTGCTCGCCGACGGCGTGATCGGCGACGTCTTGTCGCTGTCCGCCGACGCGGGCGCGAAGCGCGCGCTCGCCGCGCTGCTCGAACGCCTCGAGCGCCGCGTGCTCGCGACCGAAGCCGCGCCCGAGACGGTCTCGCCGGTCCCGCACTTCACGCTGCGCCTCACGCGGCTGCGCGCGTTGATCCGGCTGCTCGACGCCGACGCGACCACCGACGACGACGCCGCGCGCCGCGATCGCCGCCTCGACGCGGTGCGCACCTTGATGTCGCGCGCGCCGCGCGACACGTCGCCGCTCCGCCGCGCGGTGTGGGCCGGGCTCGCGCGCGCGTGGGACGCGCTCCTGCGCGACGAGCAGGCCGATCTCGCGGATCTCTTGATCGCGCTCACCGCGTCGAGCGATCCCGACGACGACTTCGCGATCGTGCGCGAGGCGACGATGCAGCCGGAGGTCGCGGCGTTGCTCGACGCGTACGCCGAAGCCGGCCGCGCGCTGACCGGCGCCGTCGATCCCGACGATCGCGACGCGCTCGCCGCCGCGCTGATCCAGTTCCGCCGGCTCGCCGAGGCGCTGCCGGTCGCCGCGTCGCCGCGCACCGAGGCGTTGCGCGCCGCGCTCGGACGCGCCGCCGACGCGGTCGCCGCGATCGCCTCCGCGGGATCGCAAGCCTCGGTCTCGACCAACGCGCTCGACGAGCTCGAGACCGCGCTCGCGGTGCTGGCGCAGCTCGGGCTCGGCGCGCGCCGCCGCCTCGGCTTGCCGCTCGGCTCGACGGCGCTCACCTCCGACGCCGCGGTGCGCACGGTCGCGCTCGCGCTCGAGCGCCAGCGCAAGGGCAGCGGCAGCGCCGACGACGAGATCGCCGCGGCGATCGATGCGGTGCGCGCGGAGCAGGTGCCGGTCGTCGCGTCCGCGGTCGAGCGCGCGCTCTTGCGCGTCGCGCACCTCCCGCGCGAAGGAAACGACGGCGACGAGGAGCCGTTGCCGACCGCGCCGGCGTTGCCGCCGTGGTTGCCGCTCGGCCGCACGCTCGGCGGCTTCTACATCGTGCGCCCGATCGGCAAGGGCGCCGGCGGCTCGGTCTTCGTCGCGACGCGCGGCGAGGATCGTCATCGCGCGAACCCGCCGCTGGTCGCGCTCAAGGTGCCCGACTACGGCGGCGGCGCGGCGCGCAGCCTTTCGGAGCAGGAATTCGAAGATCTCTTCCGCGAAGAAGCGGGCGCGCTGCTGTCGCTGCCGACGCACTCGAACATCGCGCGCTTCGTCACGTTCGACGCGGGCGCGCGGCCCAAGCCCGTGCTCGTGATGGAGCTCGTGCGCGGACCCTCGCTCGAGCGTGTGCTCGAGGTCGGCGAGCTCGATCTCGGCGGCGCCTTCTCGCTCATCGACGGGATCGCCGGCGGCCTCACCGCGATGCACCAGGCCGGCGTCGCGCACCTCGATCTCAAGCCGGCCAACGTGATCTTGCGCGAGGGTTCGTCGACGCCGGTGCTCGTCGACTTCGGCCTCGCCGGCCGCCACCTTCGCCCCGGTTGCGGCAGCCCGCACTACGGCGCGCCCGAGGTGTGGGTCGCGTCGACGCGCGAGACCTACGCGCCCTTCCCCGCCGACGTCTACGCCTTCGCGTGCCTCGCGTACGAGATCCTCACCGGCCAGGTGCTCGTCACCGGCGAATCGCTCTCCGCCGTGCTCGGCCTCCATCTCTCGGGCCGCGCCGGCCGCGACGAGCTCGCGCGCATGGCGAAGTCGCCGCGCACCGCCTCGATCGCCGAGCTCCTGCTCGCCGCGACCGCGCACGACGCCTCGCACCGCCCGACCGTGGCGCGGGTGCGCGCCGGCTTCGCCTCGCTCGCGCCGGATCTCCGACGACAACGCTGGCCGCTCGAGCCCTGACGATATTTTCCACGCAACCGGGCCGCGGGTCGCGCGATAACTCCGACCATGCTGCCAGGATTGATCGATGGGTGTCCGCGCTGCCACGCGGCGATGGAGTCGAGCGAGACCTTCTGCTCGAAGTGCGGGGCGGATCGCGAATCGGAGCTGAAGATCGCCGCGCTCGAGATGACCGCGCTGTCGTCGGCGCGCAAGTGGATCCTCGGGATCGGCGTCTGGTACGTGATCAGCGCGTTCCTGACGATCGCGATGACGCAAGGGCCGATCGACACGCACGCGCGCGATCAGCTGCTCGGCATCAGCTTCGGCCTGCTCGTCGCGCACGGCCTGTTGTTCCTGTGGGCGAAGAAGCAGCCGCTGCCGGCGGCGATCGTCGCGATGGTCTTGTTCATCAGCTTGCAGCTCATGAACGCGGTCCTGGATCCGACGACGATCTACAAGGGCATCCTCATCAAGATCCTGTTCGTCGTCGTGTTGGCGAAGGCGATCCAGGCCGGCTACGAGGTGCAGCGCCTGCGAGGATCGCGGCGATGAACGGCCTCGTGTGCAGCGTGTGCGGCGCTCCCTTGAAGGAGGCCGCGCGGTTCTGCGGGCGCTGCGGCGCCGAGCAGGGCTTGATGATCGCGCGTGACGCGGGCGCGGGGCCCGAGCTGCGCGAGCCGCGCGCGCCGATGCCGCCGCTGACGATGCGCGGGCTCGGCGTCGCGCTGGTCGTGTACTTCGTCGCGCTCGCGCCGATGCTGTTCTTGTTCGCGCGCGGCGGCATGCCGTCGCTCGGCGAGCTCGACATGATCGAGTGGCTCGCCGGCGTCGCGGGCCTGATCGGCATCGTCGCGCTGGGACGCGAAGGCCTGCGCGGCCTCGGGGTGCCGCGCGTCTCGATCTCCGGCGCCGCGATCGCGCTCGGCGCGACCGCGATCGTCGTCGCGCTGGTCGAGCTGCTCTCGCAGGCGTTCCCGCGCGTCTTCTTCGACGAGGCGCTCTACTTGCGCGCGTGGTACGGGCTCGGCTTCGCGGGCGCGATCCTCCACGTCGCGGTGATCCCGGCGATCACCGAGGAGCTCGCGTTCCGCGGCGCGGTCTTGCCCGGGTTGCGCGGCCTGCTCGGCGATCGCACCGCGATCGCGGTCGCCGCGATGCTGTTCGCGATCCTGCACCTCTCGGTGCCGTCGCTGGTGCACCTGACGCTGCTCGGCGCGATCCTCGGCGCGGTGCGCGTGAAGAGCGGCAGCGTGTGGCCGTGCGTGCTGATCCACGCGGGCTACAACGCCGCGGTCATCGCGCTGCACTGGTGAGCGTCAGCGCCGGCCGTGGCGCAGGCGCAGCTTGATCACGTCGGCGAACATGCGCATCGCGTCGGTGCCGGGCGAGACCTTGGATTCTTCGACGTGGCGCCACACGACCGGCACCTCGGCGATGCGGTAGCGGCCCCGCGCGAGCCAGAGGATCTCGACGTCGAACGCGAAGCCGTCGACGGTCGCGCGGCCGAACAGATCGTGCGCCGCCTCGCGCGTGAACAGCTTGAAGCCGCACTGCGTGTCCTTGATGCCGCCGAGGACGAGCAGCCGCACGATGCCGTTGAAGGTGCGCCCCATCAGCTCGCGCATCGGATGCTGGCGCGTCTCGATCAAGGATCGATCGATCGCGCGCGAGCCGATCGCGAGGTCGGCGCCGCGATCGAGCTCGGCGCCGAGCTTGTCGAGCTCTTCGATCGGCGTCGCGAGATCGGCGTCGCACATCAAGACGCGATCTCCGGACGCCGCGAGCATGCCGGCGCGCACCGCGGAGCCCTTGCCGCGGTTCTTCTCGTACCCGACGACCTTCACGCCCGCCGCCGCGGCGACCTCGCGCGTGCGATCGCGCGAGCCGTCGTCGGAGACGATCACCTCGATCTCCTCGCGGCGGCCGCGGCCCCAGTCGCGGATCCGCGCGAGGGTCGGTCCGAGCCGCTCCTCCTCGTTGTACGCGGGGATCACGATCGACAGCATTCGCGCGAGTATCGCGAGCCGACCTAGCGCACGTCCACCGTCGCGCGGAGGATCCGATCGTCGATCTGCAACGCGTCCACGACGTCTTGACCGGCGGTGACGCGTCCGATCCGCGTGTAGCGCCCGTCGAGATGCGGCGCGCGATCGTGCATGACGAACCACTGCGAGCCGCCGGTGTCGGGGCCCGCGTCGGCGATGCCGACCGCGCCGGTCGTGTAGCCGCCGCCGTCGAGGATCGAGCCCGGCTCGGCGGGCAGCGTGTACCCCGGGCCGCCCGCGCCGGTGCCGGTCGGATCGCCGCCCTGCGCGACGAAGTCGGGCACGACGCGATGCCACGTGAGCCCGTCGTACGTGTGCGCGCGCGTGAGCGCGACGATCGCCGCGACGTGCCACGGCGCGAGATCCGGATCGAGCGCGATCGTGATCGCGCCGCGCGTGGTCTCGACGTGCCACGTGACGTCGTGCCCGATCACCGTGCCCGGATCGACGGGCGGCTTGGTCGGCTCGCCCGCCGCCGCCTTCGGCCCCGGATCAGTGCCGCCTTGCATCTTCGCGACGCACGCGCGCCCGGCGGCGGCGACCGCGGGGTTCGGATCTCCGCGCGCGGCCTCGCAAATGTCGGTGTGCCCGAGCAAGAGCGCGGTGCCGAGATCGCCGAGCAGCGTGATCGCGACCTCGGGATTGCCGTCGAGCGAGCTCGCACGATCGACGAGCATCAACGACAGCTTCGTGTGATTCGCGGTGACGTGCTCGTGATCGGCGAGGTACGCCGCGACCGCGTCGCCCGCCGACTCGACGACCGCGTCGTCACCGTGCTCGAGCCGCCCCGCGACCTCGAGCGCCGCGGCATCGCGCGCCTCGGCCGACAGATCCTTCCAGACTTTCGGCGCGGCGCTGATCGCCGCCGACGCGACGCGCGCGTCCTTCGACGCGACCAGCGGCGCGAGCGCGGCCCAGCGCGCGTCGGGCGTGCCGCCTCGGCCGTCGCCGATCGCGTCGGCGAGCAGGATCTCGCGCTCGTACGCGGGCAGCGCGTCGCCGCCGCACGACGCGAGGCGCGCGAGCTCGCCGAGCGCCGCGTCGCCGAGGCACTGCATCCAGCCGATCGACAGCGCGTCCTTTCCCGTCGGCGCGCTCATGATCGCGATCACGGACGAGCGCACGGGATCGCGATCGGCGTGGCCCGCCAACAGGCGCAAGCCCTCGAGGATCGCGTGCGCGTCGGTCGCACGCGCGAGCTGCGCGCGCCGCCGCACGAGGTACACCGCCACCGCCTCGCGCCCGTGATCAGTGCCGTGATCGCCGGCCAGCGCGCGCACCGCCTCGACGCTCACGCGCCAATCTCCGTCGGGGAGCGCGTCGACGAGCGAGCGCTCGGCGGCGACCGTCGCGTTGCGCCGCGCGAGCGCCGCGATCGCGACCGCGCGGATCTCCGGATCGGCGTCGTGCATCCGCGCCTCGAGCGCCGTCACGACGGCGTCGGCGGTGACGATCGCCTGGCTCGTGTCGATCGTTTCCCTCGACAAGGCATAGGTCGCTGCGTAGCGGACCTGCGCGTCCTTCGATGTCGACGCGCGCACCAGCGCCGCGCGCGAATCATCATCGATCGGCAAGCCGCGGCGCCCGAAGCGCCCCAGCGCGAGCGCGGCTTGCTCCTGCGCCGGCGCGTCGGGGCCGTCGAGCGCCGCGATCAGTGCCGGCAACGCGCTCGCGTCCCCCGCCCGCCCGAGCGCCTCGATCACGACATCCTTGCGCGCGCGCGCGAGCGCATCGATCAGCTCGGCACTGATCTCGCCGCGGTCCTTGTCCTCGATCGATCCGAGCGCGCTCGCGATGCCGATCGCCGCGGCCGCCGCGGTGGCGTCGCTTGTCGTGCCGTGTCGGAGCGCCTCGCGCACCGCCGCGATCGCGTCCGGCGTGCCCGTCCGGCCGAGCCCGCGCAGCGCGAGCGCGCGCACCGACGGATCCGCGTGCTTCGCGAGCGCGATCAGTGCCGCGACGCCGCCGGCGCGCCGCACCTCGGCGTCCGCGATCTGCCCGCGCTCGGGTGCAACCGCCGGACGCAGCGTCGCTTTCTCCGCCGCGTGGCACGAGATCGCCGCAACGAAAACCGCCGCGAGGTGTCTCATCCGCATGCTCGCTCGCATGCCCGGATTCTACGCACGCCTCGCCTGGAACGGCCGCGCCTCGCGTGCCATCGTCGCAACCATGAAGCCAGGGGTCCTCGCGGCACTGATCGCGATCGCGGGTTGCGGCAAGAGCAGTCCGTCCGAAAACCGGACAGCGTCCGGCGCCGCGTCCGGCACCGCGTCCGGCACGGCGTCCGGCACCGCCGGCGGCAGCGCGCAACCGGCGCCCGTGAAGCCCGCGCCCCCCGCGGTCCCGCTCACCGCCGATCCCGGCGGCGCGACCGGCAAGGTCCGCTGGGCCGCGAGCTTCGGCGGCTTCGGCACTGATTACGCGCGCGCGGTCGCCGTCAACGCCGCCGGTCAGATCGCGGTGGCCGGCTACTTCGACGGCGAGGCGACCTTCGGCAAGCTCGGCACGCGCAAGGCGACGCCATCCGCCGACGCGAAGAAGCCGACCTCCGACGTCTTCGTCGTCGGCCTCGATGCGACCGGCGCACCGACCTGGGTCGACACGTTCGGCGCCGCGCGCGACGACGTCGCGAACGGCGTCGCGGTCGGCAAGGACGGCACCACCGTCGTCACCGGCAACTTCCTCGACTCGCTCGACGTCGCGTCTTCCGACGGCAAGATCCACCTCACCGCGAAGGCCGCCGGCTCCGACGATCTCTTCGCGGCCGCGTTCGACAAGACCGGCAAGCCGTTGTGGCTGTGGACCTCGGGCGGCATCGACTCCGACGGCGCGAACGCGATCGTCGCGACGCCCGACGGCGGCTGGCTGGTCGGCGGCTCGTTCACCGGCGAAGCGAAGTTCGGCCCGACGACGTACGAGAGCATGGGCGGCACCGACGCGCTCCTCGTCAAGCTCGCACCGACCGGCGACGTGCAGTGGGCGCAGCAGATGGGCGGCGCGTACAACGACTCGATCAACGCGCTCGCGCTCGACGGCGCGGGCAACATCTACTTGCTCGCCGAGTTCGTCGACACCGCGAAGTTCGGCGGCGCGCCGCTGCCCAACGCCGGCGACGCGTACGCGGATCTCGCGGTCGCGAAGCTCGATCCCAACGGCAAGCACGTCTGGTCGAAGAGCTTCGGCTCGAAGTCGGCGGAGGCCGCCGGCGGCATCGCGGCGGATCCCGCGGGCAACGTCACCGTCAGCGGATCGTTCGAGGCGACCTTGCTGCTCGACGGGCAGAGCTACAACGCCGTCGGCCAGTACGATCTGATCGTCGCGCACTTCGACACCAACGGCGCGACGCAGTGGGTGAAGACGTGGGGCGGCGAAGGCACCGACATCGCCGCGGCGATCGCCGCCGACGCGAGCGGCAACACCGTGCTCACCGGCTGGTTCGAGGGCTCGGTCGTGTTCGGCGAGAAGGTCGTCTCGTCGAAGGGCAACCGCGACATCCTCACCGTGAAGATCGATCCGAAGGGCGCGATCACGTGGATCGACACGTTCGGCGATCACGATCACGATCAAGCGCGCGCGGTCGCGATCGACGGCGACGGCAACCCGATCATCACCGGCGTCTATCGCTACGCGTTCGACGCGGTGACGCCGCCGCTACAGTCGGTGCGCAAGCCGGACGAGAAGCTTCCGAACACCGACATCTTGGTGGTGGGGCTCGCGCGCTAGAGGTGATCTCGATCCCGGCGTGCCCCCCGAAAAACGCACGCACTTGCCGAAAAAAGGGCTTCTAGGGCCTTCCCCCGACGAGGACGAGGTGCAAAAGATGGCCTCCCAATAGGGAGGTAACGAGAAATGGCGAAGGCAAAGAAGGCTGCGAAGCCGGCCGCTGCGAAGGCCGCTGGTCCCACCGAGTCGCTCCTGGTCGCGTCGAAGGTGAAGGCGATGATCAAGGGCGCCGACTGCAACACCGCGGGCGACGCGCTCGACGGTCTCAACAGCTACGTCGGCTGGCTCGTTCAGCAGGCGACGCAGCGCGCGAAGGCGAACGGCCGCAAGACCGTCCGCGCGCACGACTTCCTCATCGGAATGTGATCAGCTCCTGATCCTTCTCCGAAGGAATCGCGAACGGGCGCTCCATCGAGCGCCCGTTTGTGTTTTCGGGATCGCTGCGTTCCGCGCGCAATTCCGCGCGCGCTATTCCGCGCGGCGCGCACCGGTGAAGCCGGTCGTGAACGTGATCGACGCGCCGGCGACCAACGCGTCGACCTTGCCGTCGTGGTTCGGATCGCCCGCCCACAAGCATGCGCCGGCGTAGCCGACGGTGACGAGGCCGTTCTTCATCGCGGTCGCGGTCCAGTCGCCGTTGCCCTTGGTCGTCGTGAGATCCGCATCGGCGACGCTCGCGCCGATCAGCGCGCAGTTCACGCCGTTCGTCACGATGCCGCCGCCGAGGTACAGGCGGAAGCTGTCGCCCTGCTCGCCGATCACGCCGAACACGTTCGCGCTCTTCACGCTGACGTCGCCCATGCAGATCGGATCGCAGTTCGGGTTGTCCGTGCCCGCGCCGCACGTGCCGACCACCGGCTCCGCGAGCGGACCGGTGCACTGCTGCTGCGGCAGCGTCACGATCATCTGGTGCTGGTGCTGCACGTCGCGCTGATCGACGTACACCTGCGTCGGCCACGCCTCGCTCGGACACAAGACCTCGGGCCGCGCGCAGTCGAGATCGAACGTGATCGGCGTGCCCTCGTGCACGACCGTGAAGCTGCCGCCGCCCGGCGGCAGCGACGCGTCGTAAACAGTGCCGCCGACGTTCACCTGCACCGTGAGCGCGTCGTCGTACGCGACGTCCCACCATCCGGTGACGTCCGGCGCGGCCGAGGTCGAGCCCGCGGCGCAACCGTCGCCCTGCGCGCCCTGCAGGAGGGGGAGACCGAGGAGGAGGGAAAGGGAGGCGATTCGCTTCATGCGGCACTGTTTCAGCAACGGCGGTGCCAGCGCCGGGCGGGCGGCGGTCCGCGGGCTTGCGGGGCCGCCGCGCGCCGTCTCCGTCGGAGAACGCGGCGTGAACGGCCGGTCACGCCCGAGATCGTGAAGGCGAGTTGGTGAGAACCGCCGGATTTGCCTACACTGTTGGGGAGTGGCCGGCTCGTACTACCTGATGTCGGCGTGCCAGACGGCGGACGAGTTCGTCGCCGCGTTCCGGCGCTACGCCGAGAAGTCGCTCCTGTTCGTGCCCACGCAGACGCCGCTGACGAACGGCATGCGCGCGCGCATCGCCGTCACGCTCTCCGACGGCTCCGTGATGATCGAAGGCGACGGCGAGATCGTCGGCGCGACGACGCGCGCGGTCGGCTTGCACGCGCGCGCAGGCATGAGCGTCCGCTTCATCTCGCTCGACGACACCAGCCGCCAGGTCCTCGACTCCCTGGTCAAGGCGCGCCTCACCTCGCGCCCGGTCCCGCTGCCCACCCATCTCCGCCCGCGCCCCCGCGCCGGAACAGTGCCGGAACCGTCGCCCGAGCTCCAAGCCGAGCGCCGCGCGCAGTCCACGCAGACCGGCATGCCGGCGATGCCGAAGGTCAACGCCGAAGCGCTGCCCGCCGAGTGCGTGTTGGTCGAGGTGCCCGAAGGTGGCGAGCCGCCGACCAAGGCACCGGCGGTCGATCAACGCTTCGACTACAGCGCGCCGTTGCCGAAGGAATCGGTCGAGGTCCACGCGGAATCGACGATGCGCGGAACAGTGCCGCCGCGCGCGCCGACGCTCAAAGGCCCCGCGCCCGGCAAGCTCCCCGCCGCGCCGATCTCGAAGGAGATCACCGCCGTCTCCGCGCCGCCGACGTTCGAGTCCGGATCGTTCGAGATCGTCGAGGTCAGCGACGATTCTCTGCCGGCGGTCGCCGCGGTACCGCCGTCGACGATCGGCACGCCCGCGCCCGCGCCCGCGCCCGCGTCCGCCGCGCCCGCCACCGAAACAGTGCCGGACGCGCCGCCGGCGCCGCTCGTGCCCGCGCCGCCGAAGCTCCCACCGTCGGTGGCCGGTCGGCAGTCGATGTCGAAGACGATGCTCGGCGTCGCGCCGGTCGTGCTGAAGGCGCCGGCGCCGGCTGCATCTCCCGCACCGGACGCGTCCGGCGCGACTCCTGCTTCGCCGCGCGCCGGTGGTGAAGAGGTGCTCGCGTCGTGGTGGCCCGATCATCACCCGCCGTTCGACGGCGGCGAGACGCAACCGATGGAGCCGATGTTCGCGGAGACCTCGGAACCGGCGCGCGAGGGGATGGGCCCGTTCCCGGCCGGCAAGATGCCGCCGTTGACGCCGCCGCCGCGCGACACCGAGCTCAGCGCACCGCCGCTCGCGATGCCGTTGCCCGCGCGAGATCCGGAGACGCCCCCACCCGGCGCGTTCCCGCAGCCGGCGTACGCCGACGTGCTGCCGCCCGCGCGCGGGGACAGCACGGACATGATCGGCCTCACGCGGCGCCGCCCGAGCAAGGTCATGTTGGCGTCGATCGGCGGCGCGGTTCTGCTGGCGGTGATCGTCATCGTGATCGCGACCGGCGGCGGGAAGTCGTCCGGGACCGACCAATCGAAGCCGGTCGCACAACCCGCGGCAGTGATCGATGCCGGCGCGATCGCGACCGCGAATCCGCCCGCGCTACCGACGACGAACCCCACGCCCGCGATCAGTGCCGATGCCGCGACGAGCGCGATCGCGCCGACGCCGACGCCAACGCCGACGCCCACCCCTGGGCCTCCGCCGACCGGCGGCTGCAAGGCGTCCTTCTCGTCGACGCCGCCCGGCACCGAGGTCGTGATCGCCGGCAAGGTCGCGGGCTCGACGCCCCTCCAGCTCGAGCTGCCGTGCCACGCGACGACCGCGACGTTCCGCCGCACGCGCTATCAGTCGAAGGACGTCTCGTTCACGCCGACCTCCGACGGCGCGTCGGTCAGCGCGAAGCTCGAGCGGCCGTCGTTCACCGTGAAGATCTACTCGACGCCCCCCGGCGCGAGCGTGACGATCGCCGGCAAGCCGGCCGGCAAGACGCCGCTCACGACCAAGGCGCCCGGCTTCGAGGCGGTGAACGTCGTGTTCAAGAAGGATGGCTACGCGTCGGCGACCGCGAAGCTGTACGCGAAGTCGAACGGCACGTCGGTCAAGGCGACCTTGCGCCGCGGCGGCGCGCCGTCACCCGCGCCGAAGACGAAGTCGACGACGAAGACCGCGCCGAAGCACCGTTAGAGCACCGTTAGAGCGCCTTCTCGGGCGGCCCCGCGAGCTTCAGATCGACGATCTTCGCGCGCACGTCGCGCATGAACTGATCGCCGGGGTCGGGCTTCTCGTTGCGATACTTCGCGTCGCGCTCTCGCCACAGATCCGTGCCGATGAACTTCATCGACTCGCTGTGCCCGATCACGTGCGTGATCGTCGGGTGCTGCGCGACGAGGTAGCGCACGAGCGCGGCGTCGGCGGCGACCTGCGCGTCGGTCAGCGGCAGCTTGGGCGGATCGCCGACGTTCTCGACGCCGATCGCGACGCCGTTGAGCCCGATCGTATGGCGCGCCATCCGCGTCTCGGGTTGCAGGCGATAGATCGTGCCGTCGCGATCGACGAGGAAATGCGACGACACGTTGACCGGTCCGCCGCGCGCGAGCTCGGTGCGCGACGCCTCGAGCCGCGTGCGATCGAAGTAGTCGTGCGTGCCCTTCGCTGAATGACCGCTCGTGTAGTGGAGGACGATCATGCGCGGCGTGATCTCTAGATCGCGCGCGGCGGGGTCGTCGTGCGCGCGGCGATAGTCGAGCGTGAGCTGCGCGCGCTCGTCGGACCACGCGATCGGCCAATCGACGATGCCGGGATCGGGCGCACCGGCGTCCGGCGGCGCCGGCGCGGCGACCGGCACTGTTTCGGGCGCGGGCATCTTCGTCGGCGCAGGCGCCGCGGGCCCGGCGGCGGATCCGGCCGTCGCCGGCCCGGGAGACGGCGCGCTCGGCGCGGCACCTGAGGCGCACGCGCCGAGCACGATCGCGATCCACTTCACCCGTTCGTAGTAGCTCGTTACTTCCAGAACTTCCAGAACGGTCGGTCGCGTCCGCTTGTTCCCGGATCGGACGGCGCGCCGGCGACCGCGCGCAGATCCGCGGCCGCGCTCGCGGCGTGCGCGGCGAGCTGCCCCTTCGCCGAGGCGTCGCGTAGCGCATCGAGCACCTTGCCGAGCGCCGCCGCGAGCGCGTCGAGCCCACCGATCGAGCGCACGTCCTCGATCAGCTCGGCGAGCCGCGCCACCGCGAGCTCGAGCGCGCGACCGTCGCTCGCCGCGTGCGCGGCGTCGAGCGCATCTGCGATCGCGTGCGCGCGCGCGCGATACGGCGCATCGTCGACGATCGGCGCGGCTTCTTCGCCGAGCCCCTGCATCTCGTCCGACGCGGAGCGATTGCGGAACATCCCGCCGAGCCCGCCCATCATCGTCTTCATCGGGCTCGACGACTTCGTCTGCGCCATCGGCGCCGGCGGCATCGCGGGCGGTCCTCCGAACGCGCGCGGCGCGCCGCCACCGGCCATCCCCATCGGCGCCATCGGCGCCGCGCTCGGCGGCGGCATCGCCATCGCGCGCGCCGGCATCGCCGCGGCGTAGCCGCCCGCCCGCGTCACCGACGCCGCCTGCTCGAGCTGCAAACCCGCCGGCGAATCCACCGGCTGCACGATCTGCTTCTGCCCGCCGCCCTTGTTGACCACCTCGCTCTTGTCGACGGCGAGGAACGCGGTGAAGCGCGACAGCACGCCGAACCGCTTCGAGGTCCGCACGATCTCGCGCTCGAGCGCGTCGTGACCGCCGTCGCCGATCGCGAAACGATCCTCGAGATCGCGGACGCGCGCGCGCGCCCACGCCTGGGCGATCGACGCGCCCTTCGACGGCTCGCTCGCCGCGACCACCGGCTCCTTCCACGCGCCGCCCGACGGCGTGCGGCCGCTGAGCGTGATCGTCCCGCCGCGCTCCGGCGCCTTCGCGAGGCGACCGCCGATCACGATCGGCGCGCCCGCGAACAGTGCCGGCAGGCGCTTCGGCGCGATCGAGTCGCGATCGAGCTCGAGGCCGTTCGCGTCGAGCGCGAGCTCGGTCACGACCGGCGTGCCGATCCGGCGGTGCACCTTGTCCATCACGACGTCGAGGCGATCCTCCGACTCGCACAGCTCGCATGCGCCGCCGCCCGCCGCGGCGAGCCGGCGCAGGAAGGCCGCGTTCACCGCCTGATCGATGCCGAGCGCGAAGACGCGCGTCGCCTTCAACTTCGGGCCGAGCGCGCGCAGGATCTGATCCTCGTTTCCGACCTGCCCGTCGGTGACCAGCACGAGCACGCGATCGCGCTCGTCGTAGCCGCCGGTGAGCAGCGCCGCCGCGCGCTCGAGCGGCTCCGCCATCTCGGTCCCGCCGCGCGCGTCGACCTTCGCGAGGAACTCGACGGCGCGGAACCGATTGCGATCGGTCGCGTCGGCGAGCTTTCCGGCCAGCTCGGTCGCCTCGTCGATCGTGTTGTCGAACGCGAGCACGGCGAAGCGATCCTTCGCGCCGAGCGTGTCGACCATGCGCGCGACCGCGCGCCGCGCGCACACCATCTTCCACCCGCCCATCGATCCGGATCGATCGAGGACGAACACGACGTCGCGCGGCTTCGACGGCGCGCGATCGCGCGGCGGCACCAGCGTGAGGAGGAACGTCGCGCCTTCGGCGTCGCTGTCCCAGACCAGCGACGAACGGATCGCGTCGTCGCCGATCGACCAGCGCACGATGAAGTCGCGATCGAGTCGTTCTCCCGGTTGCAGCTCGATGATCTGTGCCCCGCCCTTCTCGACGGCGTTCGCCGCGTGCAGGCTCGAGCGCACGTCGGCGACCGGCACACCGGCCGGATCGATCACGAGCTTCATCGCGAGGCGCACCGGGTTCGGCATGCCCGGCAAGCGCACCGGCGGCGTGATGCGCGAGGCATCCGGCACCGCGTCGGTGTCGGGCACGCCGCCGAGGCCCGCCTGCGCGCCGCCGAGCTCCTTGCCCGGGATGTAGCGGGGCGCGACGACCAGCGGGAAGCGGAACGTGACCTCGCCGTCCTCGACGGGGAGCGGCCCCGTCATCGTCAGCTTCACGGTCGCGACCTCGCGCGGCATCAAGTTGCCGACGCGCAGCGTGAACACGCCCGCGCGATCCTCCTCGGTGATCGCGGCGCGATGGCCCGCCGCGATCGCGGCGTCGTACGCTTGGCGCGCGGCGCCGCGCTCGTCGATCACGCCCTCGATCACGCGCCCCGCGACCTCCATGCGGAAGCGCGTCACCGCCGCGCGATCGGGCAGCGGGAAGATGTACGTCGCCTCGATCGGCTCGGCGAGCGTGTTCTCGAAGGTCTGCGCGACCTCGACGGTCGCCATGAGCCCGATCACCCGTGCGTCGACGGTCATCGCGGTCAGTGGCAGCGCGCCGCGTGCGGTCGCGAGCGCGCCGAATCCGGCGTCGTCGCGAGTGCCGAGGCGGGCGAGCTCGGCTTCGGTCATCAGGGTGGCGGGCATCATCGGGGCTCCTCCTTCACGTTCCTTCGGTTACTCGGTTGCAATCAGTTGGCGTCGCCGCAATTCGGCGAGCAGGGGCCGCGCGGCAGTGATCACCGCGTCGGCGTCGGCATCGGTGAGAGCTCGCCCCGGATCGATCGTGATCGTGACACCGGGGGCGAGCTCGAGCACGGCGCGCGCATGGAAGCGCGCACCGCGGCGGATCTTGTGAACGCGCGCGCGCGGGAGAGGATCTGGCTCCTGCTCTCGCTCATCGTTCGTGGTCGGCACTGATTTCGGCTCGGGCGCGGGCGCGGCGGGCGCGCGCTTCCAGAAGCTCTCGCGGCTCGGCGCCGGCGCCGCGCGCCGCGGCACCGCGACTCCCGCGACCCGCGCGAGCGTGGTGTCGTCGAGCGTCGGCAGGATCGTCGCGATCTCTGCCAGTGCCTTGCCGGCCGACTGCATCCGCTTGATCGCGACGACCTGGGCGAGGTGCCGCTTGCCATAGAGCGCGGTGCGGCCACGCATCGCCGCGGGCCGATCGAGCAGGCCGAGCGTCGTGTAGTAGCGGATCGATCGCTCGTCGGGGACGGCGCGGACCTGCCCGTTCGCGGCGGCTTCGTATCCACGCAAGACCGCCGCGACCTCTTCGGCCAGCTCGGTCAGCGTCCACGGCGCGTCGTCCATGAGGACCATGATGACACTGTCACATAACACTGTCAATACGAATTCGGCTGGCTCGCGGGGCGTGCGACCATCGGCGTATGTCGAAGCGAATCGCGGCCATGGCGGTGATCGCGTGGCTGCTCCCCGCCTCCGCCCTGCGCGCGCAGCCGAGCGAAACGCCCCCGCCCGAAACAGTGCCGGCGGTCGGCACGCCCCCCGCCGCGCCGGCGGCGGCTCCGATCGACGCCGCCGCCAAGGCCGACTACGACGACGCCTTCGCGGCAATGATCGCGGGTGACTTCGCGCGCGCCGCGATCGGCTTCGACGGCGTCGCCGCGCGCGCGCAGGATCACGACCTCGTCGCCGCCGCGCGCGAGCTCGGCCGCCTCGCGCACGAGCTGTCCGCGCGCAAGCTCAGCTTCAACGCGCCGGCGCCGCTGAGCGCGCCCAGCCCGATCGAGGAGCAGGACGAAGGCCGCACGTCGTTCATCGTCTGGACCACGATGTACGGCGCCTACGCCGGCGTCGTCGTGATCGACGACGCGAACATCGACGACTTCCGCGCCGGCATCCTCACCGTCACCGGCACCACCGCGCTCGGTCTGGTCGGCTCGCTCTACGCGACGCGCGGCCGCCGGATGACCGGCGCGATGAGCGACGCCTACTCGCTCGGCATGATCGAAGGCTTCGTCAATGCCGGCCTGCTCGCGTCGCCCGCCGGCCTCGACTCGAGCGAGAGCGTGCAGACCACGCTGCTGCTGTCCGGCGCGGCCGGTGGCGGCGCCGGCCTCTTGTTCGGCTCCGAGCTGTCACCGACCCGCGGGCAGATCGCATTCGCGTCGACGATGTCGCTGCTCGGCTTCGCGTCCACCGGCCTCTCGATCGGCCTCCTCCGGCCCAGCGACATCGACGGCGACACGGCACTGTTGATGATGGCGGGCGGCACCGACGTCGGCCTCGGCGCCGGCCTCGCGCTCGGCAGAGATCTCGACTGGTCGGTCTCGCGCGGCCGCATCGTCCAGCTCGGCGCGCTGCTCGGCGGCCTCGCCGGACTCGCCGCCGGCGCGTTGATCACCGGCGCCAACGCGAACACGGACGACGACACGCGCATCCTCACCGGCGCCACGCTCGCCGGCGCGTGGGGCGGCTTCGCGATCGCGATCCGCGCCTCGAACGACATGGCGCCCGATCCGCGCTACGCCGCGCCCGCGGCGCCCGCGCTCGCGCCCGCCGCGCCGCACGCACAGCTCGCGCCGATCCCGCTCCGCGGCGGCGCCGGGCTCGCGCTGATCGGTCAGTTCTAGCGAGCTTCTAGGCGCGAATGTCCGCGAGGTGCTTCTCCGCCGCCGCGCCGATCGTCTGCGCGAGCAGGCGCAGCTCGCGCAGGCGCGCCGACGAGGTCCGCCAGACGAGCCCGATCGTGCGCCCCGGGGCCGGCGGCGCGAAGCGGAT
>DATJIA010000029.1:0-11109 GCA_035493675.1 Kofleriaceae bacterium | reverse complement strand
CAAGGACTCGGGCTGGACGACCAACATCGTCAAGGCGCTCGCCAAGCACTTCAAGATCGATCTCGACAAGCCGTGGAACAAGCTGCCCGAGAAGCAGCGCGAGATCCTGCTGCACGGCACCGGCGACAAGCGCGTGATGGTCGAGTGGCAGGGCCGCCACTCGTCGGGCGAGTGGGCGATGCGCTTCGAGGGCATCATCAACCAGCTCGAGCGCCGCCACCGCGAGTCGTCGAGCGAGCGCACGCGCGCCTACTACGAGGGCTTCTTCCGCGCGATCGCGTGCGCGACCTGCGGCGGCTCGCGCCTGCGGCCGGAGTCGCGCGCGGTGTTCGTCGCCGACAAGGCGATCGTCGACGTCACGGGGATGACCGTGCGCGACGCGTTCCCGTTCGTGACGTCGCTCGCGCTCAAGGGCGCGAAGGCGCAGATCGCGGGCGAGGTCTTGAAAGAGATCCGCAACCGGCTCACGTTCCTCTTGGACGTCGGGCTCGACTACCTGACCTTGAACCGCGCCGCGGGCACGCTGTCGGGCGGCGAGGCGCAGCGCATCCGCTTGGCGTCGCAGCTCGGCTCGGAGCTCTCGGGCGTGCTCTACGTCTTGGACGAGCCGTCGATCGGTCTGCACCAGCGCGACAACGAGCGCTTGATCCGCACGCTGCACCGGCTGCGCGATCTGGGGAACACGGTCTTGGTCGTCGAGCACGACGAGGCGACGATGGAGGCCGCGGACTGGGTCGTCGATTTCGGTCCGGGCGCCGGACGTCACGGCGGCCACGTGATCGCGCAGGGCACGCCGTCGGAGATCGCGGCGGCGCAGGAGTCGATCACGGGCCGCTTCCTCGCCGGCACCGAGCGCATCGAGCTGCCGGCGGAGCGCCGGACGCCGAGCGGATGGATCAAGCTGACCGGCGCGCGCGAGCACAACTTGAGAGACGTGAGCGTGGACGTCCCGCTCGGCGTCATGTGCGCGGTCACCGGCGTGTCGGGCGCGGGCAAGTCGTCGCTGATCAACGCGACGCTCTACCCCGCGCTCAACCGCATGCTGCACAAGAGCCTCGAGCGCGTCGGGCCGTACAAGTCGCTCACCGGCCTCGAGCAGATCGACAAGGTGATCGTGATCGATCAGAAGCCGATCGGTCGCACGCCGCGCTCGAACGCGGCGACCTACACGAAGGCGTTCGATCTGATCCGCGAGCTGTACTCGCAGACGCCGACGGCGAAGACCTACGGCTACGGCCCGGGCCGCTTCTCGTTCAACGTCAGCGCGAAGCAAGGCGGCGGCCGCTGCGAGGCGTGCGAGGGCGCGGGCGTGCGCGAAGTGGAGATGCACTTCCTGCCCAACGTCTTCGTCACGTGCGAGGTCTGCAAGGGCAAGCGCTACAACGACGCGACCCTGCGCGTGACCTACAAGGACAAGACGATCGCGCAGATCCTCGACACGCCGATCGACGAGGCGCTCGTGATGTTCGAGCACCACAAGCAGCTCGGGCGGATCATGCAGACGCTCGTCGACGTCGGGCTCGGCTACCTGTCGCTCGGCCAGCCCGCGACCACGCTGTCGGGCGGCGAGGCGCAGCGCGTGAAGCTCGCGCGCGAGCTCGCGCGCGTGCAGACCGGGCGCACGCTGTACCTGCTCGACGAGCCGACCACCGGCCTCCACTTCGGCGACGTGCAGAAGCTGCTCGAGGTGCTCGGCCGCCTCGTCGTCAGCGGCAACACCGTGCTGGTGATCGAGCACAACCTCGACGTCATCAAGACGTGCGACTGGATCATCGATCTGGGTCCGGAGGGCGGCGCGGCCGGCGGCGAGATCATCGCCACGGGAACTCCCGAGCAGGTCGCTGCGGTGCCTGCGAGTTTTACCGGTCAGTTCCTCAAGCCACTGATCGCGCGTGATGTCTCGCGCCGCGGTCGCGGCTCGGCGACGCGTCCGCGCGCTGCTGCGTCCTCACGCTAGCGACCGCCGCGCCTATACTCGAACCGGTGGAGGCGGGACTCCTCGTCGGAGATCGGTTCGTGCTCGAGGCGCGCGCGGGAGCGGGCGGCATGGCCACCGTCTATCGCGCGCGCGACACGATCGCCGGTGGCGCGGTCGCGCTGAAGGTCCTCGAGCGCAAGGACGAGATCAACGCCGAGCGCTTCGATCGCGAGGCGCGCATGCTCGCCGAGCTCTCGCACCCCGCGCTCGTGAAGTACATCGCGCACGGCGTCCACGGCGAGCAGCGCTACCTCGTGATGGAGTGGCTCGAGGGCTGCGACCTGGCGGCGCGGCTCGGGCGCGGACCGCTGTCGCTCTCGTCGTCGCTCGTCGTCGTGCGCCGCTGCGCCGAGGCGCTCGCCGCCGCGCACGCGCGCGGCATCATCCACCGCGACGTCAAGCCGTCGAACGTCTTCCTCGTCGACGAGCGCACCGACCGCGCGAAGCTGGTCGACTTCGGGCTCGCGCGCCCCGCCGGCGGCGGCTCGATGACGCGCACCGGGATGAGCGTCGGCACGCCGCGCTTCATGGCGCCCGAGCAGGTGCGCGGCCGCCGCGATCTCGATCCGCGTGTCGACGTCTACGGGCTCGGCGCGGTCCTGTACGGCTGCCTCGCCGGCCGGCCCGCGTTCCCCGGCAACGACGAGATGGCGATCCTCGCCAAGGTCTTGCTCGAGGAGCCGACGCCGCTCCGCGAGCTCGCGCCCGACGTGCCGCGCTCGGTCGAGGCGCTCGTGCACGAGATGCTCGCGAAGGATCGCGCCGATCGCCCCGACGACGCGGCCGCGCTGATCGTGCGGCTCGACGAGATCGCGCGCGACCCCGCGCTCGACATCACGGTCGGCGCAGGCTCGAAGGTGGCGAAGACCGACTCGACGCCGCGCACCGCGGTCACCGACGGCGAGCAGCGCCTCTTGTCGATCGTGCTGGTCGACACCGCGCGCGCGCCGATCATCGACGACGGCTCCGACGTCACGACCTCGACGCGCACGGAGCACTCGGGCCTGCCGCCGCAGCTCGCCGAGCTGGTGGCGCGCCACGGTGATCGCTGCGCGCGCCTGCCCGACGGTACGCTCGCGATCACGATCGCGGGCACCGGCGCGGCGACCGATCAATCGGCGCAGGCCGCGCGCCTCGCGATGTCGATCCGCGCCCGCCTGCCCGGCCACGCGATCGCGCTCGCGACCGGGCGCGGCCAGGTCGCAGGCCGCGGCTTCTCGGGCGACGCGATCGATCGCGCCGCGTCGCTGATGCGCGGCGCGCGCCTGCGCGACGCGCGCACGATCGTCGTCGACGAGGTGACCGCGGAGCTGTTCGGGGCGCGCTTCACCGTCAAGCGCGACGCGCACGGCATCGAGCTCGTGCGCGAGCGCGACGCCGATCCCGCGCGCACGCTGCTCGGCCGCACCACGCCGTGCGTCGGCCGCGACGCCGAGCTCGCGATGCTCGAGGCCGTCTGGCGCCAGTGCGTCGAGGATCATCACGCGTGCGCGGTGCTCGTCACCGGCGAGGCCGGCGTCGGCAAGTCGCGCCTGCGCTACGAGCTGGTGCGCCGCCTCGCCGCGGACGACTTCCAGCTCTGGATCGGCCGCGGCGATCCGATGCGCGCGGGCGCCGCGTTCGGCCTGCTCGCGCCCGCGATCCGGCGCACGACCGGCGTGCTCGACGGCGAGCCGCTCGAGGTGCGGCGCGCGAAGGTGCGCGAGCGCATCGGGCGCCACCTGCGGGCCGACGACGCCGCGCGCGCGGCCGAGTTCCTCGGCGAGCTGATCGGCGTGCCGTTCCCCGAGGACAGCGCGCGCCTGCGCACCGCGCGCACCGATCCGCGCCTGATGAACGCGCACATGAAGCAGGCGTGGACCGACTGGGTCGGCGCCGAGGCCAACGCGTCGCCGCTCTTGCTCGTGCTCGAGGATCTGCACTGGGGCGACTGGCCGACCGTGAAGTTCGTCGATGCGATCCTCGCGGCGCACGCCGAGCGGCCGATCCTCGTGCTCGCGCTCGCGCGGCCCGACGTGCGCACGCAGCTGCCCGGCCTGTGGGACGGGCGGCCGGTCACCGAGATCGCGCTCGGCGCGCTGCCGCGGCGCGCCGGCGAGCGGCTCGTGCGCGAGGTGCTCGGCGATCGCGTCGACGCGCCCAAAGCCGCACGCCTCGTCGAGCAAGCCGCCGGCAACGCGCTCTACCTCGAGGAGCTCATCCGCGCGGTCGCCGACGGCAAGGGCGACGCGCTGCCCGAGAGCGTGCTCGCGATGGTGCAGGCGCGCCTCGATCGCCTGCCCGCGGAGGCGCGGCGCGTGCTGCGCGCGGCGAGCGTCTTCTCGAACCTGTTCTGGGCCGCGGGCGTCGAGGCGTTGCTCGGCGGCGAGCTCGACGCCGCCGACTGGATCGAGTTCCTGATCGAAGAGGAGGTGATCGCGCGGCGCAGCGATCGCAAGTTCCCCGATCAAGACGAGCTCGTCTTCCGCCACGCGCTCGTGCGCGAGGCCGCGTACTCGCTGCTCACCGACGACGATCGCGCGAAGGGCCACAAGAACGCCGCCGAGTGGCTCGAGCAGGCGGGCGAGACCGACGCGCTCGTCCTCGCGGAGCACCTCGAGCTCGGCGGCGAGCCCGCGCGCGCCGCGCGCCGCTACGCCGACGCCGCCGCGCAGGCGCTCGAGGCCTCCGACGTCGCGCAGGCGACCGCGCGCGCGAACCGCGGGCTCGCCGAGCTCGATCGCGCCGGCGTGCCGGTGATCGATCCGACCCGCGGCGCGCTCCACCTGATCGTCGCGCAGGCGTACGCGTGGAACGGCCTGCACCACGAGCAGCAAGCGGCGGCGCAGCGCGCGATCGCGTGCCTCGCGCGCGGCGAGCCGGCGTGGTGCCGCGCGACCGCCGCGGCCGCGCACGCGTACGGCCACATGGGCTGGCAGGAGGCGCTCGTCGCGATCGGCGAGATGCTGTGCGACGCCGGCGACGCGCCGGTCGCGCACCGCGACTTCGTCTTGGCCGCGGCGAGCACCGAGGCGCACCTGCGGTTCGGCGGCCATCACGGGCTCGCCGATCGGCTCGCGGACATCGTCGAGCCGTTCGGCGCCGGCTTCGCCGACGATCCGGCGGTCGCGGCGGCGCTGTTCCGCGCCGGCGCGGTGCGCGCGCTCAACCGCGGCGATCTCGCGGCCGCGCTCGTCAACAACCAGGCCTCGGTCGGCGCGTGCGAGCGCGCGGGCGACGGGCCGAGCGCGGTGCGCCAGCGCAACAACGTCGCCAGCGTCTTGATCGGCATGGGCGCGTACGCCGACGCGCGCGAGCTCCTCGCGATCGCGCTCGCCGACTGCGAGCGGCTCGGCTTGTCGTCGCTCACGCCGCTGTGCCGCTTGAACCTCGGGCTCACGATCGGCCAGCTCGGCGATCTCGCGCAGGCGCGCGGCGTCTTGCAGCAGGCGATCGACGAGCTGCGCGCCGTCGACGATCGCCGCTGCGAGGCCGAGGCCCACGCGGATCTCGCGCGCGTCTTGCGCGTGACCGGCGAGCTCGAGCTCGCCGCCGGCGAGGCCGCGATCGGCGTGACGATGGCGGCCGACATCCCGACCGCGCGCGGCTACGCCCTCGCCCACCGCGCGCAGGTCGCGCTCGCGCGCGGCAAGATCGCGGACGCGCTCGCCGACGCGCGCGCCGCGATCGAGATCCTCGATCACGGCGGCGGGCTCGATCGCACCGACGGCGAGGCGCTCGTGCGCCTCACCTACGCGCAGGCGCTCCACGCCGCCGGCGATCGCGAGGCCGCGCGCGGCGCGATCGCGCACGCGCGCCGTCGCGTCGAGGAGATCGCGGCGCGCATCCGCGACGCCGCGTGGCGCACGAGCTTCGTCGAGCGCGTCACCGACAACGCCGTGACGATCGCGCTCGACAAGACCTGGAACGGGTGACGTTCAGTCGCCGGTGAGGTACGCGAAGCTCGCGACGACCAGCTTCCAGTCGGCGCCCTGCTTCTCGTAGACGAACAACGCGCGGTACGGGACCGGCTTGTCCTTCGGCTTCTTCTTCGACGTCGCGTCGAGGTTCGCGGCGATCCACGCGACCGTCTTCGACGACGAGACGCCGGCCGAGACGCCGTCGCGCACCTTGAACGCGAGGTTCCATCCGGTCAGCTTGGCCGCGACCTTGGCGCCGCCGATCACGCGCTCGCTCGCTTCGCTGCCGTAGAGCACCGCGTCCTTGCGCGACGACACGCTCTTCGCGAGCGCCTTTGGATCACCGATCGTCGCGCCGAAGACCGCGAGCGCGTCGTCGGCGCCGTCGTTCTTCGCGGGCATCGCGCCCGGCACGTCGCCGCGCTTGATCGACGCCGCTTGATCCTTCCCCGCGACGACCGGCGCGACCGACCACACGATCGGCTTCCAGTCGGCGCCGCTCTTCTCGAACACGGCGACCGCGTGCAGCTCGGCGGGCGGCGGCGGCGGCGGCGGCGGACACGGCGCGGCGCCGCAGCCCGGCTCGAACTCGGCGAGGTCGGCCGCGTACCACGCGGCGGTCTTGTCGCTCGACAAGCCGGCGATCATGCGGAACGTCGACTGCTCGCCGTGCCCGCCCATCGCGTCGCCGGCGGATTTCGGCGCGACGATCACGTCGCCGCCGACCAGCGCGAAGCGCGGCAGCGCCGCGTCCTCCTGCGGATCCGGACCGAAGACGTCCTCGAACCGCGCATCGAGCACGTCGACCAACTTGTCGCCCGCGTACGCGCGCGACGAGATCGCCAGGAAGGCCATCACGAAGACCAGACGCATGCGGCGACCTTACAGCTCGTCGCTCGTGAACGCGAGGACGTCGCGGATGTGCTCGGCGCCGAGCACGAGCATGATCAGGCGATCGACGCCGAGCGCGACGCCGGCCGAGGGCGGCAGGCCCTCGGTGAGCGCGGCGATCAGCTTCTCGTCGATCGGATAGATCGCGCGGCCGCGCTCGCGGCGCGCCGCGAGATCGTCCTCGAAGCGCGCGCGCTGCTCGAGCGGATCGGTGAGCTCGCCGAACGCGTTGGCGAGCTCGATGCCGCCGACGTACGCCTCGAAGCGCTCGACGACCCGGTCGTTCGCCGGCGAGCGGCGCGCGAGCGCCGCGAGCTGCACCGGCCAGTCGACGAGCAAGAGCGGCTCGTCGAGCGCCGCGATCGCCGGCTCCACGCGATCGACGAACGCGCAGTAGAACAGATCATCCCACGCGGTCGCGGTGCCGAACGCGATCCCCGCGTCGACGAGCTTGTCCTTCAAAGCCTCGCTCGATTCGTCGCCGTCGATCACGACGCCCGCCCATTCCTTCATCGCCTCGGCGACCGTCATGCGCTTCCACGCGCCGCCGACGTCGATGCGCCGCCCGCCGACCGTCACGATCGCCTCGCCGTTGACCGTGCGCGCGACCTCCGCGACCAGCGCCTGCACGTCGTCTTCGATCGCGGCGATCGAGTCCCACGCGCGATACCACTCGCACATCGTGAACTCGCTCGCGTGGTGCGCGCCTTCCTCCTCGGCGCGGAAGCACTTGCACACCTGGTAGATGCGCTCCATGCCCGCCGCGAGCAGGCGCTTCATCTGGTACTCGGGCGACGTGATCAGGAACGAGCCCTCGCTCTCGATCGCGGTCAGGTGCACTTCCAACCCGGGCGCCTTCACGCGCAAGGGCGTCTCGACCTCGACGAAGTCCCGCGACGCGAAGAACGCGCGCAACGCGCCGAGCGCCCGCGAGCGCGCCGCGAGGTTGCCCAACCGCACGCGCCCGAGCCGCGCGAGCTCGGTGTCGGGCGTCGGATAATCACCGCGCAGGTACGGGCGCACGCGCTCGAGCGGAGCGCCGGCACCTTCGAGCTGCACCAGGTCACCCGGCTCGACCGAGCCCGGGTGCTTGACCTTCACATCGCCGCGCGCCGTCCGGACCAGCGCGACATCGCCGGTCACCGCGACCACGCGGCCGCGGATCACTTGTTCACGCGCTCGACGTACTCGCCCGTGCGCGTATCGATCTTGATCGTGTCGCCGATGCGGATGAACAGCGGCACCGCGATCTCGGCGCCGGTCTCGACCTTCGCCGGCTTGGTGACGTTGCCCGTCGTGTCGCCCTTCACGCCCGGCTCCGACTCCTTCACCTCGAGGTACACGAAGGTCGGCAGCGTGACGTCGACCGGACGCTCGTTGAAGAAGAGCACCTGGCACGACAGGTTGTCCTTCAGCAGGTTGCTGTTGGTGACCATGTCGGCGCGGACGTGGACCTGCTCGTAGCTCGACTCGTCCATGAAGACGAGATCCTCGCCCTCCTTGTAGAGGAACTGCATCGTGCGGTCCTCGACGTTGGCGGGCTCCAGCTTCTCGCCCGAGCGGATGTTCCGTTCGACGACGGCGCCGGTGAGCAGGTTCTTGAACTTGGTGCGGGTGAACGCCGCGCCCTTGCCCGGCTTCACGAACTGGAACTCGACGATCGTGAACGGGTTCCCGTCCATGAGGACCTTCAGGCCCTTGCGGATATCGGACGTGTCGTACATAGCCCGGCGCTTGTACCCGACCGCGCCCGAGGTGTCAACGCGCCGATCCGCCCTGCACCGTCGAGGGGTTATGACATCGAATGCAACTCGTCGATCGCGCGCCGGGGCCGCCCGGCGTGGTAGTCATGCATCGTGGATCAGGCCGACCGGTACCGGCAGCTCGCTCTGCTCGGACGCGAAGCGTTCCTCGCGACCTCGGCGCCGGCGGCGTTGGTCCGCCGTCGCGGCGAGGACTCCGGCGATCGCGACGCCGAAGGCTCGGGCGAGCTCGACGCCGAGACCCAGGTCGCGCAGCAGGTCACCAAGCGCCGCAACCCGACCTCGGTCGAGGTCTATCCGTTGGCGAAGAAGCCGGGCGCGTCGTTCCCCGACATGATCACGGTCGGCCGCACCGGCAACAACGACGTCGTCCTGCGCGACGTCACGGTCTCGCGCCTGCACGCGTTCTTCCGCCGGCGCGACGAGCGCTGGGTCCTGGCCGACGCGGGCTCGAAGAACGGCACCGCCGTCGACGGCGATCCGCTGCAGCCGCGCCGCGAGCGCGATCTGTCGTCGGGGACCGGCGTGCGCATCGGCGATCTGGAGCTCACGTTCTACACGGCGGGCGACTTGTACGGCGTGCTCGGCGGTACGTGATGGGCGATTGGGAACAGCGGCAACTCTGCCCGGACGGCGGGTGCGTCGGCGTGATCGGCAGCGACGGCGTCTGCAAGGTGTGCGGTCGCGCGGCGCCCGGTTGGGGCGACGAGCGCCGCCGCGGGATGCGCGACGAGCAAGAGGTCGAGCAAGAGGTCGAGAAGGCGAAGGTCCTCGCCGAGCCCTCGGGCCCCGACGACTTCGAGAGCCGCGCGCTCTGCCCCGACGGCAACTGCATCGGCGTGATCGGCGACGACGGCCACTGCCGCGTCTGCGGCCGAGAAGCTGAATAATCTCCACGCTTGCGCGGCGCTCGAATTCCCGCTATTCCGATGGGAATTCGATGCGCCTCTCGACCAAGACCCGCTACGGCGTGCGCGCGGTGTTCGACATCGCCTATCACGCCGCGCCGGACGGGACGGCGGCGCAGGCCAAAGAGGTCGCGAAGCGGCAGCGCATCCCGCTCCGCTACCTCGAGCAGATCTTCCAGGATCTGAAGAAGGCGGGGCTCGTCGAGTCGAAGCGCGGGCCGCGCGGCGGCTACACGCTGCGCCGCGATCCGGCCGACATCCGGCTCGGCGACATCGTGCGCGCGCTGCAAGGACCGATCGAGTCGCTGATCGTCGTGGAAGACGAGCCGGTGCGCACGCGCGGCCGCGGCATCACGTCGGACCTGTGGCAGGACCTCGCCGCGCACGTCAACGCGTGGTTCGACGGCGTCTCGGTCATGGATCTCGTGCGCAAGGCCGAGCAACAGGGCGTGCCGCGCGCGGGCGCGCCGTCGCCGATGTACTTCATATGAGCGAACGCCTCCGCATGGTCTCCTCACCGCTCGAGCTCATCGGCCGCACGCCGGTCGTGCAGCTGTCGAAGCTCGCGATCGATCACGGCGCGGCGATCTGGTGCAAGTGCGAGCAGTACAACCCGGGCGGCTCGGTGAAGGATCGCATCGCGCTCGCGATGATCGAGGCCGCCGAGGCGGCCGGGCGGATCGAGCCGGGCAAGACGACGATCGTCGAGCCGACCAGCGGCAACACCGGCATCGGGCTGGCGCTCGTGTGCGCGGCGAAGGGCTATCGGCTGATCTTGACGATGCCGGAGTCGATGTCGCTCGAGCGGCGCGCGCTCTTGGCGAGCTACGGCGCCGAGCTCGTGATGACGCCGGAAGAGCGCGTGATGGAAGGCGCGGTCACCAAGGCGCAGGAGATCTGCGGCAAGGACAAGCGCTTCTACATGCCGGATCAGTTCCGGAACCCGGCGAACCCCGAGGTGCACCGCAAGACGACCGCGGTGGAGCTCCTCGAGCAGATCGAGGGGCCCATCGACGCGTTCGTCAGCGCGATCGGCACCGGCGGCACGATCACCGGCGTCGGCAGCGTCTTGCGCGCGAAGTTCCCGGGCGTGCGCGTGATCGGCGTCGAGCCGGCGCGCAGCGCGGTGCTGAGCGGGCGGCCGCCGGGGCCGCACAAGATCCAAGGCATCGGCGCGGGCTTCGTGCCCGCGATCCTCGATCGCGACGTGATGACCGAGCTGCGCACGATCGACGATCGCGACGCGTGGCAGACCGCGAAGGCGCTCGCGCGCGAAGAGGGCCTCTTGGTCGGGATCTCGGCCGGCGCGAACGTGTTCGTCGCGCGCGAGATCGCGAAGGAGCTCGGGCCCGGCAAGAAGGTCGTCACGATCCTGTGCGACACCGGCGAGCGCTACTTCTCGCTCGACGAGTACTTCACATGACGCGTGTCGCGGTCATCGGCGCGGGCGGGCTCGGCGGGCCGATCGCGATGGCGCTCGCGTCCGCCGGCGTGCGCGTGCGGATCGTCGACTTCGATCGCGTCGAGCTCTCGAACCTGCAGCGGCAGATCCAGTTCACGACCGCAGACGTGGGACGCTCGAAGGCGGCGGTGCTCGCCGCGAGGGTCGGCGGCGACGCGATCGACGCGCGCTTCGAGCCGTCGCATGCCGACGACTGCGACGCGATCAT
>DATJIA010000028.1:0-25250 GCA_035493675.1 Kofleriaceae bacterium | reverse complement strand
AGCCCGAGCGCCCGCGTCGGCTCCATCGGCTGGCCCTGCGGCGCCGCGCCGTACGGTGGCGGCTGGTCCGCGGTCTTGTTGGAGGAGCTCGCAGACGCCGCGGCGGCGGCGCACATCGCGACGAGCGTCGAGACGCGCAAGGCTTCTATCCAGCGTCGTTTCGTCACGTCCTCACCTTACTCCAAGGCATTGCCAAGGGTGGTCCCAAACGCTACCTTCGCCGCCGCTTGCGTGCGCTGAACCACTAGGACAGGCACGAAACAACACAGTCGATGCAAGGGCCTATAGCTCAGTCGGTTAGAGCGGCCGGCTCATAACCGGTTGGTCCCTGGTTCGAACCCAGGTGGGCCCACGGAGACCGAAGGACGTACCTTGAAAGACCAGCTACAGGCACTGCTCGAACTGCAAACCATCGACGCGAAGGTCAAGGAGCTCGAGGCCGCGATCGCGAAGCTCCCCGAACGGCTCGAGCCCGCGCGACGTGATCTCGCGAAGCTCGAGTCGATGGTGGCGGCCGAGCGCGCCCGCCTCGACGAGTCCCTGACCTGGCGCAAGCAGCAGGAGGCGATGCTCGAGCGCGAGCAAGAGGCCCTGCGCCAGGCGCGGTCGAAGCTGTCGGCATCGAAGAACGGCAAGGAATACAACGCCGCCAATCGCGAGGTCGACAACAAGCGCAAGGCGATCCTCGATCGCGAGGCCGAGCTCAAGAAGGTGGTCGAGGCGATGACGACGTCGTCGACCGGCGCGGACGCCCACAGCAAGGACGTCGAGGCCCTGCGCGACACGCTCGCCACCGAGGAAGCGAAGATCAACGACCAGATCACGGCGCTGCGGTCGCAAGCGAGCGAGGCGATCGCGATCCGCGACGTCGCCCGCGGCAAGATCGAGAAGTCGTGGCTCAAGACCTACGACTCGCTCGCGAGCAAGAAGGGCTACGCGGTCGCGCCGGTGATCAAGGGCATGTGCCAGGGCTGCCACATGAAGCTGCCGCCGCAGCTCAACAACATCCTCGCCCGCCTCGAGTCGCTCGAGGTGTGCCCGCGCTGCGGCCGCATCGTCTACCGCGAAGACGCGCTCGCGCCGACGCCCGCGCAAGGCGAAGGCGCGCCGCCCGCGACCGAGGGCTGAGTCACGGCGCGGCCGCGAGCTCCTCGAGCGAGCGGCCCTCCGCATCGACGCCGAGCGTGCGCGCGACCACCGCCGCGCCGATCATCAGCGCCGACGCCAGCGCGTAGCCCGCGAACAGCCGCGACGGCTCGCCGGTGTCGACGATCGCGCCGAACAAGGTCGGCGCGACCGCGCCGGCGAGCGTGCCGACCGCGTAGAAGACCGCGATCGCCATGCCACGCAGCTCGACGGGGAACAGCTCGCTGACGGTCAGGTACGCCGAGCTCGCCGCCGCCGACGCGACGAAGAACACGACGCCCCACGCGATCGTCTGCGTCAGCGCGTCGAGCCAGCCCGCGACGAACATCGCGCCGGTCGCGAGCAGGAGCACGCCCGACAAGGCGTAGGTCACGGGGATCATGATGCGCCGGCCCAGCCGATCGAAGCGGCGTCCGAGCAGGAGCGGTCCGAGGAAGTTGCCGATCGCGAACGGCACGACGTAGAGGCCGACGTCGTCGGCGGCGACGCCGTGGAAGCGTTCGAGGATCAGCGCGTAGCTGAAGAAGATCGAGTTGTAGAGGAACGCCTGCGCCAGCATGAGCGCGAGCCCGAGGGCGGTGCGCCGCGGATAGCGGTGCAAGAGGGCGTGGAAGAGGCGGCGCACCCCGACCGGACCCGTCACGTGGACGCGGACACGCGCGCACGCGGCGGCCGCGCCGCCCGCCTCGCGCTCGATGCGGGCGCAGGTGGCCTCGGCCTCGCGGACGTGGCCGTGGCCGAGCAGCCAGCGCGGGCTCTCCGGCAGATCGCGACGGATCACGAGGATCGCGAGCCCGAGGATCGCGCCGCTGCCGAACGCGACGCGCCAGCCGATCGACGCGGGCACGATCGCCGGATCCAAAACGACCAAGGTCAGCGCCGCCCCCAGCGCGACGCCGACCCAGTAGCTGCCGTTGATCGCGAGGTCGACCTGCCCGCGCACCCGCGCCGGCACCAGCTCGTCGATCGCCGAGTTGATCGCGGAGTACTCGCCGCCGATGCCCGCGCCCGCGAGCATGCGGAAGGCGAGGAAGACGCCGTAGGTCGGCGCGAGCCCCGACAGCGCCGTCGCGGTCAGGTACAGGCCGAGCGTGATCAGGAACAGGCGCTTGCGCCCGAGCCGATCGGTGAGATGGCCGAAGCCGAGCGCGCCGATCACCTGGCCGACGAGGTACGCCGTGTTGGCCAGGCCGATCTCGGTCGCGTCGAGCCCGAGCGCGTGCGGATCGCGCAGGGTCGGCGCGAGGTTCGCGATCAGGCTCGCCTCGAGCCCGTCGAGGATCCACGTGATGCCCAACGCGATCACGACGCGCCGGTGCCAGCGCGTCCAGCCGAGCGCGTCGAGGCGCACCGGCACGTCGCTGTCGATCCAGGTCCCATGCGGGACGTCGGGCGTCATGACGTCGTTCTCGCCTTGCAGGGTGCCATGTCAGCTCCTATTGTTTGAGCTCAAACTAAGGGGAGGTGCCACATCGACTGGCTGCGATCGACGATCGGCGACGACGCGATGCCGTGGGTTTCGGCGGTCGTCGCGTGCGTGGTCACGCTGGTGGTCGGATGGACCTGCACGCGCATGCTGCACGCCGCGCTATCGCGCGCCGCCCGCCGCAGCGCCGCGACCTGGGACGATCGCGTGGTCGCGGCAATCGGCCGGCCGCTCGCGGTCGGCGTCGCGGTCGCCGCCGCCTGGGCCGCGCTGCCCTGGGTGCCGCTCGAGGCGCGCGCGCTCCACGCCGCGACGATCACGCTCGTGCTCGCCGCGCTCGGCGCCGCGATCTGGCTGACCCTGCGCGTGATCGACGCGGTCCACCACATCCTCGGCGAGCGCGCCGCGGCGGCCGTGCGCCCGACCGCGCGCTCGCTGCTGGCGATCGGCGCGCGCCTGGTCAAGTTCGTCGTGCTGGTGGTCGGCTTCATCCTGGCCCTGTCGGCGTTCGGCGTGCCGGTCACGAGCCTGGTCGCGGGCCTCGGCATCGGCGGGATCGCGCTCGCGCTCGCGGCCCAGAAGACCGTCGAGAACCTGTTCGGCACCCTCTCGATCGGCGTCGACCAGCCGTTCCGCGAGGGCGACTTCGTCCGCATCGGCGAGGTGCTCGGCACGATCGAGGCCATCGGGCTACGCTCGACGCGGGTACGCACCCTCGATCGCACGCTGGTCGCGATCCCCAACGCGCAGCTCGCCGACAGTCGGACCGAGTCGTACACCGCGCGCGATCGCATCCGGCTCGCGTGCACGCTCGGGCTCGTCTACGAGACCCGGGCCGCGAGCATGCGCCGCATCCTCGCCGAGCTCGAGGCGGCCCTGCGGGCGCACCCGAAGATCTGGCGCGACACCGTGGTCGTGCGCTTCAAGGAGTACGCCGCGTCGAGCCTCGACGTCGAGATCATGGCGTGGTTCCTGACCACCGACTGGAACGAGTTCACCGCGATCCGCCAGGAGCTGCTCCTCCAGTTCATGGAGATCGTCGAGCAGTGCGGCTCGAGCTTCGCGTTCCCGACCCAGACCGTCCACGTCGCGGGCCGCGACGCCGCGTAGCGGGTCCACCCAGCGCTTGCCCGCCGTCCGCGCGGGTGTTACTCGTTCAGGCGCTCTCCGCCGGAGAGATCGAGGTGATCGCTGGTGCACGTCGCAAGGCGTGCACGGGAGGAAAGTCCGAGCTTCACAGGGCAGGGTGCTGGCTAACGGCCAGTCGAGGCGACTCGCAGGACAGTGCAACAGAAAGCAAACCGCCCGCCGCCGCAAGGCGCGCGGGTAAGGGTGAAAGGGTGCGGTAAGAGCGCACCGCTCGATCGGCGACGATCGAGGCACGGCAAACCCCACCCGAAGCAAGACCAGACAGGGGTCGCGTGGCCCGCGCAATGACTCCGGGTTGGTCGCTCGAGCCCATCGGCAACGGTGGGCCTAGATGAATGATCACCACCGTCGCAAGACGGAACAGGACTCGGCTTATCGAGCTCTCCGGCGGAGGGCACTTTCAGCTGTACGAAGGCTGCGCAATCGCCGCGCATGACGTAAGCGTCGACGGCGATCTGTCGCGTGATCTGTCTTTCCGATGCGGACAGACCAACGAAGGAATTTGCATTACTAATGCAAATTCTATTGAACGCGCGCGCGATGTGACTATCGTGCGCGCACGATGAGGATTGCGATCATTGCGCTCGCGCTCGCCGCCGCGTGCGGCTCGAGCTCCACCCCGCAGAAACCCGACGCGGCGGGGTCCGCGCAGATCGACGCGAAGCCGGGCGCGGTGATCGATGCGCCGGTCGGCGGCGTCGACGCGTTCGCCACGACGTGCGGCAAGCCCGGCGATGTCGGCAACGAGCTCGGCGTCGGGAAGTTCTGCGCGACCTTGAACGACTGCTCGAACAACGGCTCCGCGGGGCTGTGCTCGAACCTCGGCGACGAGACCACGCACTTCTGCACGAAGTTCTGCACGAAGGGCTCGACCACCGACTGCGGCACGGGCGCGACCTGCACGTGCAACAGCAGCAACCAGTGCGGCTGCACGCCGGACTCGTGCCTGTAGGAGATCTCATGCGCGCGATCTGCTTGTTCACGATCCTCGCCGCCTGCTCGACGCCGCCCGCGGGCGACGACGACACCACGCCGGATGCCGCGAGCTCCGACTTCTTGCCCGGCTTCACGCCGACCGCGCCCGGCGCCGACGAGATCCAGATCGTCTCGCCGATCGTGCACGACATCGCGCCCGGCGCCGACGTCTTGATGTGCTCGTACATCTCGCCCGACGCGGCGTTCGCGGCCGACACCGACATCACGCACGCGGCCGGCTTCCAGTCGATGACCGGCGCGCACCACGCGATCCTCTACCAGGCGCGCTCGAAGCGCCCGGTCGATACGCACGTCTGCACCGACGACGACATGGCCAACGCGATCCCGCTCGGCGTCACCGGCGGCGAAGGCGGCGAGGCGTTCCAGATCCCCGACGGGCTCGCGCTGCGCGCCGCCGCGCACTCGCAGCTGTTCTTCCAGACCCACTGGGTGAACTCCACCGATCACGTGATCGACGGCCAGGCCGCGTTCAACCTGCGCGCCCTGCCCGTCTCGGCCGATCGCCCGACCGCGAGCATCTTCTCGATCGTTTCGACGCAGTTCACGATCCCCGCCGGCAAGCCCGGCCACGCGACGACGACCTGCTCGTTCGCGAAGGACATCCAGTTCGGCACGCTGTTCGGCCACGCGCACGAGTGGGGCACGCACGTGAAGATCACGTGGACGCCGCAGGGCGCGGCCGAGGACGTGATCTACGACCACGACTGGATCCCGCACGACACCTTCGCGCCGCCCGCGCTCACGTACGCGGTCGCGTCGCCGTTCGTCGTGCACGCGGGCGACACCGTGCGCGTCGACTGCGACTACATGAACACGACCGCGAACGATCTGAGCTTCCCGCGCGAGATGTGCGGCGCCGCCGGCTACTACTTCCCGGGCAACGTGCAGCTCAACTGCGTCGACGGATCCTGGCCCGGCAACTGATCACGCGGCGAGCGCGCCGTAGACGCCGCCCTTCAGGTTGCGGCGGATCGTGATCGTCTCGCGGACGACCTTCACCAGATCGCGAATCGGCGAGACGCGCGACCGCTTGTCGTCGGTCCACGACACGCCGACCTCGGCGACCGCGTAGTGGCGGCGCTTCGCGAGCGCGAGGATCTCGAGATCGAACGCCCAGCCGTCGATGCGCGCGCGGCTGAAGAGATCCTCCGCGGCGATCGCGGTGAAGGCCTTGAAGCCGCACTGCGTGTCGCGGATGCCGGGCACGAGCGACTTCTGGATCACGCGATTGCACAGGCGCGACCACAAGCGGCGGTAGAGCGGCTGCGAGGTCTGCGCCGCCGCGCCCGACGCGTAGCGCGAGCCGATCGCGATGTCGGCGGCCCCGCACCTCAGCTCGGCGAGGAGCTTGGGCATCTCCTCCGGCGGCATCGAGCCGTCGGCGTCGCACATCACGCGCACGAGGCCGCGGGCGTCGAGCATGCCGGTGCGCACGGCCGCGCCCTTGCCGCGGTTCGGGCGCGAGCGGATCACGCGCACGTGCGGGATCGCGAGGCGCTCGACGTGCTCGGCGGTGCCGTCGGACGAGCCGTCGTCGACGACGATGATCTCGTAGCGCGAGTCCTGCGTCTCGAGGAACGCGTGCAGCTTCTGGAGCGTGGGCGCGATGCGCGCGGTCTCGTTGTACGCGGGGACGACGACGCTCAGGTCGAGGTGAGGAGCGAGGGTAGACATGGCTGGGCTTTCCGAACGCGGAACACGAGGCGCTTCTGCGCCGGGTAGCTCCACACGAAGAACACCACCGCCGCGCAGATCGACTTCGCGAGGAGGTAGGGCACGTGTAGATCGACCGCGATCAGTTGCATCGCGAGCGCCATGATCAGCGCGGTCACCACGGCGACGAGGCCGAAGGCGAAGAGCTGGCCGGCGCGCACGGGCGACCGATCGCGGAACGCGACGTACTTGTTCACGACGAAGGACACGAGCGCGCCGCAGATGGATCCGGCGAACGCGCTCGGCGCGATCCGGGCGCCGCTCTCGACGAGGAGCGCGAGCACCGCGACGTCGGCCGCCGTGCTCGCACCGCCGCCTGCTGCAGCGAAGATCTTTGCGCGCCATTCGTTCCGCATTCGACGGCAGCAAGGAGCACCCGATGTGCCACGCGCGGAAGTGCTCGGAACAGGCCGGACCAATGCCGGCCGTGTGTCAGGCTTTCACCGGGAGGCGTCAGGTGAGCCCGCGTCGACGGACACCGGCGCGGTCGGCGGTGGAACGTCGGGCTCCGGCTCCGGTTCGGGCTCGCCGGGATCGAGCGCGAAGACGGCCTCGGTGTCGCCGTGATCGCAGCCGCTGCGCACGATCCAGCCGTCGAGCGCGAGCCCGCCGCCGCCTTCGATCCGCGACGACTCGCGGTCGTGCGGGACGTCGACCACGCGGATCGCGCCGCCCGTGACGTACGCGAGGTGATCGGCGTCGAGCCAGCGCAGCTGGCCGGGATCGTCGGCGTCGCCGAACGCGTGCAGCTTGCCGCTCGCCGCGTCGACCGCGAAGATCTGGGCCGGCGCAGCCGCCGCGCACGGCTCGGCCGGCGCGGTCGCGAAGGCGACGCGCGCGCGATCCGGCGACCACGCGAGCGTGTTGCCGTCGACCAGCGACGCGCCCGGCGGCTCGACCGTCTTGTTCGACGTGGCGACGCGGAACGCGCTCGCGCTGCCGTCGTCGTCCCAATCGGCGGTAACGTCCGCGACCGGGAGCCTGCGTCTGCGCGTGCCGTGCGCGGTCACGATCGCGCCGCGCGCGGGGATCGGGCCCTTGATCTTGGTCTTCGCGCCGCGCCGCCAGTCGACCCGCCAATCGGTCGCGACGCCGTGCGCGGGCGCGGTCTCGATCTCGAGCGACGGCTCGCTCGTCTTCGACGGGCGCCACGCTACAGAAAGTGTAGCAGCGTCGGTCGCGGGCAGCTCGAGCTCGCGCCCGGCGCGCCCGCTCGCGCGATCGACCGCGCCGACGCGGATGCGCCGCTCGACGCCCTTGCCCGCCTTCACGTCGCGGAACGTGACGTACGCGGTGAACGAAGCGCCCGGCGCGTCGATCACCGCGACCACCGCGCCGCCGCCGCGCGTGAGCCGCAGCCAACGCTGGTCGATCGGATCGAACGCGAACAGCTCCGCGGGCCCCGGCTCCTTCGCGCCGGCGTCGCGCCGCACGATCACCGGCAGCGCGCGCGCGAGCGACGCCGCGTACGCGTCGCGATACGCCTGCGCCGCGCGCGTCCACGCCGCGCCGTACGGCGACGCCAAGAAGTCCTTATATAAAGGAAGGACCAGCGAGCGTTCGCCCCACTTGCCCCAGTCGCCCGCCGCGGCGACGCCGAGCGGCTCGATCATGTCGGCGAACGCGCGCTGCCGCGCGAAGGCGGCCGCCTCGAGCCACGCCGCGTCGATGTGGTGCGGATCCGCCGCCCGCGCTTCGCGACACGCGGCGATCACCCCGGGCCAGTCCGCCTGCTTCTCGGCGGCGAGCGCCTTCACGTACGCGCTCGCGCCCGGGCCGTGCCGGTAATCGGCCTCAGCGGGGCTCGCCGCGCCCAGCGGCAGCCTCGGCGGATCCGGGATCTGCGGCGCCGCGTCGATGGTCGCGACGGCGGCCCCGGACGCGGGCCCTGCCCCGTCGTCGGTGCGCTTTCCGCCACATGCGCCGACGACCAGGAAAACCAGCACGGCGCCCCGCATGTGCGCAACCGCCATACCACGGCCATCGTCTCGTCGCACCCCTCCTGTGCTATAGACCCGCGTCCCAATGACCAGGGCCCTCCTCCTGATCGCGATCGCGGCGTGCAGCGATCGCTCGGCCGATCCGGCGCCCGCGCCGGCGTCGCCGCCGGGGCCTGCGTCGAAGCCGGACCGCGTCGCGGGCCCGATCACGGTGCGCGATCCGAACGGCGCGATCGTGCTCGAGCTCGTGACCGCCGCCGGCAAGTGCACCGCGAAGCCCGCGCCCGATCCGAAGCTCACGATCGATCGCGCGTCGAACGGCGATCAGATCCTGCGCGACGGCAAGAACGTCGTGCGCGTGTGGCGCGACGCGACCCGCCCGGGCCACGTCGACCTCGTCGATCCCGACGGCATGGCGGTCGCGCGCATCGATTCGACCGCGGCCGCCGCCACGCTCACCGACGCCGCCGGCCGACCGACCAGCACGGTCGTCTTCGAGGGCGGCCGCTTCGTCGCGAAGGATCCCAACGAAGCCGTGCTCGCGTACGTGCAAGGCGGAGACGCGGAGATCGCCGCGCTCGTCGTCGCGCCACTCCCACCCGATGTGCGCGCGCTCGCCGCGTGTGATCGTCTGACCGCCCCGGTGTCCTTATGAACGCAGTGCAACCGAACATCCGCAACGTCGCGATCATCGCGCACGTCGACCACGGCAAGACCACGCTGGTCGACGGCCTCCTCCGCCAAGCGGGCACCTTCCGCACCGGCGAGGTCGTCGCCGAGCGCTCGATGGACTCGAACGATCTCGAGCGCGAGCGCGGCATCACGATCCTCTCGAAGTGCACGAGCGTCACGTGGAAGGGCGTGCGCATCAACATCGTCGACACGCCGGGCCACGCCGACTTCGGCGGCGAGGTCGAGCGCGTGCTCGGCATGGTCGACTCGGTGCTCCTGGTCGTCGACGCCTACGAAGGCCCGATGCCGCAGACCCGCTTCGTGACGCAGAAGGCGTTCGAGATGGGCCTCGCGCCGGTCGTCGTCGTCAACAAGATCGATCGCCCGAGCGTCGATCCGCACCACGTGATGGATCAGGTGTTCGAGCTGTTCATGGCGCTCGGCGCCTCCGACAAGCAGCTCGACTTCCCGGTGATCTACGCGTCGGGCCGCGAGGGCTTCGCGATCCGCGAGCTCGAGGACGAGCGGAAGGATCTGGCGCCGCTGCTCGATCTCATCATCGAGAAGGTGCCGCCGCCGAAGGCCGACATCGACGCGCCGCTCTGCATGCAGGTCGCGACCCTCGACTACGACGACTTCCTCGGCTACGTCGCGATCGGCCGCATGCGGGCGGGCCGCGCCAAGGTCGGCGATCGCGTGCTGCTCGCCCACCGCGACGGCGGCAAGGAAGAGTTCCGGGTCCAGAAGGTGCTCGGCTTCCAGGGCCTCAAGCGGTTCGAGCTCGCCGAGGCGCTGGCCGGCAACGTGGTCGCGTTCACCGGCATGGAGGAGCTGAACGTCGGCGAGACGATCACCTCGATCCAGGAGCCGACGATCCTGCCGCTGCTCACGGTCGATGCGCCCACGATCACGATGACCTTCCGCGTGAACGACGGCCCGTTCGCCGGCAAGGAGGGCAAGTACGTCACCTCGCGCAACCTGCGCGAGCGCCTCATGCGCGAGGTCAAGTCGAACGTCGCCCTGCGGGTCGCCGACACCGACGACGCCGGCGCGTTCAAGGTCTCGGGCCGCGGCGAGCTGCACCTCTCGATCCTGATCGAGACGATGCGCCGCGAGGGCTACGAGCTGTGCGTCTCGCAGCCGCAGGTGATCACGCGTACCGGCGAGAACGGCGAGACCGAGGAGCCGTACGAGCACGCGGTGATCGACATCGACGAGCAGTACTCGGGCCCCGTGATCGAGGAGCTCGGCCGCCGCCAGGGCAAGATGACCGAGATGCGCCCGTCGGGCACCGGCCGCCAGCGCCTCGAGTACCGCATCCCGGCGCGCGGCCTGATCGGCTACCGGTCGCAGTTCATGACCGACAGCCGCGGCACCGGCGTGATGTACACGCAGCTCGACGGCTACGGCCCGTGGGCCGGCGCGGTGAAGACGCGCTCGAACGGCGTCTTGATCGCGAACGAAGAGGGCGTGTCGAACAACTACGCGCTCTTCTATCTCCAAGAGCGCGGCCAGCTCTTCATCAACCACAACATCAAGGTCTACATGGGCATGGTGGTCGGCATCCACTCGCGCGACAACGACCTCGTCGTCAATCCGTGCAAGGTGAAGAAGCTGACCAACATCCGCACCACCGCCGCCGACGAGAAGCTCGTGATCGCGCCGCCGCGCAGGATCACGCTCGAGTACGCGCTCGAGTTCATCAACGACGACGAGCTCGTCGAGGTCACGCCGCAGTCGATCCGCCTGCGCAAGACCTACCTCGATCACAACCTCCGCAAGCGCTTCGAGAAGTCGCCGGCGTCGGTGCTCG
The DNA here is from genome assembly GCA_035493675.1 of Kofleriaceae bacterium. Classification (GTDB taxonomy): domain Bacteria; phylum Myxococcota_A; class Polyangia; order Haliangiales; family Haliangiaceae; genus JAIOQA01. Next base: position 14,395 of record DATJIA010000028.1, on the reverse strand, counting down.
AAGACTGATTCGGCGCAAATGCGAGGCGCGCTCGTCTTGCTCGCGCTCGCGCTGGCGCGGACCGCGACGGCGGATCCGGTGCGCGGCACCGACGAGCTCGCGGCCAGCGGCACGCTGATCGCCGGCGGCTCCGCCCACGCGATCGTGGTCCGCGAGTCCCTCGATTGGCGCAACCAGCACGGCGACGTGAGCTTCACGACGCTGGTCGCCGACCAGGTCATGGACGGCATGACGACCTCGCAGGCCGAGGCCGACGTGCGCGCGAAGCTCGCGCGCATGTGGGCGTTCGAGCGCCAGCTCGCGCGCCTGTTCGCGGGCCGCAGCTTCACGCCCGAGCACCCGATCGCATTCGACGACGCGCGCGGCCTCGACGTCGGCGACGGCGCGCGGCTCGAGCGCCTGGTCGCGACCGCGACCGCGACCGCCGGGCGCTTCCGCGTGTACGCGATCGTGTCGCTCGACGCGAGCGGTCTGCGCGGCCAGGCGACGATCGCCGGCACGATCGAGCTCGCGCACGACGCGCTCACCGCCGCCGACGTGATCGCCGCCATGGACGCGACCGGACTCGCGACGATCTCGTTCGGCGCGACCGCGCACCTGCGCCGCAGCTACTGACCGTCGTCCGTCGTCCGTCTCCCGTCGTCCGTTTCCGGATCCGGCGCTGGGTCTTCCGGACGACGGGAGACGGACGACGGACGACGGCTCTCCACCGCGTCGAGCGCGGCGATCGCGCTCGGCTCGATCGTGATCGACTCGAACGGCTTCGCGAACGCACGCCGCCAGTTCGGGCGGTCGGTCGAGGTGCCCGGGACGTTCTGCGGCTTCGGCTCGAGCCAGAGATCCTCGACGGTGACGAGCACGACCTCGGCCGCGCTCGCCGCGAGATCGGCCTGCGCGCCGTGCAGCGCGCGCGGCTCGTCGGGCAGCTCGCGAGGCGCGAGCTTCTCGCGATCGACGTAGTCGAGGAGCGCGGCGCGCGAGACCAAGCGCTCGGCGTGCTCGTCGCGCGCGCGCTCCTCGGTGATCAGTCCGAGCGCGCGGCGGTCGTCGACGTCGGTGCCGTGCCACCAACCGCCGAAGGTCGGCGTGTCGTGGGTGTTGAGCGACGCGACCGAGTCGGGCGGCGCCGCGCCCGGCGCGTCGCCGGCGCGAGCGGGCATCGCGAACTCCATCACGTGTAGACGATAGAAGCCGTGGCGCGCCATCGCGGGGCGCACGTGCTCGGGCACGGTCCCGAGATCCTCGCCGGCGACCGCGCACGCGTGGCGATGCGACTCGAGCGTGAGCACCGCGCACAGCTCGTCGGCGGGATAGCGGACGTAGACGCCGTCCTTCGCGCCGAAGCCGGGCGGCACCCAGTACAGGCGCCACAGGCCCATCGCGTGATCGATGCGCAACATCGACGCGTGGCGCATGTGGTGCCGCACGCACGCGGCGAAGTAGGCGTGGCCGGTCGCGCGCGATCGCTCGGGCAGGATCGGCGGCAGTCCCCAGTCCTGGCCGCCGAGGAACAGCGGATCCGGCGGCGCGCCGGCGGCGGCGGCCAGCGCGAACAGCGATCGATCGCGCCAGACCTCGTACGCGTCGCACGAGACGCCGACCGGGAGATCGACGTAGAGGCCGGCGGCGCCCGCGCGCGCCTGCGCGCCGAGCTCGCGATCCATCGCGTGCTGCGCGTAGATGTGCGTGAGCACGCGCGCGCGATCGACGCCGTCGGGGAGCTCGTCGATCGATCGCGCGACCGGAACGCCGTCGCGGAGCTCCGCCGGCCACGCGGTCCACGACGTGCGCTCGGCCTCGCCGATCGCGCGGAACACGGCGTAGTCGGTGACGCGCTCGTCGGCCGCGAACGCGCGCAGCTCGTTCGCGCGCACCGGATCGTTCCACGCGGCGGCGGCGTCGCGATCGATCACCGCGCGCCGCCACGCGTACTGCGCGCGATAGTCGATCAGCTCGCCGCGCGGCGCGGGCCCGCGCGCGTCGAGCGGCAGGTACAGCTCGTTCCAGAACAGGCGCGACGCCGGCGAGTACGGGCTCGGCTGACACGGCTCGTCGAGGAACGCCGCGAGCAGCGGCAAGGTCGCGACGTACGACGCGCCGCGCTCCGACGCGATCGCGCGCAGCCGCGCGAGCGTGCCGAGATCGCCGGTATCGCCGGTCCCGTCCGCGCGCAGGGCATGGACCGGCGCGAACAAGCCCCAGCGCCGCGCGCCCTCGCCCGGCGCGCCCCACGCGCGCGGCGGCGCGGCGATCACGTGGGTCGTGCCCTCGCGGCGGAGGGCGCCGGCGGTGAAGCGCCACGCGATCGTGTGATAGCCGAGCTCGCCGCCCGGCACCGCGATGTCGCGCTTGCAGTGCACGCGCCCGCCGAACGCATCGGGCCACGCGTGATCGCGCGCGGGCAGATCGAACAAGCGGCCCTCGCGGCGCTCGGTGCGCCCCGACTCGAAGCGGATCTCGAGCTCCCAGTCGCCGTCGTCCTCGGCGGCGACGCGCAGCGGCAGCCGCGCGCCCGCGCCCCAGTCGACGATCGCGGGCGCCGCGCCCGCTTCCCAGTGCGCGCGCTCCGCCGCCCGCAGCGCCTTCGCCGCGTCGTCGGGGCGCTGCACGTCGTGCCCGAGCGCGCGCACGATCGCGCACAGCGCGTCGGGCGGCGCGTGCACCGGCTCGCCGTTCCATCCGGTGTACGAAGCCTCGACCCCGGCGCGGACCGCGAGCGCGCTCAGCGCGTCCACCGCTCCCCCATCGGAGGACGCGAAGCGTCCGGACAGAAGGCGCTGACGCGAGGTCTCGTCGCGCAGCGTTCGAGCCCCGCATGCCGCCGCATCAGCGGCGGCACGTCGTTCGCTCGAGCTCCAAGCATTCGCCCTCGCGTCAGTGCCCCAGGCCGAGCCAGAAGCCCGGGAGGACACCCTGCACGAGGATGAAGATCGCGCACAGCGCGATCACCACCGACAGCGGCGCCGAGCGCGACGGCGTGAACGGCTCGGTCGGCTCGCGGAAGTACATCGCGGTGACGATGCGCAGGTAGTAGTAGATGCTGATCGCGCTGTTGACGACGCCGATGATCACGAGCCAGAGGAGCTGCGCGTTCGGCACGTCCATCGCCGACTTGAAGATGTAGAACTTCGCGAAGAAGCCCGACGTCGGCGGCATGCCGCCGAGCGACAGCAGGCACACCGTCATCGCGAGCGCGGCGGCCGGGTGGCGCACGCCGAGGCCGGCCCAATCGTCGACGAGCAGCCGCTCGCGATCCTTGTTGCCGACCCAGGTCACGATCGCGAACGCGCCGACCGTCGTGATCGAGTACGCGATCAGGTAGTAGACGATCGCCGACTGCGATCCGAAGACCGCGTCGAGCTGATCGGCGTGGCTCGCGTCGTAGTTGAGGCCCATCGCCGCGAGGCCCGCGAGCAGCACGCCGCCGTGCGAGATCGACGAGTACGCGAGCATGCGCTTGATGTTGTCCTGCCGCACCGCCGCGATGTTGCCGAGCGTGATCGTGATCGCCGCGAGCACGGCGAGCGCGCCGCCCCAGCCGACCGCGCCGAACGGCAGGATCGATCCGCCGAGGAACTGGCCGAACGTGCGGATCATCGCGGCGACCGCCGCCGACTTCACTGCCGCCGCCATGAACGCGGTCACCGGCGTGGGCGCGCCCTCGTACGCATCGGGCACCCACATGTGGAAGGGCACCGCGCCGACCTTGAAGCCGAACGCGACGACCATCAGCAGGATGCCGGCGATCGCGAGCGACGGGTTCGCGGTCTGCGTGAGCTTCTGCTGCAGGTCGACGAGCGAGGTCGTCCCCGCCGCGCCGTAGACCAGCGCCATGCCGTAGAGCAGGAAGCCGGTCGCGAACGCGCCCATGAGGAAGTACTTGAGCGCCGCTTCGTTGCCGCGCTTCGAACGACGGCGGAGCGCGGTCATCGCGTACACGCCGATCGACATGGTCTCGATGCCGAGGAAGACGGTGACGAGGTTGCCCGCCTGCGCGAGGATCACCATGCCGGCCGCGCTCATCAGCAGGATCGCGTACGACTCGCCGTTCTCCCACTCGTGTGCGCGCTGGTGCGCGGGCAGCATCATCGCGACCAGCGCGGTCGTGACCGAGAACAAGCCGCTGAGCGCGTAGCCCACGCGATCGGCGATCAACATGTCGCCGAAGATCGGGTGCGGATCGCTGCCGACCTCGCGGAACGCGAGGACCGACGCGGCCAGCGACGCGAGCGAGCCCGCGACCGCGAGGCCCATGAGCCCCGAGCGATCGCGCCCGCGGAAGAACGCCTCGCCGATCACGAGCAGCATGCCGGTCGCGGCGAGGATCAGGAACGGCGCCGCGTAGCCGAGGTCGACGGCGTTGAACTTCACGGCTTGGCTCCCATCGTGTCGGCGACTTGCCGCGCCTTGTGCGCGACGTCGTCGAGGCCGGCCTGGATCGCGTCGGCCGGCGGCGGCGGCGCCTCACCGCGCATGTGCGCGGGCGCGTCCGGGTAGTCGCCGTTCGCGTCCTTGACGCCGAGGTTGGCGGCGCGCGCGATGAGCAGCTTGTTCACCGACGGCTCCATCGTCTTCAGGATCGGCTTCGAGGCGAAGCCGAGGCCGATGATCATGATCGCGAGCAAGCCGAACACGGTCAGCTCGCGCTCGCTGAGATCGGGCAGCTTCCCGTTCTTCGCCTTGTCGAGCGGGCCGAAGAACACCTTCTGGAACATGAAGAGGAGATAGACGGCGCCCAAGATCACGCCGGTCGCCGCCAGCGCGCCGTAGAGGTGCGCGTGCGGGATGTCGGCGTCGAAGGTGCCGAACAGCGCGAGGAACTCGCCGATGAAGCCCGACGTGCCGGGCAGGCCGGCCGAGCCCATCGTGATCACGAGGAACAGGCCCGCGAAGACCGGCATCTGCTTCCAGATGCCGCCGTACTCCGACAAGCGGCGCGTGTGGCGGCGCTCGTAGAGGACGCCGATCCCGAGGAACAAGCCGCCGGTGGTGAGGCCGTGCGAGATCATCGCGTAGATCGATCCCTCGATGCCGGCGGTCGTCATCGCGAAGACGCCGAGCGCGCAGAACCCGAGGTGCGAGACCGACGAGTACGCGACCAGCTTCTTGACGTCGTCCTGCGCGAACGCGACGAACGCGCCGTAGATGATGCCGATCACCGCGAGCGCGAGGATGTACGGCGACCACGCCTCGGCGCCGTACGGGAACAGCGGGATCGCGAAGCGCAGGAAGCCGTAGATGCCGAACTTGAGGAGGACGCCGGCCAGGATCACCGAGCCGGCGGTCGGCGCCTCGACGTGCGCATCGGGCAACCACGTGTGCAGCGGGAACAGCGGCACCTTGATCGCGAACGCGAGCGCGAAGGCGCCGAAGCACCAGAACTGCGCGTTGTGCGAGAGCACGAGGTTGGTCAGCTGATCGAGGTCGGTCGTGTACTCGCCCTTGACCGCGCCGTAGGTCGCGTACACGTAGAGGATCGCGGCGAGCATGCACAGCGAGCCGACCATCGTGTAGATGACGAACTTGATCGACGCGTACAGGCGGCGCTGGCCGCCCCAGATGCCGATCAAGAGGTACATCGGGATCAGCATCACTTCCCACATCACGTAGAAGAGGAAGATGTCGATCGAGATGAACGCGCCGATCATGCCGACCTCGAGGATGAGGAAGGCGGCGGTGAACTCGCGGACGTGACGCTCGATCGCCTTCGCCGACGAGAACAGCGTGAGCGGCGTGAGGAACGTGGTCAGGATGACCATCCAGATCGAGATGCCGTCGACGCCGACCTTGAAGTGGGCGCCGAGGCCGGGGATCCACGCGCGATCGAAGACGAGCTGATAGCCGCCGGCCGCCGCGTTCGCGACCAGCTTGCCGCTGGGGTCGCGGACCTCGGGCGGCTGCATGTACGCGAAGATCAGCAGCGACGCGAGGAACGCCGCGAGCGAGAAGACCAGGCCGATGCCGCGATGGAGGCCGTGCTCCTCCTTCGGCGTGCACATGACGAAGATCGCGCCCAAGAGCGGGAGCCCGAGGACGAGGGGGAGGACGAAGGTGCCGTGCATCGGTTCCATGTCACTTGCTCCCTTCGGACGGAGCGAACACGATCGCCTCGGTCACGGTCTCGCCCTTGCCGCCGGACTTCGGGATGATCCACAAGGTCACCTCCGAGCCGATGTCGCCGCGGCGCACGAGGCGCGTCGGCGTGTCGATGTACGCGGCGTCGCTGGTGTCGTCGGCCGCGGCGTCGGGCTTCTTGTCCCACTGGCCGTCGTTGTCGACGTCCCACCGGTACTTCACGCCGACGCCGGAGAGGCCGGCGCCGGGATCCGCCTTGAGCTCGACGCCCTGCGGGATCTCGCGATACGCGATGCCCGCGTGGTGGCCGCGGCTGGCGAAGAAGAAGATCGCCGCCGCACCGATCACGATGCCGACGATGTAGCGCTGGACCTGACCGTTCTGCACCCAGCGCGAGATGCGCGACAGGATGCCGACGAGGAACGCCCAGCCGCCGACGAAGACGGTGTCGATGATGAAGCGATCGACGATCTCGAACAGGCCGCGCGCGACCGCGCGGAACGGCCGCACGATGACGAGGTCGTAGAGCTCGTCGACCCAGAGCTTGTTCTTCGACGCGATGTACGGCTCGTGGAGCAGATGCCCCTCCGCCGTCCACGTCTCGACCTTCTTCGACGGGCCGCGGCCGTACAGCCACCACGCGATGCCGATGCCGGCGATGCCGACCAAGGACGCGACGCCCATCAGCTCGTAGGTCGCGTTGTCGCTGTTGTGCAGCGCGAGCTCGGTCGCCTCGTCGATCGACGGCGCCAGCCAGCTCGACAGCGCGTGGGTGAACCACGGCAGCTTGGTGCCGGTGAGGTGCGGCAGGCCGATCACGCCGGCGAACGCGGCGAGCAGCGCGAGCACCGCGAGCGGGACCCACATCGTCCACGGCGACTCGTGCGCGTGCTCGGCGGTCTCGCTGCGCTCTTCGCCCTCGAAGACGAGGAAGTAGAGGCGCCACATGTAGACCGCGGTGCCGAGCGCCGCGATCAAGAGCGTGATCCACAGGAAGTTGCCGTACCAGTCGGGCCAGCCCTCGGGGTGATGGCCCCAGTGACCGAGCGCCCACAGGCCGCCCAAGATCTCGTCCTTCGAGAAGAAGCCCGAGAGCAGCGGGAAGCCGGCGATCGCGAGGCAGTAGATCAGGAACGTCGCCCGCGTGATCGGCATGTGCTTCTTCAAGCCGCCCATCTTCGTGATGTCGCCGGAGCCGGCCATGCCGTGCATGACCGAGCCGGCGCCGAGGAAGAGGCCCGCCTTGAAGAACGCGTGGGTGCCGAGGTGGAAGATCGCGGCGACCCAGTTGCCGGTGCCGGCCGCGGCGAACATGAAGCCGAGCTGCGAGACCGTCGAGTACGCGAGGACCTTCTTCATGTCGGTCTGCGCGAACGCGTAGAACGCCGCGATCAGCGCGGTCGCGGTGCCGATCGTCGCGACGACCATCATCGCGGTGGTCGACGCGGCGAACAGGAAGCCGAGGCGGCACACCATGTACACGCCGGCGGTCACCATCGTCGCGGCGTGGATCAGCGCGGAGACCGGCGTCGGACCCGCCATCGCGTCCGGCAGCCACACGTACAAGGGAATCTGCGCCGACTTACCGCAGGCGCCGATGAACAAGAGGATGCCGATGATCGTCGCCCAGCGATCCGTCCCGAAGAAGCCGTCCTTCATCGTGTAGACGTGCTGGGCGGCGTCGCTGCGCAGATCCGCGAAGTCGAGGCCGGGCGCGAGGCTCTGGCCGTGGTTGAGCACGTACCAGAGGAGGAACATGCCGAGCAGGAACGCGAAGTCGCCGATGCGGTTGACGACGAAGGCCTTGCGGCCCGCGGTCGCGTAGTCGGGGTTCTCGAACCAGAAGCCGATCAAGAGGAACGAGCAGAGTCCGACGCCCTCCCACCCGATGAACATGACGGGCATGTTCGCGGCGAGGACGAGGATCAACATCGATCCGGTGAACAGGTTGAGATAGCCGAAGTACGCCGAGTACCGCTTCTCGTCGGACATGTAGCCCGTCGAGTAGAGGTGGATCAGCGAGCCGACGCCCGTGATGATCAGGACCATCACCGACGACAGCGTGTCGAGGCGGAAGTCCATCCCGATGTTCAGGAACCAGGAGTCGTTCGGCGTGCCGACCTGGATCCAGCTGAACAGGTGCGCGACGACCTCGGGCGAGGCCTCGTCGGTGCGGTGCTTGAACTTGTAGAGCAGCGACCAGTCGCCGCTCGGGAAGAAGATCGCGAGCAGGGCGACCACGAACGCCGCGACGACCACGCCGACGGCGATCACGTGCACGGTCTGGCGCGACAGCCAGCGTCCGAGCACGAGGTTGACGAAGGCGCCGACGAGCGGCAGCAGGATCACCCACGCGAACAGCGGGAGACCGAGGAACTGGGGCGCGGTATCCGGCATGGGTCTAGTGCTTCAGCATGGTGATGCGGTCGACGTCGACGTGACGCCGGCCGCGGAACAGCGCGACCACGATGGCGAGGCCGACCGCGACTTCCGCGGCGGCGACCGCGATCACGATGAGCGCGAAGCTGTGACCGCTGAGATCGCCGTGCATGCGCGCGAAGGTCAGGATCGTCAGGTTCGCGGCGTTGAGCATCAGCTCGATGCTCATCATGATGATCAGGATGTTGCGGCGGAGCAGGACGCCCGCGACGCCGATCGTGAAGAGCACGGCGGACAGGGCGAGGAAGTGCCCGTAGCCGACGTGGGTGAACAGATCGCTCATGACACCCCCGGCTGGTCGTGATCGTCCTTGAGCGGCCGCGCGATCGCGATCGCGCCGACCACGGCGATCAAGAGGAGGATCGAGATCGCCTCGAACGGGAACACGTACTCGCCGAACAGGCTGTTGCCGACGGCGGCGGTCGACCCGAAGTCGTAGCGCTCGCTGACCGGCACCAGGCCGTTCTGATCGGTGGGCCGCGGATCGTTCAGCTTCGGCTGCTCGCGCCACGACACGACGATCTGCGGCGGCGCATCCATCGCCACCTTCTGATCCGGCGGCGTGACGTTCCACAAGACCCCGACCGCGCGCACGAGCAGGTACAGCATCGCGAGGCCCGCGAGCGCCTTGCCCGGCAAGCCGACCAGGCCCCACGGCTCGTCCTCGGGCTTGTTGAGCACCATGATGACGAAGACGAACAGCACCATGATCGCGCCCGCGTACACGAGCATCTGGATCACCGCGAGGAAGCTCGCGTAGAGCATCATGTAGAGGACGGCGATCGCGAAGAACGTCGCGACCATCCCCATCACCGCGGCGATCAGGTTGCGCCGCGTGATCACGAAGATCGATCCGAGCACCGCGACGCCGGCGAAGGTCCAGAAGAGCAGCGCCATCCACGCGCCGCTGCCGGTGTCGACGTCGGTCGGCGGCGTCGACACGCCGGGCTGGCCCATCGGCGCGACGACCGTGTGCGTGACGCCCGCGGGCGCGGGCGACGGCGCGGCGCCTTGCGCCTGCGCGATGGCGACGAGCCCGACCAGGATCAAGAGAGCGAGCACCACGCGCTTCATGCCGCCCTGCCCTTCACGATCTTCGCCTCGAAATCCGCGCGGAACTTCGTCAGGAAGCCCATCATCGGCCACGCGGCCGCTTCGCCGAGCGCGCAGATCGTGTTGCCCGCGATGCCGTGCGCGATCGTGCCGAGCAATTCGAGGTCGCCCTCTTTGCCCTGCCCGTCGGCGACGCGGCGGCACACCTTCTCGAGCCAGCCGGTGCCCTCGCGACACGGCGTGCACTGACCGCACGACTCGTGCGCGTAGAACTTCATGATCCGCCAGGTCGCCTTCGGGATGTCGGTGTGATCGTCCATGACGACCACGCCGCCCGAGCCCGCCATCGTGCGCAGCACGCGGCCGCCGCCCATGTCGAAGACCTGCCCGGGCACGACCTCGACGGGCTTGATGCGCTCGTCGGTCATGAGCGCGTCGAACTCGACCGGGACGTCGAGCTCGCTCTCGTCGAGCGGCGGCATCGACGAGCCGCCCGGGATCACCGCCTTCACCTTGCGGTTCTTCCAGACGCCGCCGCAGACCTCGTCGATCAGCTGGCGGAACGAGATGCCGATCGGCAGCTCGTACACGCCCGGCTTGTTGACGTGGCCCGACACGCACACGATTCGCGTGCCGCCCGAGCGCCCCATGCCGAGCGAGTTGAACCACGCGCCGCCCTTCTCGATGATGAAGGGCACGTTCATGAGCGTCTCGACGTTGTTGACGATCGTCGGGTTGCCGAACAGGCCCTTGATCGCCGGGAACGGCGGCTTCAAGCGCGGCTGACCGCGCAGGCCCTCGAGCGAGTTGAGCAGCGCCGTCTCTTCGCCGCAGATGTACGCGCCGGCGCCGCGATGCACCGTGATGTGGCACTCGAGCCCGGTGCCGAGGATGTTCTTGCCGAGGTAGCCGCGCTGATACGCCTCTTCGACGGCCTTCTGCAGGACGACGACCTCGCGCATCATCTCGCCGCGGATGTAGATGTAGTTGTGCACGGCCTTGAGCGCGTGCGCGGCGATCACGATCCCCTCGATCAGGAGATGCGGATCCCAGTACATCAGCTCGCGGTCCTTGCACGTGCCCGGCTCGGACTCGTCGGCGTTGACGACGATGTGGACGTCCTTGGCGTCCTTGGGGACGAAGCCCCACTTCACGCCGGTCGCGAAGCCCGCGCCGCCGCGGCCGCGCAGGTTCGACGCCTTCACCTCGTTCGTGATGTCCTCGGGGCGCATCGCGAGCGCCTTGCGAAGGACCTGATAGCCGCCGAGCCGCTCGTACGCGGACAGCTGCTTGGCTTCTTCGTTGCCGAAGCGCGCGGTGACGAGCTTCGTGCCGATCGGCGCGGGCATCAGACCACCTCCGACTCGGGGTGCGGGATCCGCAACAGCTCGCGGATGATCTCGTCGACCTGGGCCGCATCGACGTCGAGGTAATACTTCGTGCCGCACAGGACCGCGGGCGCGTTCGCGCAGGCGGCGATGCACTCTTCCTCGACGAGGGTGAAGTCCTTGTTGGACTCGCCCTTCTTGAGGCCGAGCTTCTTCTCGAAGGCGTCGAGGACGTCGTAGCCGCCGCGCAGCATGCACGAGATGTTCGTGCACACGCGGATGGTCGTTTTGCCGCCGGGCTCGCGGCGGAACATCGTGTAGAAGGTCGCGACGCCGTAGACGTGCGCGTACGGGAGATCGAGCTCGCGCGCGACGAGCTTGAGGGCGTCGTCGGACAAGTGCCCGTGCTCCTTCTGCGCGAGGTGGAGCGCCGCGAGGATCACCGGCCGCTTGGTCGGGTACCTCTCGCACAGCCCAGCGATCTTCTTCTTCGCTTCAGACGAGAATTCGAGTGACATCGGGCCCTTGCCTCGCAATGCGGGCGAGCGGGCGGAAAATACGGGGCCCGGCGAGTGGCGTCAAGGCCGCCATCCCCCGAGATCAGCGCGTTGTCGTGATACTAGATGTCGCGTGTCGGAAGAGTTGACGCGCATGGAGCGGCTCGCCGTCGCGATCGGGAGGGCCGCCAACGAGCGCCCCTTCGGCAAGCGCCTCCAGACGACCTGGATGCGCACGGCCTCGTGGTGGTGGATCCGGCCCACCCTGATCAAACGCCTCTACACCGAGAACCTCGATCGCCTCCAGGACTACCACCCGGAGGGCGGCACGATGGTGGTCGCGAACCACCGCAGCTTCTTCGATCAGTACGCGATCATGCTCGCGATGTGGTCGACCCGGGTCTACTGGGCGCGCGACATCACGTTCCCGGTCCGCTCGAACTTCTTCTACGAGCACCCGGTCGGCGCGCTGGTCAACGTCTTCGTGACCGGCAACGCGATGTACCCGCCGATCTTCCGCCAGAAGGAGCGGACCAAGCTCAACGACGAGTCGCTCGAGGCGGTCGCGCGCATCCTCGCGCAGCCGCGCCAGGTCGTCGGCGTGCATCCCGAAGGCACGCGCGGCAAGGGCCCCGATCCGTACGAGCTGCTGCCCGGGCAGCCGGGCGTCGGCAAGATGGCGATGCTGGCCAAGCCGATGGTGCTGCCGGCGTTCGTCAACGGCCTCTCCAACGACTTCCTCGGCGACGTGCGCGACGGCTACACCAAGGACATCCGCAAGCGGCGGCCGGTGATCGTGATCTACGGCGAGCCGATCGACATGTCGGATCTGTACGCGCAGAAAGGACGGCCGACGCTCTACAAGAAGGCGGCCGATCGTTTCATGGCGGCGATCGCGAAGCTCGGCGAACGCGAGCGCGAGGTCCGCGCCCTGTGCGCGGCGGGCAAGATCTCCGACGACGATCCGAACTGGCTGATGAATCGTCCCGTGGATCGCCTCTACGTGCGGCCCTGAGGATGACGCCGTGGCAGCGCGCGCGCGCGCGTTTCCTGGCGAACCGCGGCGCGATCGTCGGGGCGGCGTTGGTCGGGGTGATCGTGCTGGTCGCGATCCTCGGGCCGTGGATCGCGGGCGATCCGCTCGCGCCCGACATCGAGCGCGGCCTGTCGCGCTTGGGCGCGCCGCTCGGGCCGCGCGCGGGCGCGTGGCTCGGCAGTGATCAGCTCGGGCGCGACGTGTGGGCGCGGATCGCCGGCGGCGCGTCGCTGTCGCTGCAGGTCGCGACGGTCGCGACCGCGATCGCGATGACGCTCGGGCTCGCGATCGGGCTGGTCGCGGGCTACGCGGGCGGGCTCGTCGACAAGCTCCTCATGCGGTTCGTCGATCTCGTGCTCGCGTTCCCGTTCCTCTTGCTCGCGCTGCTGCTCGCGGCCTTGTTGCGCGAGGCGAACCTGTCGAGCGCGAACGCGCCGGTCTTCATCACGCTCGGCGTGGTGTCGTGGACGACGATGGCGCGCGTGATCCGCGGCAAGGTGCTGACCTTGCGCGAGCAGGAGTTCGTGCAGGCGGCGCGCGCGATCGGCGCGCGGCCGTCGCGCATCTTGATCCGGCACATCCTGCCGAACGTCGTCGGGGTCGTGATCGTGCTCGTGACGCTGACGTTCGCGCAGATGATCCTCGCGGAGAGCGTCTTGTCGTACGTCGGGCTCGGGCCGCCGCCGCCCGCGCCGACCTGGGGTCGCATGCTCGCCGAAGGGCAGACGTACTACCGCACGGCGCCGTGGCTGATCGTCGCGCCGGGCGTGGCGATCTTGATCGCGGTGGTCGGATTCAACCTCTTGGGCGAAGGGCTGCGCGATGCGCTGGATCCGAAAGAGCGCCGGTAGCCTCCTGGTCTTGATCGCCGCGTGCGGGCGCGATCTCGGGCCGGTGTCGGCGCCGCCGTCGAGCACGCCGGTGCGCGGCGGGACGATCCGCTGGGCGACGAACCAGCAGGTCCGCACGCTCGATCCCGACATCGGCAACGACGAGGTCTCGATCTACGTGATCCACTCGGTCTACGACACGCTCGTCGGGTACGAGCCGTCGGATCCGTCGCGTCGCGGGTCGGGGTTGAAGTTGGTGCCGCACCTCGCGACCTCGTGGACGGTGTCGCCCGATCACCTCGACTACGTCTTCACGCTGCGCGACGGCATCGCGTACGAGGACGGCACGCGCATCGTCGCCGCGGACTTCAAGACCTCGCTCGATCGCGCGATCAACCTCAAGCGATCCGCCTTCGCGAGCTACGTCGGCGACGTCGTCTCGGTGGCCGCGCCCGACGACACGCACGTCGAGATCAAGCTGTCGAAGCCGTACGCCGGCTTCTTGTACGTGATGGCGATGCCGTTCGCGACGCCGATCCCCGCCTCGCACCTCACGGCGGTCGGCGATCAGCTGCGCCGCGAGCCGCTCGCGAGCGGCGCGTGGCGGCTCGCCGGCTGGGACGAAGGGCAACAGGTCGTGCTCGAGCGCAACCCGCACTACTGGGATCCGACGCGGCCCTACCTCGATCGCCAGATCCTCCTCGAGAACATCCCGTCGGACACCGCGTACCTGATGTTCGAGCAAGGCGAGCTCGACACCGTCGATCGCCTGCCGTCGCCGGTCTACGTGTGGATCCAGGAGCGCGACGACTGGAAGCCGTACCTCCACGACGTCGGCGGCATGAACGTCTACGGCGAGCGCATGAACGTGCGCGTCAAGCCGTTCGACGACGTGCGCGTGCGCCGCGCGCTCAACTACGCGGTGAACAAGGAGCACATCGTGAAGCTCCTCGGCGGCGGCGCGACGATCTCGCACGGCCTGTTGCCGCCCGGGATGGTCGGCCGCGACGACGCGCTCGCGCCGTACCCGCACGATCCAGAAAAGGCACGCGCGCTGCTCAGGGAGGCCGGCTATCCGGACGGCTTCGAGACCGAGTACGTGACGACGAAAGGCGACGACGCCGAGAAGCTCGCGCT
>DATJIA010000027.1:0-15907 GCA_035493675.1 Kofleriaceae bacterium | reverse complement strand
GAGGTCGGCGGGCGGCGCCGCTTCCGGACCGCTGATCATGATCGTGCCGGTGCGCGCGTCGCGATCCGCCTGGAAGCGGACGTAGCGATAATTCTCGGGCGCGACGACGGGCAGCTTCACGGCCGGGCCGCGCGGCAGCGCGGGCGCCGCGCTCGCGATCGCCTTCGCGCGCGCGTTCACGGTCTCGTCCCACTTCGAGCGCGGCACCACGCCGTCGACCAGGCCCCAGTCCTTCGCGCGCTTGCCCTTGATGCCCTCGGCGACGGTGCAGAAGACGTCGGCGCGATCGCGGCGCACCTTGCGCTTGTCGACCAGCCGCGTGAGCCCGCCGGTGCCGGGGAGCACCGCGAGGAGCGGCGTCTCGGGGAAGCTGACCGCGCTGTTGCCGTCGTCGACCAGCAGGATCTCGTCGCACGCGAGCGCGAGCTCGTAGCCGCCGCCGGCGGTGGTGCCCTTGCACGCGGCGAGCGACGTCACGCCCGAGTCCGACGACATCTCCTCGAGGTACAGGCGCGTCTCGTTCGTGAACTTGCAGAAGTTCACCTTGAACGAGTGCGTCGACAGCCCGAGCATGTAGATGTTCGCGCCCGAGCAGAAGACGCGGTCGAGCTCGGCGGTGATCACCAGCGTCTTCACCTCCGGGTGCTCGAAGCGGACGCGGAGGAGCGCGTCGGCGAGCTCGATGTCGACCGAGAGATCGTACGAGTTCAGCTTGAGCTCGTAGCCGGGACGATGCGGATGCGCGTCGTCGACCGCCATCACGAGGCGCGCGATCTCGCCGTCGATCGACAGCTTCCAGTGGTGGTAACGGCTCGGCTCGGTGGCAAAGGACGTCGGGTCCATGGAGGAGCACTTTACTGCTTGCGCGCCGCGCGTGTCTAGCACTATAGTGCAAATCATGCGCAGCGGCGCGTTCTTGGCGACGGTCGGTCAGCGGGTGCGTTCGGCGCGCGAGCAGCGCGCGTGGTCGCGTCGAGAGCTGTCGGAGCGATCGGGCGTGAGCGAGCGCTTCCTCGCGCAGCTCGAGACCGGGCAGGGCAACATCTCGCTGGTGCGGTTCGCCGAGGTCGCGGCCGCGCTCGGCACGACGCCGGCGGAGCTGCTCGCGGGCGCGACCGGCATGGACGCCGCGAAGCCGATCGCGCTGCTCGGCGTGCGCGGCGCGGGCAAGTCGACCGTCGGCGTGCGCTTGGCGCGGCGGCTCGGCGTGCCGTTCGTCGAGGTCGACAAGCGGATCGAGCAGACCGCCGGGCTCGCGCTCGAGGAGATCTTCGAGCTGCACGGCGAGGCGTACTACCGGCGGCTCGAGCGCGAAGTGCTCGCGCGGCTCCTGGCGGGCGGCGACGCGATGGTCGTCGCGACCGGAGGATCGATCGTGAACGACGCGTCGAACTTCGCGCTGCTCGCGGAGCGATCGCGCACCGTGTGGCTGCGCGCGAAGCCCGAGGATCACTGGGAGCGCGTCGTGAAGCAGGGCGATCGCCGGCCGATGCAGGGCAAGGAGCACGCGTACGCGGAGCTGCGCGCGCTGCTCGCCGCGCGCGAGGGGCTCTACGCGAGGGCGCAGCACGTGATCGACACGCACGGGCGATCGATCGACCAAGTCGTCGAGGCGGTCGCGGAGATCGCGCAGGATCGATAAGATCGATCGCATGAGGGGACTCGTCGCGCTCCTGGTGTGCGCCGCGTGCAGCTGCAGCAAGGAAGGGCCGGGCATCCCGCTGGTCGGCGGCGCGGCCGGCGGGCCGCCGGCGCCCGCGTGGGATTGGTGGAAGCATCCGTCGTGTCCCGAGGGCACGAAGCTCGCCGACAAGACGTTCGCCAACGGCCAGCGCCAGATCGGATGCGATCGCGACGGCCGCGAGGACGGGCCGTTCGCGTCGATCCACGACGGACGCGTGCACGTCGGGACCAAGCGCGACGGCGCGCGCGTCGGCGAGTGGCCGATCTACGACGAACAGGGCGGGCTGCTCGAGGTGCGGACGTACGATCGCGACGAGCTCGTCTACGCGTCGATCGTCCAGGACGGCGCGCCGCTGGTCGCGCGGGCGCCGGGCGCGTGCGATGCGCCCGATCGCGCGCCCGGCGGCTGCGACGAGATCTACGGCTACTTCCCGGGCATCGCGCGCACCGGCGTCTACGCGCCCGATGCGGGCTGCGTCGATCAGCAGTGGATCATCGACTGCCAGAAGGGCGGCGTGCTGCCGCCGCCGAAGGACGTGCTCGCGCGCGCGGGCTGGCCGCGCGCGAAGGCGGCGGCGCGCGCACAGCTCGCGCTCCGGTATGTCGAGGCGTTCAGCGACTACGTGCAGCTGCCCGACGACGCGAAGCCGATCGCCGGCGCCGACGGCTCGGTCGTGCTCGACGCGTGGGTGACGCGGACCGAGCCCAGCGAGGATCCGATCTCGTTCCGCGAGCACGTCGTGTGGACGTTCTCGCCGGCGGGCGACGTGACGATGGCGACGCTCGAGCGCAAGCGCGTCACGAAGTGAGATCGATCCACAGCGGGATGTGATCGCTGGTGCGGATCTCGCGCGCGATGCCGGCGTGCTCGACCTCGACCCCGCGCGTGTAGATCGCGTCGAGGCGCCATGCGAAGAGCGTGCGGCGCGTGGTCGGGCCGAGCCGCCGGGTCGCGTTGGCGAGGCCGCGCGCGGCGGCCGCGGCGTCGACGGCCGCGTGCTGATCGGCGGCGCCGATCGGCAGGTTGTTGCGCCAGAAGCGGAACGGCGTCGTGTTGAAGTCGCCGGCGAGGATCGCTTTCGGCGCGCGCGCGGCGGCGGCGATCGCGGGAGCGAGCTGGACGACGCGTTGATCGGCGTCGAGGCGGGTGTCGAGGTGGACGTTCACGATCCGGAGGTCGCCGACGGTGACGGCGAGCGCGATGCGCGGCGCGTTGTAGCGGCCGACACCGGGCGACGGTAACGGCACGATCTCCGGATCGACGATCGGCGCGCGCGCGAGGACGGCGAGGCCATGGCTGCCGGTCGCCCACGTGCGCGCCTGCGCATAATAGATGTAGGGGAACGCGAGCGCCTGGGCGAGGCGGTCGAGGCGCGCGGTGGCTTCGCGCGCGTGGTGCTCGATCTCTTGCACGAGGAGGACGTCGGTCCGGTGGAGCGCGTGATGGCGCGAGAGCTCGCCGGCGAGGCGATCGGGCCGCGCCGCGCGCTCGAGGTTCCAGGTCGCGATGCGCGTGGTCACGGGCCTGTCCGTCCGGGTTTCGGACAGCTCGTCCGGTGGGCGGACGAGCCGGACGGTCGAGGTGTGCGGGTTCGCGGGGTTGCGATCGGCACGGTGCGTGCTCGGGGGCGCGCTCATGGATCCGAGCGTTCCCGATGATAGTGACAGCCTCGCGACGGTCAGGTGCGAATTGTTCGGCGGGGCGGTGGCGAGCGCGATGCAGGAGATCGCGTCATGCGCAGCTTGATGGTCGCGGTGTTGGTCGTCGGGTGTGGCGGTACGGCGTCGGGCGTCGATCGCGCGGTGAGCGCGAGGGAGGAGCTGGTGACGCCGCAGGCGTTCGCGGTCGTGCCCTCGGAGACGTCGGTCGAGCTCGACGCGTCGGTCGATCGAGGCGACGCGCACGAGAGCGCGCACGTGACCGTGCCGGTGGTGTCGGGCGGGGCGGTGGTGTCTGGTGCGGGGGACCAGCTGGAGCTGCGCGAGCTGACGATCGATCTCGCGCCGGTCGACATCCCCGAGTCGATCCTCACCGGCGGTGTGCGGCTCGTCGACGTGCACCTGCGCCTGGCCGCGCCGGTGACGACCGCCGACGCGACGTGGAGCGACGACGACGAGCACGGCGGCGGATCGGTGCGGGCGTCGCTGGTGCTGTCGTGGTCGGTCGCGATCAGCGGCCGCACCTTCGTGCTCGCCGATCAGCGGATCGACGATCTCGCGATCGCGATCGGTGTCGATCGATCAGGCGACGCGCTGACGTTCGACGCCGGGCTGATCGCCGACGGCGCGCGCTGGAGCTGGGCGGATCTCGTCTTCTTCGGCGACGTTGCGGTCACGCTTCATGCGGAGCAGTGAGCAGCTTCTCCAGCTCCGCTTCGTCGATGACCGGGACCTCGTGCTTGGCGGCGGCCTCGAGCTTGGTCTTGCCGGTGTCGGCGCCGGCGACGAGGTACGAGGTCTTCTTCGTCACGGAGCCGGCGACCTTGCCGCCGGCGGCCTCGATCGCCTTCTGGATGTCGCCGCGCGACCTCGACAGCGTGCCGGTGACGACGAACAGCTTGCCGGTGAGCGGGCCCTCGGTGATCGTCACGACCGGCTCGAGCGGATCGACGCCGCGCGCGGCGAGCTTGTCGAGGACGACGCGCGCGTGCTCGTCGCGCAGGAACTTGTCGACGGCGCGCGCGATCACCTCGCCGATGCCGTCGATCTCGCACAATTGCTCGACGAACGCTTCGCTCTCCGTGCGGTCGGCGGCCTTGCGCAGCTCGGTGAGGCGGCCGTACTTCTGCGCGATGCGCTGCGCCGCGACGCCGCCGACGTGCGCGATCCCGAGCGCGCACAGGAGCCGCGTGAAGGTCGCGGCCTTCTTCGCGCGATCGATCGCGGCGACCAGGTTCTCGGCCGACGTCTCGGCGAAGCGATCGAGCTCGACCAGCTGCTCGGCGCGCAGATCGAAGATGTCGGCGACGTCCTTCACGAGCCCGGCCTCGACCAGCTGCACGACGATCTTCTCGCCGAGGCCGTCGATGTTCATGAGCCCGCGGCCGGCGAAGAACTCGATCGCCGCCGTGCGCTGCGCCGGGCACGCGAGGTGGTTCGGGCACACCAGCACGACCTTGTCCTCCTCGCGCTCGAGCGGCGTGCGGCAGACCGGGCACGCGGGCGGCGCGACGAAGCGGTCCCCGGGCGATCGCTCGGTGACGCCGAGGACCTGCGGGATGATCTCGCCCGCCTTCTCGATCAGCACGCGATCGCCGTAGCCGATGCCGAGCCGCGCGACCTGATCCCAGTTGTGCAGCGACACGCGCGACACCGTCGTGCCGCTGACGTCGACGGGCTCGAGGATCGCGACCGGCGTGATCGCGCCGGTGCGTCCGACGTTGATCTCGAGCTCCTTCACGACCGTCGTGACCTGGCGCGCGGGGAACTTGAACGCGATCGCCCAGCGCGGTGCCTTCGACGTCGTGCCGAGGACGCGCCGCTCGGCGAACGCGTCGACCTTGATCACGAGGCCGTCGACCTCGTACGGCAGCGAGTCGCGCCGCTCGCGCCACGACTCGACCTGCGCGTGCAGCTCGTCCCACGACGCCGCGCGCGAGTTGTGATCGCTGGTCGCGATCCCGAGCCGGCGCAGCAGCGCGAGCGACTCGAGGTGGCCCTGCGCGTACGACTCGCCGTCGACGACCTCGTAGAGGATCGCGCGCATCGGGCGGCGCGCGACCTCGCGCGGATCGAGCTGCTTGATCGATCCGGCCGCGGTGTTGCGCGGGTTCTTGAACGCCTCGAGCCCGGCGTCGACGCGCGCGGCGTTGATCGCCGCGAAGTCGGCCTTCTCGATGAAGACCTCGCCGCGGACCACGATCGAGACGGGCTCGCGCAGCTTCAGCGCGACGCCGCGGACCGTGCGCAGGTTGGCGGTGACGTCCTCGCCGATGCGGCCGTCGCCGCGGGTCGCGCCGAGCGTGAACACGCCGTCGACGTACGTCAGCTCGATCCCGAAGCCGTCGATCTTCGGCTCGATCGAATAGACCGGGACGTCGCCGCCGAGCCCCTTCACGACGCGATCGTGGAAGCCGCGCAGGTCCTCCTCGTCGTACGTGTTGTCGAGCGACAGCATCGGCACCGCGCGCTCGACCTTCGGGAACGACGAGATCGGCGCGTGCCCGACCCGATGGCTCGGCGACCACGACACGATCCAGTCGGGGTGCGCCGCCTCGGCTTCGCGCAGCTGCGCGGACAGGCGGTCGTACTCGACGTCCGCGATCGTCGGGTTGGCGTCGACGTAGTAGCGACGGTCGTGCTCGGTCAGCTCGTCGACCAGGCGGAGGTAGTCGGCCTTCGTCACGGAGACGCGTTTATAGCTTGGTTGGGCCTCGGTCCTCAGGCCTCGGGCCTCGGCCCAGAACCGCCGAGATCTCTGATCGCGATCGGAGCGAAGCGAACGATCGCTTTCCGGGCCCGAAGTCCGAGGCCCGACGCCCGAGGCCCGATCGGACCTGTTCGGTTTTGGGATCGCGATTCCCGCGATCGCGCGCGGGTCGACCGGCGCGCGGGGGATGTCGCGGGTTTGCGCTTGGCACGGGCCCTGCTCGAGAGGGGTCTCGATGAGCCTGGTCGCCGACGTCAGATTCGCGCTTCGCATGATGGTCAAGAACCTCGGCGTCACCGCGGTCCTGATCCTCACGCTCGGCCTCGGCATCGGCGCGTCGACGACGATCTTCAGCGTCGTCGACTCGGTCGTGATCAAGGCGTTGCCCTACCCGGACTCGGATCGCCTCGTGCGGCTCTACTCCGAGTTCCTACCCGAGTCCGGGGAGGGCGCTTTGCACAAGTTCTGGATCTCGCCGCCCGAGTACAAGGTCCTGACCCAGGAGTGCACGTCGTGCGCGTCGATCGGCGCGTACGGGTTGCGCAGCGCCTCGATCGGCGGCGGCGATCGTCCGGTACGCGTGCCGTCGGTGTACGCGACCGCGTCGCTCCTGCCGACGATCGGCGTCGCGCCCGAGCTCGGCCGCTGGTACTCCGCCGACGAGGACAAGCCCGGCGATCCGACCGCGATCGTGATCGGTCACGATCTGTGGAAGGACACCTTCGGCGGCGAGGCCGACATCATCGGCAAGAAGGTCACGTGGAACGCGATCCCGGTGACGATCGTCGGCGTGATGCCGGCGGGCTTCGACTTCCCGGGCCCGGGCACGCAGGTCTGGGTGCCCGCGCGCATCAAGTACGACCAAGACGACTGGGGCAGCCACAACTGGAACGTGATCGCGCGGCTCGAGGACGGCGTGTCGATCGCGCAGGCGCGCTCGGAGCTCGACACGATCGTCGAGCACTTGAGCAAGGAGGGCGGACCCAAGATCCATCGCCCCGATCCGAAGCACCACCCGCTCGAGATGTTCTGGCTCAAGGACGAGGTCGTCGGCTCGCTGTCGGTGACCCTGTGGCTCCTGCAGGCGGCGGTCTTGTTCGTCTTGTTGATCGCGGTCGCGAACCTGTCGAACCTCTTGCTCGCGCGCGCCGAGGCGCGCGGTCGCGAGATCGCGGTGCGGCAGGCGATCGGCGCGACGCGCCGCCGCTTGGTCCGCCAGTTCCTGACCGAGAGCGTGGTGCTCGGCCTGGCCGGCGGGGCGCTGGGCATCTTGATCGCGGTGTGGGCGCTCGACGCGACGGTCGCGCTCTTGCCGTCGTCGGCGCCGCGCCTGCACGAGATCCATCTCGACACCCGCGCGCTCGGCTTCGCGCTCGCGTGCACGCTCGCCGCGAGCTTCGTGTTCGGCCTCGCGCCGATCCTGCACACGCGCGTCGACGATCTGCACGGCGCGCTCAAGGACGGCTCGCTGCGCACCAGCGGCACGCGCTCGCAGCGGCGCCTGCGCCGCGCGCTGGTCGTCAGCGAGGTCTCGCTCGCGGTCGTGCTCGTGATCGGGTGCGGCATGATGATCCGCAGCTTCATGCGCCTGCAGCAGGTCGACCTCGGCATGAAGCCCGACCACGTGCTGACGATGCAGCTCCAGCTGCACCACAAGACGTACTCGAACGCGCAGCAGTCGAACGCGTTCTGGCGCCGGCTCGAGGACAAGATCCGCGCGCTGCCGGGCGTCGAGTCGATGACGCTGCTCGACGGCACGCCGCCCGAGCGTCCGATCATCGCGAACGACATCGCGTTCCCCGGCAAGGTCGAGGACAAGAAGGGCGCGCCGTGGAACGTCGACTACTGGCAGCCGGTCGGCGACGACGCGCTGCCGACGCTCGGCATCAAGCTCGTGTCCGGCCGCGCGCTGGCGCCGTCCGACGACGAATCGGCGCCGCCGGTCGTGATGATCAACCGCGCGTTCGCGCGCAAGTTCTTCCCCGGTGAGGATCCGCTCGGCAAGGAGATCTGGTTGACGCCGTGGAACGACAAGTCGCCGCACCAGCGGATCGTCGGCGTCGTCGACGACGTCAAGAACGGCGGGCTCGACAAGCCGGCGGGCACCGAGGTGTACTTCAACCTCTGGCAGGTCGGGCAGGTCGACACCGACGGTTTCAACCAGATGACGGTCGCGGTGCGCACGAGCGGCGATCCGATGGCGCTGGCGCCGGCGGTCCAGCGCGCGATCGCGGAGCTCGATCCGACGCTGCCGGTCTCGAAGGTGCAGAGCATGGACGGCGTCCTGTGGGAGGCGGTCGCGCGCCCGCGGTTCTTGATGTTCCTGCTCGGCGCGTTCGCGGTGCTCGCGCTCGTGCTCGCCGCGGTCGGGATCTACGGCGTGATGAGCTACACGGTCGCGCAGCGCACGCACGAGATCGGGATTCGCATGGCGCTCGGCGCGACGCCGAAGTCGGTGCGGTGGATGGTGCTGCGGCAGGCCGGCGGGCTGACGGTCGTCGGCGTCGTGATCGGGTTGGTCGCGGCGACGATCGTGTCGTACGCGCTCGGCGCCGAGCTGTCGTCGATGATGTTCGAGTCCGAGCGGGTCGAGCCGATCACGTTCGCGCTGGTCGGCCTGGTCGTGATCGCGGCGTCGCTGGTCGCGAGCTACGTGCCGGCGCGGCGCGCGACGCGCGTGCAGCCGACGGTCGCGTTGAGGAGCGAGTGATGCGCGTGGTGTCCCGCGAGGTCGAGCCCCCCGCGAACGATCGGCCGCTGGCGCTGCCGCCGCGGCGTCGCCGGCGGCGTTGGCTCGGCGTCGCGATCGCGTGCGTCGCCGGCGCGGCCGCCGCGACCTTCGCGATCCGCCACTACGCGAACGCGCTGCCGTCGGTCGATCGCGACACGATCTGGACCGGTACGGTGGTGCGCGGCCCGCTCGATCTCTCGATCCAAGGGCCGGGCACGCTGGTGCCCGAGGAGATCCGCTGGATCTCGGCGCCGATGGCGGGCCGCGTGGTGCGCGTGCTCGCGCAGCCGGGCGCGCTCGTCAAGGCCGACACCGTGCTCGTCGAGCTCGAGAACCCCGACGCGGAGCTCGCCGCGCTCGACGCGGATCGCCAGGTCGCCGCCGCGAAGGTCGCGCTCACCACGCTCGCGGCCTCGCTCGACGGCCAGGTGCTCGCGCAGGAGTCGACCGTGCAGTCGCTCGAGTCCGATCACGCGATGGCGGAGCACCGCGCGACGATCGACGCCGACATGCACGACAAGGGCGTGGTCGCCGCGCTCGACGCCGACGAGTCGAAGGGCAAGAGCGAGCAGCTGCACGGGCGCGTCGACTTCGAGAAGAAGCGGCTCGGCGCGCTCCAGCGCGGGCAGGCGGCGCAGCTCCGCGCCGCGCAGGATCAGATCGCGCGGCTGCAGCAGCTCGCCGACTTCCGGCACAAGCAGCTCGAGGAGTTGAAGCTGGTCGCCGGCGCCGACGGCGTCTTGCAGGAGCTGCCGCTGCAACCGGGCCAGTCGGTCGCCGCCGGCGCGCCGTGCGCGAAGATCGTCAAGCCGGAGCGCTTGAAGGCGGTCCTCCGCGTGCCGGAGATCGCGGCCAAGGACGTGACGATCGGGCTGCACGCGACGATCGACACCCGCAGCGGCACGGTCGAGGGCACGGTCTCGCGCGTCGATCCGGCCGCGGAGAACGGCACCGTGAAGATCGACGTCGCCTTGCCCGCCGAGCTCCCGAAGGGCGCGCGGCCGGATCTCAACGTCGACGGCGTCGTCGAGCTCGAGAAGACCGGCGACATCCTCCACGTCGGGCGGCCCGCGACCGGCGACAGCCACGCGACGACGACGGCGTGGAAGATCGTGGGCAGCGAAGCGGTGCGCGTGCCGGTGACGTTCGGGCGCGCGTCGATCAAGGACATCGAGGTCACCGGCGGTCTCTCCGCCGGCGATCAGATCATCTTGTCGGACATGTCGCGCTTCGACGGGCGCGACCGAGTGAGGTTGAAATGAGCGATACGACTGCGAATGGCGTGACCCGCTTGGTGCCGAAAGGCGACGTGCTGATCAAGCTCGCCGGGATCGGCAAGGTCTTCCACACCGACGAGGTCGAGACCCACGCGCTCGCCGACGTGCACCTCGAGGTGCGCAAGGGCGAGTTCGTCTCGATCAGCGGGCCGTCGGGCTCCGGCAAGTCGACCTTGTTGTCGATCTTGGGGCTGCTCGACGCGCCGACCTCGGGCAAGTACGAGCTCGGCGGCGAGAAGGCGGCGGAGCTCGACGAGGCGCAGCGCGCGTTCGTGCGCAATCGCCGCATCGGCTTCATCTTCCAGAGCTTCAACCTGATCGGCGATCTCACCGTGTGGGAGAACGTCGAGCTGCCGCTGACCTATCGCGGGATGCCGCCGGCCGAGCGGCAGAAGCGCACGCAGGACGCGCTCGAGAAGGTCGGCATGTCGCATCGCGCGCGCCACATGCCCGGGCAGCTGTCGGGCGGCCAGCAGCAGCGCGTCGCGGTCGCGCGCGCGGTCGCCGGCGATCCGCTGATCCTGCTCGCCGACGAGCCGACCGGAAATCTCGACTCCAAGAACGGCGACGCCGTGATGGCGCTGCTCGAAGAGCTGCACGCGACCGGCGCGACGATCTGCATGGTCACGCACAACCCGGACTACGCGCGCAAGGCGACCCGCACGGTGCACTTGTTCGACGGGAGGATCGTCGACGATCGGAGAGCGGCGTAAGCTTGGCGTGGGTGTCGAAGCTCCTCGTCGCCGATGATCAAGCCGATGTGCTCGAGGCCGTGCGCTTGCTGGGCAAGAGCGCGGGCCTCGACGTGCGCACGGCGTCGTCGCCGGCGGCGGCGCTCGCGCTCGCCGAGCGCGAGGTCTTCGACGTCGCGCTGATCGATCTCAACTACGCGCGCGACACGACCTCGGGGCGCGAGGGCATGGATCTGTTGGATCGGTTGAAGGAGCTCGATCCGCAGCTGCCGGTGGTCGTGATCACCGCGTGGGGCTCGGTCGACGGCGCGGTCGAGGCGATGCGCCGCGGCGCGCGCGACTACGTGCAGAAGCCGTGGGACAACGCGCGGCTGCTCGCGACCTTGCGCGCGCAGATCGAGCTGTCGCGCGCGCTGCGCGAGGCGCGGCGGCTCGAGGCCGAGGCGGCGCGGCGGCGCGGCGAGCAGCTGCCGCAGCTGATCGCGGAGTCGCGCGCGATGGAGCCGGTGCTGCGCTTGCTCGAGCGGGTCGCCTCCGCCGACGCGAGCGTGCTCGTCACCGGCGAGCACGGCACCGGCAAGGAGGTCGTCGCGCGCTGGATCCACGCGGCGTCGCCGCGCGCGGCGCGCGCGTTCGTCGCGGTCAACGCCGGCGGGCTCAGCGACACCGTGCTGGAGAGCGAGCTGTTCGGCCACGTGCGCGGCGCGTTCACCGACGCGCACGCGGATCGCGCCGGGTGCTTCGAGCTCGCCGACGGCGGCACGCTCTTCCTCGACGAGATCGCGAACATGCCGGCGGCGCAGCAGGCGAAGCTCCTGCGCGTCCTGCAGACGGGCGAGTACTCGCCGGTCGGATCGTCGCGGGTCCGGACCACGAACGTGCGCGTGATCGCCGCGACCAACGCGGACATCGCGGCCGAGGTCGCGGCCGGTCGGTTCCGCGAGGATCTCTTGTATCGGCTCAACACCGTCGAGGTCTTGCTGCCGCCGCTGCGCGAGCGCCGCGAGGACATCCCGAAGTTGGCCGCATACTTCTTGGGGCGCCAACGCAGAAAAGTGCGCGGCTTCGCGCCCGACGCGATCGAAGCGATGCTCGCGCACGCGTGGCCGGGCAACGTGCGCGAGCTCGAGCACGTCGTCGAGCGCGCGGTCCTGCTCGCGCGCGGCGAGCTCGTCACCGCCGAGGATCTCGCGCTGCGCGGGCGCGCCGACGTGCCGCGCAAGCTCGAGGACATGACGCTCGACGAGGTCGAACGCTACTTGATCGAGCGCGCGCTCGCGCAGCACGGCGGCAACGTCACCGAGGCCGCGCGCGTGCTCGGCCTGTCGCGCAGCGCGCTCTATCGCCGGCTGCAGAGCCTCGGCGTGCGAGGCGGCGGATGAAGCGCCTCCGGCACGAGGACGCGGTCTTCGTGCTCGCGCTCGCCGCGGCGGCGGTGCCGTCGGTGATCGCGCTGTCGATCTTGTGGACCGGCGACTTCGACGCGAAGACGCGCTGGACCTTCACGCTGTTCATCCTCGGCGGCGCGGTCGGCTGCGCGGCGGCGGTGCGCGCGCGGGTCGCGCGTCCGCTGCAGTCGCTCGCGAACCTGATCGCGGCGGTGCGCGAGGGCGACTACTCGGTGCGCGGGCATCGGCTCGGCCGCAGCGACGACGCGCTCGACGAGGCGATCAGCGAGGTCAACGCGCTGTCGCGCACGCTGCGCGCGCAGCGCCACGCCGACATCGAGGCGACCACCGCGCTGTCGGCGGTGATCGCCGGCCTCGACGCCGCGATCTTCGTCTTCGATCCGAGCGGCGGCGTGCGCCTCGCGAACCGCGCCGCCGAGCGCTTGCTCGGGCGCGCGGCGGTGCAGCTGGTCGGTCGATCTGCCGACGAGCTCGGCGTCGGCGGGCTGGTGCTCGGCGAGCCGCGCCGCACCGAGCAGCTCGCGCAGGTCGCCGGCGCGACGTGGGACGTACGGCGCACCGAGATCCGGCTCGAAGGCCGCCCGCACATGATGATCGTGCTCACCGACGTGCAGCGCGCGCTGCGCGAAGAGGAGCGGCAAGCGTGGCAGCGCCTCGTGCGCGTGCTCGGGCACGAGATCAACAACTCGCTCGGTCCGATCCAGTCGATCGCGGGCACCTTGCGCGCGACCCGCGGCAGCGCCGACTGGCCCGACGACGTCGAGCGCGGCCTCGCGGTGATCGAGCGGCGCAGCGAAGCGCTCGGCCGCTTCATGAATTCGTACGCGCGGCTCGCGCGCCTGCCGCCGCCGCGGTTGGGCAAGGTCGACGTGCGCGCATGGGCGGCGCGCGCGGTCGAGCTCGAGTCGCGGCTCGCCGTCGCGCTCTCGCCGGGCCCCGAGGTCGCGGTGCTCGGCGACGGCGATCAGCTCGATCAGCTGCTGATCAACTTGATCTCGAACGCGGTCGAGGCCGCGGTCGAGCAGGGCGGCGGCGCCGGCGTGCGCGTCTCGTGGGACGCCGACGACGCGTCGGTCTCGATCGTCGTCGAGGACGACGGCCCGGGCCTGCCGCCGAGCGCGAACCTGTTCGTGCCGTTCTTCACGACCAAGCCGAGCGGCTCGGGGATCGGCCTGGTCTTGTCGCGCCAGATCGCCGAGGCGCACGCCGGCCGCTTGATCCTCGCGAACCGGTCCGATGCACATGGATGTCGCGCGACGATCATCTTGCCGCGCCGCGCCTGAGTCAGTTCGCGCTCGAGAGCTGCGCCTTCACCTCGGCGAGCGACGACTTCCACTCGTTGTTGTTCGGGTCGGTCGCGAGCATGCGCTCGAGGATCTCGCGCGCCTGCTCGAGCTCGGCGCGACCTTCGGCGACGTGATGCCCATCGAGTAGCACCGTGCCGATCGCCCGATGGCCGCTGGCGAGGTCCTGTTGACGATGCATGTTCGATGGATTCGCGGCCGCCATCTCTTCTCGGATCGCCAGGGACTGACGTTGTTCGACGAGCGCGTCGTCGAGCTTGCCCATGAGGCGCAAGGTCTCGCCGATCCGATCGTGCGCGATCGCGATCGGGCGTCGCCCGAACTTGGGATCCTTCGACGCCAATCGCTCGGCGAGCGAAAGGAGCGCGCGGAACTCCGCAAGCGCCGTCGGTAGATCGCCTTGTCGCATGAGCGTGTCGCCGAGCTTCTGGTGGCTCGAAGCGAGCGCGAAGAGATCGGCGCCGTTGTCGGGGTCGTGCTCCAAGAGCTCGGCCGCGATCGATTCCTCTTGGCGCAGCTCCGGGATCGCGGCCGCGTAGTCGCCCCTGGTGAGCGCCATCGTACCGATCCGGTCGTACGCGGCGGCGAGGGAGCGCCGCTTGCGCGTATCGTGCGGATCCAACGCGACGAGCGGGAGCAACAAGTCCCGATACTGGCGGAACTCGGCCTCGGCGCCGCTCCAGTCACCGCGCGCTTCGAGCGCGTCGCCGACGTCTTGGTGGACGATCGCGCGCTCCATCTGCCAGTCCACGTTCGACGGATCCTTGGCGACGAGTTGCTCGCGGATCGCGAGGTCTTTGCGGAACGCCTCGAGCGCACCTCCGCTGTCGCCTTGTTCGGCCAACGCCTTGCCGAGCGAGCGCTGGGCGACCGCCTGATCGAAGAGGAGATCCGCGTTGCCCGGTTCGAGCGCGAGCCCGGCCTCGACTTGTCGCAGCTCTTCGCGCGCTTCGTCGGCAGCGGCCGCGGTGTCGCCGGCCGATAGGAGGGCGCTCGCGATGCGGCCGTGGGCTCGCACGAGGTCGAGGCGGCTGTCGAGGGTGCCGGGCTGCTTGCGAGTGATCGTCTCCGCCAACGCGAGCTCCGCTCGTCCTTCGGCGAGCGCGCCGGCGGTGTCGCCCTTGCTACGCAGCAAGACGTCGGAGAGGCGCGCATAGACCGCCAGCAGATCGCGCTGCGTCTGCAGATCGCCGGGAGCAGCGGCGGCGGCGCGTTCGCGGATCGCGAGCACGCGCTTGATCTCGTCGATCGCCGCGTCCGTGTGACCGAGCCGCACGAGCGCATCGCTGATGCGCAGGTGGCTGATCGTCGCTTCGCGGGCCCATTCGCCGCGCGACGGCGCCCGGGCGGTGATCGCGTCGTCGATCGCGGCGGCGGCGCGGTACTCGGCCAACGCGTCGTCGGTCTTGCCGCGGTCGGCGAGGACGTCGCCGATGCTCCGATGCGCGGCGGCGCGATGGGCGCGCTCTTCGTCGCTGAGGTCGTCTTCGCGTCGCCCGTAGTACGCGATCGCCTTGGAGGCGACGCCGTCGAGGAGATCGAGCCGGCCGAGCGGCTTCAACTTGTCGCTCAGCTCGCCGAGCATGAACGACATCAGATCTTCGGCGTCGCTGCGGCTGTGCAGCGCGCGCTCGCGTTCGTCCTGCGCGCGATGCTCCGCGGCGACGACGCGACGGATCGCGAGCACGCCGACGGTCGCGACGACGAGGAGCGCGATCGAGCCGACGCCGACGGCCGCGCGATGGCGGCGCAGCCAGCGGCGCAAGAGCTCGCCGAGCGAGTAGCGGTGGCTCGCGACGAGCTGACCGGTCTGGAACTTCTTGAGGTCGTCGCTCAGCTCGCGCGCGGTCGGATAGCGATCGACCGGTGCGTGCGCCATCGCCTTCGCGACGATCGTCACGAGATCCGGTGGGACGCCGTCGACGCGCGAGGCGAGCGGCGGCGGAGGCTCGGCGACGACCTTCGCGAGGATCTCGTCGACGCTCTTGCCGTCGTAGGGCGGCGCGCCGGCGAGCACGTGATAGAGGAGGGCGCCGAGCGCGTAGACGTCGGCGCGCTCGTCGACGGCGTCGCCGAGCGCTTGCTCGGGCGGCATGTACGCGGGCGTGCCCATGATCGATCCCGCGACGGTCTCGCCCGCGATCGCGTCCGCGTCACGATCGCGCCGGTGGTCTTCGGCCGATTCGGGGCTCGCGGGCGCCGCGAGATCTTTCGCGAGCCCCCAATCGATCACGCCCGTCTCGCCGAAATCTCCGACGAGCACGTTTGCCGGCTTGAGATCGCGATGGATGATGCGCTGGCTGTGCGCGTAGGCGATCGCATCACACGCCGCAGCGAGGCGCGGAATGATCGCCAGGCGATCTTCGAGATGCGACGCCTCGCCGATCACCTTGTCGAGCGGCCTGCCCGAGACCAGCTTCATCGCAAAGAACGGCTCGCCGT
>DATJIA010000026.1:0-3340 GCA_035493675.1 Kofleriaceae bacterium | reverse complement strand
AGCGGCGGCGCGCCGGCCTCCGGGAGCGGCACCGCGCCGGCCGCGACGTCGTCGCCGGCGGTGTCGTTGGGGAAGTCGGCGGTGCCGTCGCCGCCGTTGCCGTCGACGGCGGTGACGTACGCGGTGATCGTGCGCGTGCCGGCGTCGGGCGACGTCCAGCACAGATCCCAGGTCGTCTGTCCCATGTGCGCGCCGTTGTGCGTCGCCGCGGTGCCGTCCTTCATCACGCGCGTGTCGGCGTCGGGCGGCGGCGTGCCGGTCGTGACGCACGCGCCGTTCGCGAACGCGAACAGCTTGCCCGCGGGCACGCCCTGCGGATCGTCCATCTCGATCGCGAAGCCGTTCTCGTCGCACGGCGTGTACGGATCGAACTGCTGCCCGCACATGTCGCCGCTCGCCTTGTACGCGACGCCCGCGTGCTCGCCGGTGAGGATCACGCGCAGGTGATAGGTCGTCTTCGGCTTCCAGCCGTCGGTGAAGATCTCGGGATGATCGGCCTCGACGCGCAGGCCGATCGTGTGCGGAGCGTTCGTGTGGCAGACGTCGCAGGTGTGCCCGGCCCAGCGCGGCGCGCCGGTGAACGGGATGCCGCCGGCGCCGTCGCCCTGCATGCCGGCGTTCATCGGATCGTTGTCGAACTGGAGGCCCGCGGGGAACGCGTGCGCGATCGCCGGCGCGCAGAGGAGCGCGAGGATCAAGAGGCGCTTCACGGGCACTTCCCCGACCCCGCGAGCCAGTCGTGGATCGCGACGTACTGCGCGTCCTGCAGCCCGGAGAAGATCGCGCCGCCGAAATGCGAGAAGCCGCCGTCGGAGCTCGGCAACGGCTTGCGCACGAGCAGGTTGTCGTCCGCGGCGACGCCGCCGAACGCAAATCCTGCGGCCGACAGGAAGTTGGCGTGGTGCTCGGCCTCGGTCAGCGGCGCGACCGCCTCGTCGATATTCGCAGGCGGGGTCGCGCGCAGCTTGCCCGGCGAGTACACGCGCAGCGCCGACTGCTGTCCGTGGCAGCCGTTGTAGCTGCACTCGCGCACGAGCACCGGCTCGACGGAACAGCGGAAGATCGGCTCGCTGAGCGTGCCCGCGGGATCGCCGGCGGGGCCGTTCTCCACGTCGGTGCACGCGCACACGAGCGCGCACAAGATCGCGGCGACGCGAGACATCGGGCGCACGCTACAGCCCCGCGCGCGCTCGTGCGTACCCCGCGGTGCTCACCCTCGCTGACTTCACAATCCCGCTGACTGAACAGTCCCTGCACACCTGAGGTGGCTCGTTGGCAGTTGTCGCAAGCGGGTGTCAGGTCGCACACCTGCGACGAGCCAGGGCTTCGTGCTCCTCTACGTACGCGATGAGGCGGAATCCCGAGTTGGTCGACATCTCGCGGCGTGGCTTCTGCGCGCTCGCGGGCTGCGTGGGGCTCGCGATCGCGGGCTGCACCGACGGCGACGCGCCGGTCGTCGCGACCGGACCGCTCGGCGATCATCCCGACGCGCCCGAGGAGCCGCCCGATGCGCCGCCGGGCTCGCCCGATGCGCGGCCCGGATCTCCAGATGCGCGGCCCGGCTCTCCCGACGCGATGATGGGCACGCCCGACGCGGGCGGCGGCCCGACGTGCAGCGGCACCGCGACCGACGTCGGCGCGGCGTCGAGCTTCACGACCAACTCGCCGAAGCTGTTCTCGACGCCGCGCTTCTACGTCGTGCGCGACGCGGGCGGGCTCTACGCGGTGTCGTCGCGCTGCACGCACGAAGGCGCGCAGAACGGCGTGTCGAGCGGCAAGTTCCTCTGTCCGCGCCACGGCGCGCAGTTCACGTTCAACGGCGACATCATCTCGGGCCCCGTGTTCACCGGGCTCGTGCACTACGCGATGTGCATCCTCTCCAACGGCAATGTCGGCGTGATGACCTCGCAGACGGTCTCGCAGTCGACGAGATTGGCGGTGTGACGTGCCCGTCCTCCCTGTCCTGACCGTCGTGTTCGTGGGGATCGGTGGGTCGGACGCGGGTCGCGTCGAGCGCCAGATGCAGTCGCTCCTGCACAAGGACGCGCACGTCGAGACGGCGAAGGTCTCGCCCAGCGCGCTGCGCACGCTCGCGCGTCACGGCTCCGGGTGCGACGACATCGTGCGCGGGCTGCACGCCGAGGGCGTGGTCGCGGGAGAAGTGATGTCGTCGCACGGCAACCTCACGCTGCGCGTCGTCGTCTACGGCGCCGACGGCGGCCTCAAGGATCTGGTCGAGACCCCGCTCTCGGGCCCCGCGCTCGGCAAGGGCGAGATCGAGTCGCTGCGCTCGAACCTGATGCCCGACGTGCTCGAGCTCGCGGGCGCCCCGTCGCACGAGCGCGACGGCGACGACGACGACGCACCCCGCCTGCCCGCGCCTTCCGAGCATCCCGTTCGTCCTGAGACGGAGGCGAAGGACCACGAAGCCGAGCCGACCGAGACCGCCGACGCCTCCGACGCGGTCAGCGCCGACGACATCCTGGCGCTCACGATGGGCGGCGACGGCGAGACCGGCGGCGGTCCGATCGACACCGGCGCGACCTCCTCGTCCGACGACGGCCTGCGCATGCGCGCCGCGGTCGGCGTCGGCGTCATCACCCGCGACTTCGCGCCGGGGCCCGCGACGGTCGCGGGCTACTCGTCGACGCCGGTCGGCGCGATCCGGCTCGACGCGGCGATCGATCCGACGGCGCACACGTCGATCACGCTGACGTCGGAGCGCGCGGTCGGCATGACGACGCCGCTCATGGACGGCGCGGCGCCGACGACGCTGTCGCGCTGGCAGATCGCCGGCGCCTACGCGCTCACGCGCGGCGCGGTTCGCTTCGCGCCGGTCGCGGGGCTCGGCGAGCGCACCTTCACGATCGACTCGAAGGATCCGTCGCGCACGCCCGACGGCCACTACGGCTACCTGGTCGCGGGCGCGTCGATGTCGGCCTCGCTCGGCCGCGTCTCGCTCGGCGGCCTCGCCGCGATCGAGCCGGTCATCGGCGGCGCCGAGCCCACCGAGATGGCGTTCGGCGAGGCCTCGCGCTGGGCGCTCGAGCACGGCGCCTCGGTCGAGGTCCGCGCGACCTCGCACGTCTTCGTGCGCACCGCGTTCGACCTCCAGCGCTTCTCCTGGTCCTGGGACGCCGCGGGCGCCCGCGCCGCCGGCGGCGCCGTGGACACGTACCCGTCGGGCACGCTGTCGCTCGGCGCGGACTACTGATCGAGGCCTCAGAGCCCGTAAGGCTTTCGCCTTCCGGGCTGGGCGTCGGGCGTCGGGCCTCGGGCCTCGGGTCGGATCCTGGCCCGAGGCGTTACGCGATCGCGCCGAGGCTGATGGCGCGAAGGG
>DATJIA010000025.1:0-22493 GCA_035493675.1 Kofleriaceae bacterium | reverse complement strand
TCGCTCGGCATGAAGCAGCTCGAGCCCAACCCGTACGAGCAGCTGACCGAGAAGTACCCGCCGGGTACCGTGGTCAAGGGCCACGTCCGCAACATCGCGGACTTCGGTATCTTCGTCGAGATCGAGGAAGGCATCGACGGCCTGGTCCACATCAGCGACATGAGCTGGACCCAGCGCGTGAAGCACCCGAGCGAGCTGTTCCAGAAGGGCGACGAGGTCGAGGCCGTGCTGCTCAACATCGATACCGGCGACGGCGACAAGCCGAAGATCTCGCTCGGCATCAAGCAGCTGGTCGCCGACCCGTGGGATCGCATCCCGCACGACTATCCGTCGGGCAAGGTCGTCGCCGGCAAGATCCTCAAGGTCCTCGACTTCGGCGCGTTCGTCGAGCTGGAGAAGGGCGTCGAGGGTCTCGTCCACGTGTCCGAGATCAGCGAAGACCACGTCGAGGATCCGCGGGCGGTGCTGCAGCCGAACCAGGAGGTCCAGGTCATGGTCCTCCACGCCGACGGCGCGGAGCGCAAGATCGCGCTGTCGATCAAGGGCGCGAACCGCGCGAAGGAGATGGCGGACGCCCAGGGCTACGCCTCGCCGAACGCCGGCGGCGCCACCCTCGGCGACGTCATGCGCGGCAAGCTCGGCAAGCTCGGCAAGAACGCCGAGAAGAACGACTGAAGCACGACTTCCGTCGTCCGGCTTCCGTCTACCGGAAGATCAGCGGCCCGCTTCGGCGGGCCGTTCTGTTTCCGGAACGGAAGACGGAAGTCGGAGGACGGAAGTCGATCATGCACAGCTGAGCGACAGCGCCGTCTCGAACGCGACCGGGTCCGTATAGATGTGCATCAGCTCGCCGAGCTCGGAGAAGCGGCGCACGAACTCGGCGGTCAGCTGCACGAAGCGCGAGCCGGTGAGCATGCTGATCCGCGTGAAGCGCGCGCGGTTCGCGCCGAGCCAGCGCGCCCATCGATCGCTGACGTCGAGGTTCGCGCCGATCGTGCCGCGCGCGTCGACGAACAGCGCGATCGGCCCGCGCTCGAGATCCGCGGACAGCTCGCGCATCGGCGCGTCGCCGTGCTCGCCGCGATCCTTGCCGGTGATCACGATGACCGAAACGCGATCGGCGGGCCGGCGGATCGCGATCGTGCAGTCGACTCCCTCGAACGTCACCGTCTTCATGCTCACACCGTAGCAAGCGAGTGCACGTGAGGCGCGGCGCGCGGCGCCCCGGACGCGCGCGACGGCGGTAGAGTCCCCGCATGACCGAGACCGTCACGTACGAGCTGTACTACTGGCCGTCCATCCCGGGCCGCGGCGAGTACGTCCGGCTCGCGCTCGAGGACGCGGGCGCGCGGTACGTCGACGTCGCGCGCGAGCCGCACGGCATGGCCGCGATGCAGAAGATGCTGCGCGGCGACGGCGCGCGGCCGCGTCCGTTCGCGCCGCCGTTCCTCAAGGCCGGCGATCTCGTGATCGCGCAGACCGCGGCGATCCTGCACTGGCTCGCGCCGCGGCTCGGCTTGGTCGGCGCGAGCGACGCCGATCGCCTCGCCGCGCACCAGCTGCAGCTCACGATCGCGGATCTGGTCGCCGAAGCGCACGACGTGCACCACCCGATCGCGTCGTCGCTCTACTACGACGATCAGAAGCCCGAGGCCGCGCGCACCGCCGAGCACTTCATCAAGGATCGCATCCCGAAGTACATGACCTACTTCGAGGACGTGCTCGTGCACAGCGGCGGCGATCACCTCGTCGGCAAGACGACGAGCTACGTCGACCTCTCGCTCATGAACACGCTCGACGGCCTCCGCTACGCGTTTCCCCACGCGATGGCGCGCTTCGAGCCGCGCATCCCGCGCACCGTCGCGCTCGCCGCCGCCGTCGCCGCCCGCCCGCGCCTCGCGGCGTACCTCGCGTCGCCCCGCCGCCTGCCGTTCGACCAGCACGGCATCTTTCGTCACTACCCCGAGCTCGACCCACCATAGCGCTTCAGCGGGTGCGCTACTGCGCGGCTAGATCGCGCGACGTTCGTGCTCGAGCAAGTCGGAAGTCGAAGCGCGAAGCCCGAAGCCCGATTAGTGTAGAGTCGATCGCGATGAACGGGGTCGCGCGGTGATCCGTTGGTTGCGCCTCGCGGCGACCGCGACCGCGGTGATCACGATGATCAGCCTCGGCATCGTGGTGGGCTTGTTCCTCGTCGCCAACAGCGGCTGGATCCCGGTCAACGTGCCGCCGTGGCTCGGCGCGCTGTTCGGTGATCAGCCGCGCGAGATCTGGCTGCCCGCGCTGATCGCGGGCTGGCTGACGACGGTGATCCTGCTCGCGGCCGGGCTCGTGTGGAGCATGTACTACGTGTGGCGGCGCCGGCAGTACGAGGCGCTGATCGGGAAGCTCGAGCGCGAGCTCGCGCGCCTGCGCAACCTGCCGTTCACCGATCCCGCGCCGCTCGAGGACATCCCCGAGCGCCCGAACCCGGCGGCGGCCCGCGTGCTCGCGAGCCTCGACGGAGGCGGAGAAGACTTCGAGGAGCAGGGCTAGTGGGCGCCGCGATGGTGATCGTGCTGATCGCGCTCGGCGCGCTCGCGGTCGGCATCCTCGTCGGCCGCTACTACGTGCCCGACGATCGCCACCTGCGCCGCACCGCGCGCCACAGCCGCGCGTACATGCGCGCGCTCAATCATCTCATCGCGCGCGATCACGACACCGTGATCGAGGAGCTCAAGCGCGTCGTCGAGGAGAACATCGACGACAGCGAGCCGTACTTCGCGCTCGCGGCGCTCTTCCGCAGCCGCGGCGAGCACGAGCGCGCGATCCGCGTGCACCAAGCGCTCGCCCTGCGCGAGGGCGGATCGAAGAAGCTGCGCCTGCGCGCGAAGTACGAGCTCGGGCTCGACTTCCGCACCGCGGGCATGCCGCGTCGCGCGACCCGCGCGATGGAGGACGTCCTCGTCGAGGAGCCGAAGCACGAGGGCGCCTTGCGCGCGCTGTGCGGGCTCTACGAAGAGCAGGGCCGCTACGCCGAGGCTGCGCAGGCGTGGGCGCGGCTGGCCAAGGGCACCGGCCAGGCGGCGGCGGCGCGCGAGCACCATCTGTGGATCGCGGCCGCGCAGCGCGCGATCGCGAACGGCGATCTCGACAGCGCCAAGCGCCTCTTGAAGGACGCGCGCAAGCCGTCCGACGGCGAGAGCGCGCACTTCTTCGCCGCCGCCGCCGAGCTCGCCGCCGCGCGCGGCAATCCGCGCGGCGCGTCGATGCGCTTGCGCCAGGCGCTGACCAAGGCGCCGGAGCTCGCGCGCTTCTTCGTGCCGGGCCTGGTCGTCGCCGAGCGGCAGCAGCTCGAGAAGATCGGGACGGCGGGCGAAGGCGGCGACGATCTCGACGACGCGGGCGCGAACCCCGCGATCGCGCGGCTCGGCACCGGCGCGGGGCCCGCGCCCGAGGCGCAGGCGACGCTGGTCGATCTCGATCGCGCCGCCGCCGAGCGCGCCGCCGGCGTGCTGTCCGCGATCGACAAGGAGCTGGGCGGCTCGCCGCACGTGCGCCTCGCCGCCGCCGAGTTGCGCGCGCTCGGCGACGCGTCGGGCGCGCTCGCGGACTATCGCGCGCTCGCGACCGACTTCCCCGACTTCCTGCCCGCGCGCGTCGCGGCCGCGCGGCTCGCGCTCGCCGGCGACGATCACGCGGCGATCACCGACGAGCTCAGGGCGCTCGCCGGGCACGGCGGCTCGCTGACGTGGGCGTTCGACGGCTCGTGGCGCTGCGGCCACTGCGGCGCGCGCCGCGAGCAGTTCTTCTGGCGCTGCATGCAGTGCCGTCGCTGGGGCTCGGTCCGCCTCGACGTCGGGCGCGACGCGCATCGCCCCGCACCGCCGGCGCCGCGCGAGCGCCGCGAGCTGCCGCGCGTGCCGATCGATCGCACCGCGACCGAGGCCGCGCTCCTCGGCGAGAGCGCCACCGACGCGCTGCCCGCGCCCACGCTCGATCACGGCCTCACCGACGACGATCTCGTCCGCGCCGGCGCGCGCCCCTCGATGCTCGCGCGCGTCGGCGGCTGGTTCGGCTCGCCGTTCCGCCGCAAGAAGTCGCGTCCTGCCTCGCTAGACGACTGATTGCCAGGTCGGTCCCCGCGCGCGCGTGCTACTCGTGGGTCGATGCGCGCCATCGCGGTCCTCCTCGTCCTGACGCTTGCTTCGTCTGCGCGCGCCGACACCCGCGCGCTTGCCGAGGCGCGCGCGGTCTTGCCCGCGAAGCTCGCCTGGATCGGCGGCGCGAACCTGACCGATCCCGCCGTGCGGACGATCGCGCGCAACCTGTGGCGTCGCGCGCCGCAGCAGCAGGTCCTCGCCGATGGGCTGACCAAGAGCTGCGGTGGTGACCTTCCGGATCTCGTCGACTCGGTCGTCGTCGCGTCGTTCGACGAGGAGTCCGAGCAGACCGTGCTCGTCATCGGCCTCGCCACGCTCCGGCGCGACACGTTCGAGAAGTGCCTGCGCGACGTCTTCGTCGGGTGGGGTGATCACGTCGACATCACGCGCGAAGGCGACGTCAGTCGATACACGGTCGCGAGCGGCGGCTCGTTCAGCGCGCGCTGGCTCGCCGACGACGTGCTCGCGGCGGGCGCGAGCGACGACGCGGCGCTGCTCGCGAAGATGACCGCCGGCGGCTTCGCGAACGATCGCCGCATGAAGGCGCTGGTCGCGAAGGTCGTCGTGGACGCGCCGCTGTGGGCCGCCGTCGCCGAACCGGGGACGCTCGAGTCGCTCGGCGAAGCGCCCGCGAGCGCGTGGGGCGCGATCACGATCGTGAAGGGCGACCTCCGCGGCGAGGCGTCGCTCGAGATGCGCTCGGCCGCGACCGCGACGCGCGCGCTCGCACGGATGAAGACGGCGCTGGTCGATCTGCGCAAGGAGCTCGGTGCGCTCGGGCCGTTCCTCGACAAGGTGACCGCGACCGTGAAGGCCCGCACCTTGCGCGTCACCGTCACGATCACCGACGCCGACATCGCCGCCGCGATGAAAGCGCTCGCCGGCCTCTCGCACCAGTAATCGTGTTACCAACGGGCACGCATGAGCGAGCCCAGCGCGCCGACGTCGCCCGCGGATCCCGCGGCGAGCGGACCCTCGACGCCCGGTCCGGGGAAGATGGGGCCGGTGCGGCGGTTCCTGTCGCGCTGGGGCCTGCCGCTGTTCGCGCTGCTGGTCCTGGTCTGGGGCCACCAGGTGCTCCTGCCGTTCATCTTCGCGTCGCTGATCGCGTACATCCTCGCGCCGGTCGTCGCGTGGATGTGCAACCGCAAGGACGGCACGCGCCGCATGCCGCGCGGCCTCGCGATCATCATCTGCTACCTCGTCTTCATCGCCGCGGTCGTCGGCTTCTTGTTCGTGCTGGTGCCGCGCATGGCGAAGGATCTGCAGCGCATCGGCAAGGAAGCGCCCGGCCTCTACAAGAAGATGAACGAGGAGTGGACGCCGGAGATCGCGCACTGGCTCGAGAACCGGTTCCCGTCGCTCAAGCCGCCGAAGAAGGCGACCGACGAGCCGCCGATCGTCCCCGACGTGCCGATGCCGCCGAACACGGCGTTCACGATCACGCCGCTCCCCGACGGGCGCTTCGCGATCCAGATCGCGCAGGGCGGCGTCGAGATCACGCCGCAGCCCAACGGCGCGTTCCGCGTCGTGCCCAACGAGACCGCGCCCGAGCCGATGACGCTCGAGGAGAAGCTGCGCGGCTTCATGCAGAACGCGATCGCGGGGCTGCGCTCGAAGGTCGACGACCTCGTGCGCTTCGGCCGCGATCTCGTCGGCGCCGTGATCATCGGCGTCTTCACGTTCTTCCTCGTCCTCATGATCGCGGCGTTCATGCTGATCGATCTCGAGAAGGTGCACGCGTTCCTGCGATCGCTCTTCCCGAAAGACTTCCGCGACGACTACGACGTGATCATCCAAGGGATCGATCGCGGCCTATCGGGCGTGATCCGCGGCCAGCTGCTGATCTGCCTGATCAACGGCGTGCTCACGTTCGTCGGGATCAGCGTGTTCGGCGTGAAGTACGGCCTGATCCTCGCGGTGGTCGCGGCGGTGATGAGCCTGATCCCGATCTTCGGATCGATCTTGTCATCGATCCCGATCGTGTTCAGCGCGCTGGTCTCGGGCGACACCGGCCTCGACGTCTTCCGCGCGGTCGCGATGCTCGCGTGGATCGTCGGCATCCACCTGCTCGAGGCGAACTTCCTCAACCCGAAGATCATCGGCACCTCGGCGAAGATCCACCCGGTGCTCGTCGTGTTCTCGCTGATCCTGGGCGAGAAGGCCTACGGCCTCACCGGCGCGCTGCTCGCGGTGCCGGTCCTCTCGATGATCCAGGTGATGTTCCTCTACTTCTACAACCAGCAGTGGAAGCACTCGCCCGGCGGTCGGGCGCGGCGCCCGTCGACGCAGGCTTCGCCGGGTGACGTGACGTAAGCAACTCGGTGAGACCCTCTGCCGACGCGCGACGTTGAACGAAGTAGGGTCGAGTGGTAACCCAGAGATCAACCGTGCGTGGCTTCCCGGCTCTCGTCGCGTTCGCGATCGGCATCGCGCCGGTCGTCGCGCACGCGCAGCCGGTCGATCCGTACGCCGACCCGAAGCCCGCGCCCGCACCGAAGGCGAAGCCGCCGAAGAATCCCAAGGTCCCGAAGAAGCCGAAGGGCAGGGACCAAGCGGCGCCGCTGGATCCGTACGGAGAAGCGCCCACGGATCAAACGCAGGATCCGTACGGCGCGCCGCCGCCGCCCGCGCCGCCGCCGTCCGCGCCGACGCCGGCACCCGTGCCCGCGCCCGTGCCCCTGCCCGTGCCCGGCCCTCAGGATCCGTACGCCGCGGCCCCCACTCCGCCCGCCGCGGATCAACCTTCCGACGTCGACGAAGCCGTCGCCGCCGCGCTCGTCCTCCGCGCGCGTCACTTGCTCGACGTCTCCGCCTGGGCCGACGCCAAGCAGCTCGCGGTCGAGTCGCTCGTGCGCAGCCCGTCGGGTGCGTCGTCGGCCGACGCGAAAGAGATCGTCCGCATCGCGAACCAGAAGCTCGGCATCAAGGAGCCCGAGCCGCAGCCGCCGAAAGATTCGAAGCCGAAGGAGACCGCGGACACCTCGCTCGCGCCCGAGCCGGCGACGCCCGCGGTCACCGCGCACGCGGCCGATGAAGAGGCCGTCCGCGGCCGCACCGTGCTCACCGGCTACGGCTTCGCGGGCGGCGCACTGCTCGGCCTCGGCGTCGTCGGCGCGGGCGACGGCGTCTCGGGCGGCGGCGCCGACACCGCGGGCGCGTTGATCGGCGGGCTCGCCGGCGGCGGGCTCGCGTGGTGGCTCGGCGATCGCACCGACAT
Organism: Kofleriaceae bacterium; assembly: GCA_035493675.1. Classification (GTDB taxonomy): domain Bacteria; phylum Myxococcota_A; class Polyangia; order Haliangiales; family Haliangiaceae; genus JAIOQA01. Next base: position 15,131 of record DATJIA010000025.1, on the reverse strand, counting down.
CTCGTTCGCCGACGCGCGCGTGATCGGCGCCGGCGCGACCTGGGGCGCGATCGACTTCGCGTTCTTCACCGACGCCGTCGGCGGCACCAACGTCCACACGTCGCACGACGAGGTGGCGGTCGGCGCGTCGATCGGTCTCGCGCTCGGCACCCTCGGCGGCGTCGCGTACGCGCACGACCACTCGCTGACCGCGAACGACGTCACGCTGATCGATTCGTTCGGCGGCATGGGCGTGATCGGCGGGCTCACCGTCGGCGAGCTCATGCAGCCGTTCGCGAGCGAGGCGTACTCGCTCAACGCCGCGCTCGGCGCGGCCGGCGGCGTCGCGCTCGGCCTCTACCTCGCGCCCGATCACGAGATCTCGACCGGACGCATGCTGCGCGTCGACGGCGTCGCGGCGATCGGCGCCGCCGCGCCCTGGCTCCTCTACGCCGCGATCCGCGACGACACGACCAACTCCGACGAGCGCGTCGTCGGTCTGCTCTCGACCGGTGGCCTGGTCGCCGGCATGTACTTCGGCTTCCGCTGGACCAGCGACTACGACGATCTGCACCTGAGCTCGAAGTCGAAGACGCTCGAGGTCGGCGCGCTCGGCTTCGGCGGCAGCAACAACGTGCTCGCGCGCGACATCCCGACTCGTGGGGTCGTGATGGACCTCGTGCGCGGGTCGTTCTGAACAGTGGCAGGGGATCAGGGGCCAGGATCAGGAGCCAGGAGCCAGTCGCCAGGGGCCAGTAGCAGGGGCCAGGGACCAGGGACCAGACGCCAGGGTCAGAGCGTCACGATGCCCTCGCTCCTGGCGCGTGGCTCGCGTTCCGCTACGGCTTCCGCGCGCGGAAGATGAACGCGCCGCCGAGGCGAAGCTCTTCGAACTCGCCGAGACCCACGCGCGCCAGCCACGCGCGCAGCTCGTTCGGATCGAAGCGCCGGATGCCGGCCGCGCGCGCCGCGAGCTTGCCGACCATCGAGCGCGCCTCGGCGAACGTCGAGCCGACGTACACGCCGCCCGGCCGCAGGACGCGCCACACCTCGCGGAACACCTGCTCGGGATCGTCGTACGCGTGCAGCGCGCCGACGTTGTTGATCCCGCCGAACGCACCGTCGACGAACGGCAGCGCGTGCGCGTCGCCGCGCACGAGGTGCACGTTGGCGTAGCCGCGCGCGCGCCGCTCCGCGACCTCGAGCATCGCGCGCGAGATGTCGAGCCCGACCACCAGCGCCGCCGGCGACGACGCCGCGATCGCGCGCACGAACAGGCCGGTGCCGCACGACAGATCGAGCCACGGGCCCTCGCGCTCGTCGAGCCCGAGCGTGTGCTTGTGCACGAACATCTCGCCGGCGAAGCCGCCGACCGACGCGCCCGCGCCCTCGCCCGCGAACAAGCGCACGAACAGCGGCCGCCACAGGCGCTCGTACAAGCGCGCGACGACCATGCTCTCCATGAGCCGCTGCTCCTTGGTCGTCACCGGCGCGTCGCGGCTCTCGGGATCCAGCAGATCGAGCGGACCGGCCGCGCCGTTGTGCACGCGGACCTCGAGGTCACACGCGCCGCACACGAGCGCGCGCGATCCGGTGAACGATCCGCCCGCGCCGCAGCGCGGGCACTTCAAGATGGACAGGAGCTGCGGGTCCACGCGCGCGACGACGTTATCACGCCTGCGCGGCGACCCCGCGCGTGACGGCGAGCGGGATCGTGATCGTCGCGTCGCCGATCGGGAGGAACACGCGCAAGACATTCGCGCCGGATTCAGCGAAGTGGACTCGGAAGCGGTAGATGCCGGGCGTCGGCTCCGCCGCGCGCAGCCCGGTCACCGCGCCGCTCGGCGACGCGATCGTCACGACCGTCTCGGTGCCGACCAGCGGCGCGCCGTCGCCGTCCCAGATCGCGAGCGTGATGTCCGCGCTGTGCCCGGCGACCAGCGTCCTCGGGACCGACACCCGCATCGAGTAGCCCTCGCCGCCGAGGAACAGATCGCCGCGCGGCCCGTCGTCGACGATCTCGGGCGCCGGCCCGAGGTGCCGCGCGATCGGCCCCGCGACGCGCGTCATGCCCGCGAGCGCCGCGACGACGAGCATCGCGCCCAACGCGTACGCGATCGGATGCGTGCGCGCGCGCGGCGCGTGGACCTCGGACAGCGGGCTGAAGATCTCTTCGAGCGATCGCGCAGCCGATCTGGGACCGGACGACGGACGACGGACGACGGACGACGCCACCTCGTCCAGCGCGGCGATCAGCTCCGCCGCCGACGCGTACCGCTCGCTCGCGCGCTTCGCCATGCAGCGCGCGATCACCGCGTCGACCCCGGCGTGCGCGACGTGCGGCACCGGCCGTCCGACGTGCGCCATCATCACCTGCATGCCGGTGCCCTCGAACGGCACGCTGCCCGTGATCATGCGGAACAGGATCGCGCCGAGCGCGTAGAGGTCGGTGCGCGCGTCCTGCTCCTCGCCGGTCGCCTGCTCGGGCGCCATGTAGTGCGGCGTGCCGAGCGCCTCACCGCCCGCGGTGAGCTTGGTCGCGTCGTCGAGCTTCACGACGCCGAAGTCGAGCAGCTTGATCGCGTCGCCGCGCGTGATCATCACGTTCGACGGCTTCAAGTCGCGGTGCACGAGCCCGGCCCCGTGGACCGCCGACAGCGCCGACGCGATCCGCCGCGCGATCGCGATCGCGCGCGAGACCGGCAGCGGCTCGCGCACGATCTCCTCGAGCGGCACGCCGTCGACGCGCTCCATCGCGAGGAACGGCCGTTCGTCCGGCGTGCGCCCGATCGCGTAGACCTGCACGACGCCGGGATCCTCGATGCGCGCGAGCGCGCGCGCCTCGCGCTCGAAGCGCGCGACGTTCTTCGCCGACGTCGCGAGGATCGCGTTCAAGACCTTGATCGCGACCGGCCGCGCGAGATCGGTCTGGGTCGCCGCGTACACGGTCCCGCCCGCGCCGCGCCCGAGCACGCCGTCGATCCGAAAGCAGTCCGCGATGACCGCGCCCATCTCGACGGACGACGGGCGACGGACGACGGACGACGGTCCGAGTGGTGCGCCGTCGACGGGGCAGAACTTCCCGTCATCGAACGACCTACCGCAGGTGGGACACGAGACCATCATGACTAGGACGGGCGCCGCATCGCGCTATTCGACGTGAGCGTGCACACGCTGGTTGCATCGCGCCACATTCGCAACACGCGAGGCCCCTTCATTCTTCGTCGGAAATCACGAACGTCCACCTCAGTTGGCAATTGACCGGAATTGCAATAGCGCCTTAGCCTGGACGTCGCTGAGAGGGGAGTCTGTCATGCAACGTCGCCGTATCGCGCTCGTCGCCGCGCTGAGTCTCGCCGGTTGCCACGCGTCGCTCGAAGATCGCCAACCCGTCGATACGGGCACGTTCGGCAACACCGTGCTGACGCTGGTGTGCAAGCGCCTCGCGTACCTCGACTCGATCGCCGCGTACAACGCGGGGCAGACTTCGACCGTCGACGTGCGCGGCGATCAATATCGCGACGTCTGTCGCCTCGGCCTCGCGCCGCCGGCGAATTCGCCCGACGATCTCAAGGCGCTCGAGGCGCGCCGCGATCCGCTGACGCCCGCGGTCGACGCGATCTTCCCGGACGGCTTCCTGCCCAACCTGCAGACGTTCCTCACGTCGAACGACTTCCTCGCCGCGTACGACGACGGCACCGCCGACAAGGCGCTCGACGGTCTGATCGGCACGCTGCGCTTGTTCGCCGCCGATGATCAGGCGACCGCCGCGCTCGAGCGTTTCGGCACGCGCCTCGGCTATCGCCCGCTCGAGCCCGGGCTCGGCGCCGTGCGCGCCGCGGTCAACTACCCGGGCCTCCACGACCTCCTGCTCTCGCTCACCAACGCGGTCACGCCCGGCGGCAGCGCCAAGGGCGAATGGGATCACCTGATCAGCGCCGCCGCGTACGCGATGCGCGACGCGCAGGTCGCCGCCGACCCGACCGACTCGCAGCGCTCTTCGCAGCTCGCGGTCGATCTGCTCCTCACCGAGAGCCAGTACCTGGGCTCAGCGAATACGTCGATCCCGCTCGTGCGCCGCGATCGCCGCGGCCTCGCGCAGGTCGCGACGATCAACAACGCGCTCGCCGCGCCGTTCGTCGATCTCGACAACGACAAGCTCGCCGACACCGACGCGCAGGGCCGCTTCGTCGATCAGGGCGGACAGCCGCTCGCGGTGCCGTCGCCGTTCACCGGCGCGCCCGACGCGCCGCCCGTCACGTGGGCGAACTTCGACGCGAGCGGGCGCCCGACCGACGCCAGCGGCAACCTCATCTACGAATACGTCGACGTCGACAAGACCGTGCTGGCCGCGCTCGCTCGCGACGGCGTGAAGCTCTTCGATCCGTCGAAGGGCACCGCGCTCAACCTCCTGCGCGGCGCGTCCGCGCTGATGGGCCCGCGCGCCGACGCGATGCGCGCCTACGACAACGGCGAGCAGCTCGCGTACCGCGGCTACGATCTCTCGCAGTCGGCGCTGCTCGACATGACGTACGGCTACATGCAGATCCTCCGCGACCCGAACGTCTTCGACACGCTCCTGCTCGCGAAGGAGCTGATCGACAACCACGAGGCCGAGGCGTCGCGCATCGCCGAGGCGGTGATCGAGGTCGCGCGCAAGGGCGACGCCCACCCCGAGGCGCAGATCGATCCGAACGCGCCGATGTGGGACGACCTGATCCCGATCTTCCAGAAGATCGCCGCCAACCCGAACCTGACGCGCGCGCTCTTGAAGGCGATGGAGAACCCGAAGGTCGCGAACCTCGGCAAGCACTTCGAGAAGTTCATGCAGTACAAGGATCAGTTCACCTACGACTCGAACCAGGCGGTCGTCGGCGCGTTCGCGACGCTGGTCGATCGCTCGATGGTCGACAGCAAGTTCAACCGCTCGCTGTTCCAGCGCATCCTGCTGCTGATCAACGACTCGTCGCAGGCCCACATCTGCAACAAGCAGGACGCGAAGGTGATCGCGCTCGGCATCACCGCAGCGACCTACAACAAGTGCGAGATGTTCCACATCGACGGGCAGCCGGGCGGCGCGAGCGCGCCCGACCTCGCGATCTTCTTCCTGCAGTCGATCGCGTACTCGAAGGACGCCAACGGCAACTACATCTGTGAAGACGACAAGGGCGTCTTCGACTCGACGCAGACGTCGCCGACGCCGGAGGGCTGCTACACGAAGACCGGCGGCGCCGGCAACTGGCGCCCGCAGCCCAAGGCCAACTTCAACTACAACTGGAACAAGGGCATCCTGTCGCCCGGCCTGGTCGGCACCTTCGGCGGCGACGGTTACCTCGAGGACACCGTCGGCATCCAGGGCATGCGCACGCATCCCACGCCCGAGGCGCTCGGCCGCGTGCTCTTCGTCGATCACTGGACCAACCCCGACTACCTCGCGAACCTCACCGACCCGACGCTCGATCGCTGGGGCAGCCCGTACCTGTCGAAGCACGCCGGGTCGCTGCCGGTCTGGGAGAAGGACAACTTCTACGACGACCTCCGCCCGGTCGTGCAGGCGTTCGCCGACAACAACCAGGAGCAGCTGTTCGTCGATCTGATGGTCGCGCTCAACAAGCACTGGGCGACCAAGAATTCGACCGACACGCAGCACGCGAACCCGAACGGCGCCGACTACGTGTGGGGCTCGGGCGCGGTCACCTACGAGCCGCTCATCATCGATCAGCTCGACGACGAGTCGCTCATGAAGGCGCTCGTGCAATCGGCGCCGGCGCTCGACGCGATCAAGATCGGGCAGGCGCCGAACCAGAAGGACTACATCGGGATCGTGCAGCGCGCCGCCGCGTACGTGCTCACGCCGCAGGCGGGCCTGAAGAACCGGCTCGGTCAGACGACCAGCACGACCTCCGACGGCCGCGCGGTGGGCACGCTGTCGCCGTGGCAGATCCTCGCCGACGCGTACGTGCTCAAGCAGGCGCGCATCGCCGCCTCGGGCGACGAGGGCAAGGCGTGGACCGACTCGATGTCGCAGCTGGTCGACGTGCTCGCGCGCGGCGACAACGTGCCGACGCTCGGCTGGAAGTGGCGCAACCCGCGCTTCAAGGGCGTCGCCGACTCGCTCGTGTGGTTCGTCGTCGTCCGCAACTTCGTGCACGCGGTCAACGGCGATCGCGATCAGTGGCTCGCGCAGGATCTCCCGAAGGAGCTCGAGGACACGCTCGCGAACCCGCTGTTCGCCGGCTTCGCGGACTTCATCATCTCGCTCGAGGCGACGCCGGAGACGCGCCAGCAGATCGAAGGCTTCCTCGTCTATCTCAACAACGAGGTCGACTTCGGCCCCGCCTTCACGACCAACGTCACCGCGCTCGGCGATCTCCTGCAGCTCGGCCTCGACGACAACGACCTCGCGCCGATCGTCCACGTCGTCGGCGAGGCGATCGATCCGAGCAAGCACCCGTGGCTCGAGGCGCACCTCGAGTTCGTGAAGGCGGCGCGCGCGAGCGACACCAATCAGGCGCTCGTGCAGATCGCGCGCAATCTCTACACGGAGCACCGGCCGGGCCACACCGCGATCGGCGACGTGATCGACGGCATCAGCGAGGTCTTGCGCGCGAACCCGTACCAGGACCTCGACGCGCACTACACGCAGGCGGACTACAAGTCGCTCCTGAACGGCGTCGCCAACTTCCTCGACGAGAACAAGCGCGGCCTGCGCAAGTTCATCCGCATCATCCAGACGCGCAACGTCGACTGACCGTCGCTTGACCTTCGCCTAGGATCTCCGTGATGAAAACATCCGCATTCGCGGCAACGCTCGCGCTCGTCGCGAGCGCAGGCCCGGTCTTCGCCGGCGGCATGGTGCTCGACACGCGCGGCGTGCGCCCGACGGCGCGCGGCGGCGCGTTCGTCGCCGGCGCCGACGATCTCGGCGCGTTCTGGTTCAACCCCGCCGGCCTCGCGCACCTCGCCGACGCCGAGCCGCTCGCGACGGAGGGCGACGCTGGCGAGGGCGACAAGGGCCCGAAGGACGCGTTCCTCTTCGACATGGCGTGGGTGTCGCAGTCGGTGAGCTACACGCGCGTCGACAGCGGCTACAACGCGCAGCCGACCGTGTCGAACCAGGCGCCGGGCCTCGCGGTGCCGTCGATCGCCTACGCGCACCGCATGTCGAGCCGGCTCGTGATCGGCGGCGGCCTGTGGGCGCCGTACGCGGGCCTGACCAAGTTCGACACCGACGGACCGGCGCGCTACTCGTCGATCGATCTGTCGGAGTCGCTCTTGCTCGTCGTCGCCGCCGGCGTCGGCTATCGCGTGAACGATTCGATCCGCGTCGGCGCGACCGTGCAGAACATGTCGTTCCTGTTGTCGTCGTCGGTGATGTTCGCCGGCTGTCCCGGGCAGACCTTGTGCGCGCCCGAGGATCCCGAGATGGACGCGCAGACCAAGGTCACGCAGAACTCGTACTTCGTGCCGTCGGCGTCGGTCGGCGCGCAGATCGACTTCACGCCGCGCGTGACGTTCGGCGCGTCGTTCCAGGCGCCGTACAAGGTGACCGGCAGCGGCAAGGTGCAGACGGTGCTGCCGTCGTCGGGCTTCTACAACGGCGCCTCGGTCGAAGGCGATCGCGCCGACGTCTCGTTCACGCTGCCCGCGGTGATCCGCGCCGGCCTCGAGGCGCGCCCCGGTCACTGGCGCATGGAAGCGGCGATCGACTACGAGATGTGGAGCGAGCACAAGGAGATGACGATCGAGCCGAAGGACGTGCGCATCGTCGGCGCGCCCGGCGTCGGCACGTACGAGCTCGGGCCGCTGTCGATCCCGCGCCAGTACAAGAACTCGATCGCGGCGTCGTTCGGCGTCGAGGGTCAGCTGCTCGCCGACGTGCCGCTGCGCGTGCTCGCGGGCTACTCGTACGAGACCGCGGCGGCGCCGACCAAGTACCTCTCGGTCCTCACCGTCGACGGCGACAAGCACGCGTTCGCGCTCGGCGCGAGCTACAAGCTCGGGCGCTGGAAGGTCGACGTGATGGCGTCGTACTTCAAGATGGCCGATCGCACCGTCGAGTCGTGCGATACGTCGACGGAGCAGACGCGCGCCGACACGTGCGACGCCAACGCGAACGCCGGGCAGGCGCCGCAGCTCACGCCGCTGCGCGACAACGCGCAGCCGCAAGACCAGCTCCCCGTGTACGTCAACTGGGGGAAGTACACGTCGAGCTGGATCGCGGCCGGTCTCGGTTTGAGCGCCGCTTGGTGATCGACTTCCGTCGTCCGACTTCCGTCTACCGGATCAGAGATTCGGATCCGGACGACTGGAGACGGAAGACGGACGACGTTCTTCAGGCCGCGCGCTGGAGCGTGCGCGGATCCGGCGCGAGCGACGCGAGCACGAGCGAGAGCGCCTGCTCGAGGGGCTGCGCGACCGGGGCGACCGCGAGGTCGAGGTTCGCGCGGAGCTCGAGCTGATCGAGCGCGCCCACGAACAGCGACCACAGCGCGTCGGCGATCTCGCCGGCGTTGACCGCGCGGAACGCGCCCGCGTGGATGCCGTCCGCGACCGTCGCGCCGAGGTGCTCGCGCACGCGCGTCACGCCGGCGCCGACCGCCTGGATGACCTCGTCCGACAGCTGGGCCTTGATCGCCGGCGTCGCGAGGAGGCGCAGGGTGCGCGTCCCCTCGACGTCGTTGGTCGCCCAGGTCGTGAGGACGTTCCACGCCGCACGAAGCCGGTTCGGCGCGTCGGTGCGACCACGGACCTGCGTCAGCTCCGCGTCGAACACGCCGAGCGTGTCCTCGAGGAGCGACACGTAGAGGTCCTCCTTGGAGCGGAAGTACAGGTAGATCGCTCCGACCGACAACGACGCCTGACGCGCGATCTGCTCGATCGACGTCTTGGCGTAGCCGCGCTCCACGAAGACTTCACGTGCGGCGCGCTGGATGCGGCGGCGACGCGCCTGCCGCTCTTGCTGCTTCCGTTCTTGAGCGTTCGTCATGGGGACGGTTTTAGAGAAGGTAACGCGACGTGTCAACGTGTTTTTTGATGCGGTGCGTCTAGACGAGATCCGCTATGGCGGAAAATTCCTGGGTTTCGCGAAGTTCCGTCACGATGGCACTTTCTGGCAATCGTATTCAGAACCTTCCTTCACGCAGGAAGTGGGCTGCCGCGACCGTTCTGCGAGCGTCACAGCGCACGACTGACGACGACAGATCGCGATCGCTCGCGGCGCGTTCCTAGCCCGCATGATCCCCGCCGTCACTCGGTTCGCACGCACCAAGACCGCGCTCGTGATCGCTTCCGCGACGGCTGTCGTCGCCGGCGCGCTGCTCCTCTCGGGGCGACGCGCAGCGGTGAAGATCGACGGGCCCGACACCGCGGACGCCGGCGGCATCACGCTCACCGCGCGTCCGACGTCGGGCGCGATCCTGCGCGGCACCAGCGAGACGCACGTCGCGATCACGATCCGCACGCCGGACTCGTCGGAGCACGCGCGCCCGCCGATCGCGCTCGCGGTCGTGCTCGACACGTCGGGCTCGATGGCGGGCTCGAAGATCGAGCACGCGAAGGCGGCCGCGCGTCACCTGATCGACGAGCTCGGCGACGGCGATCGCTTCGCGCTGATCTCGTTCTCGACGCACGCGGAGCTCTTGCTGCCGATGACCGAGGCGACCGCGGACGCGAAGCAGCGCGCGACCCAGGCGATCGGGGGCTTGTACGCCGACGGCGGCACCAACATCAGCGACGGCCTGACGATCGGCTCGCAGGCGATCAGCGGATCGGCCGACGAGCGCGTGCGCCGCATCGTGCTGATCAGCGACGGCAAGCCGCAGCAGGACGGCATCACCGACGCCGACGCGCTGATCGCGTTCTCGGGCGAGATCGCGACGCGCGGCGTGTCGATCTCGACGGTCGGCGTCGGCCTCGACTTCGACGAGCACATCATGACCGGCATCTCGGTCGCCGCGCGCGGCAACTACTACTTCGTCGAGGACACCGCGCAGCTCGCGGGCATGTTCGATCACGAGCTCGACAGCCTCGGCCGCACCGTCGCGTCGTACGCGAACGTCACCATCGTGCCGGCGCCCGGCGTCGAGATCCTCGACGCGTACGGCTACCGCACGACCGTCTCCGAGGGCCGCACGATCATCCCGATCTCGGATCTGCGCGCCGGCGAGACCCGCAAGGTCGTCGTGCGCGTGCGCGTGACGGCCGGCGCGGCCGGTTCGATGGAGCTCGGCAACGTCACGCTGACGTACGCGCCGCAGGGCGATCAGATGCGCAAGCTGTCGGTCGTCGCGCGCACCGCGATCACCGACGAGGAGAGCGTGGTCGCGGCGAACCTCGACAAGGACACCGTGCGCCAGGTCGAGCAGGCGCGCACCGCGAACGCGCTCGAGGAGGCGACCGCGGCGTACGAGAAGGGCGACGACGCCAAGGCGCGCATGATCCTCGATCAGCGCGCGCACGAAGCGCAGGCCGCGGGCGCCGCGGTCAACGACCCCGCGCTCGCCGAGCAGGTCCAGACGATCACGACCAAGACCCAGGCCGGCTTCGCCGCGCCGCCCGCCGACGACAGCGGCCGCCGCGCCGTCAAGGCGACGCGGCTCGACGCGTACGAGATGGCGCGCTGAAGACGGACCTCGGGCATCCGGCCTCAGGCCTCGGCCAGATTTCGGATCCGATTCCGGGGAGGCCCGAAGCCTGAGGTCCGAGGCCCGCTTCCGCCTCAGCCCTCGAGCGGCGCGATGTCGATCCTGAGATCGCGCGAGACCATGACGGCCGAGCCCGCGGGCACTTCCTCGAAGCCTTCGCCGGGGTGCGCGCCGGCGCGCGACACGACGAGCACGCCGCGGAACGTCTCGTCGCGCTCGGAGCGCTCGCCCTTGACCCAGAGCCGCCGGAGATAGAGCGGCGCGCCGCCCTCGCCGGGCGTGCGCGCGACGACGAGCGAGCGGCCGTTCGAGACCGCCGCGTTGCCGAGCGCGCCGCTGATCCCCGCCGCGGTCAGCTGCGAGGCGACGAGCGCGAGCGCGGCGCCGAGCGTGCGGCGCGTGGACGCGAGCGGCAGGTTGGACTCGTCGAGCGCGCTCTGATCGTGGAGCATCGCGAGCATGCCGTGGAACGTGACCTCGGCGGCGCTGCGGCCGCGGATGTTGCGCTTCACGAAGTCGGGCAGCCGATCGACGAGCGTCGGCCACACCTCCTCGACGCGCGCGCTGGTCTGCTGCGCGTACATCCATCGGCGGAAGCGGAACGGCGGCGTGTTGTCGTTGCCGCTCGGCCCCGAGGATCCCGCCGATGCTTCGGTGACCGCTTGCCCGATCACGCAGTCCGACGGCGCGTCGAGCAGCGCGTTGTACAGGTCGACGGGTGTCTGCGACGCGCGCGGCGTGCGCGCGAGCAACACCTCACCGCCCTGCACGTAGCCGATGCCCCACCGTGCGACCGGCGGCTGCGCGACGAGCACGGCGCGCGCCGGCGCGAGCGCCTCGGCGAGGCGCTGCGGTTGATTGCACATGGTTGCGAACAACGTCATGACTCGAGACCTACCTACCCGCGTCATCGGCGGCGCGTCCCACTCGAGGGGCACGCGCATCGGCCAATCGGCATCGGCTCAAGGAGCGATCGGCGCGCGAGCGCGAGCCGATTCGTGGAACCAGTATAGAGCGCCCGTCGCCGACGACAAGATCGCGTTCGCGTCGAGGTGCAGGTTCCTACACTTCCTTGCTTGCCGGGATCTGCCCCACCGCGTCACAGCCGCGAACGACGCTACGCGGCGAGCTTCAGCTCGTTCGTGACGAACGCCGTCATGAGATCGAACGCACGTCCGCGCTCGATCTCGTTGAAGACTTCGTGACGGAAGCCCGCGAGCTCGTGATAGGTGACCGGCGCTCGCAGGCGTTTGTGAACGACGCCGCTGCGCGCGGGATCCGCGATCGGATCGTCGCCCGCGACGAGCCAGATCGTCGGAACGCTGATCGACGACGCGTGCTCGTACACGTACTCCTGCGCCGCGCCCGCCTCGGTGAACCAGCGCGCCGTCGCCACACCGTGGCAGAGCGTGTCCACCTTGCGCTCGTCCTGCTTCTGCGTGTCGTGCGTGAGATCTTCGACGCGCAGCTCGTTCGCGAGCGCGAGCGTCGGCACGATCCGCGACAGCACCTTCGCGGCGATCTTCTTCACCGCCGGCACCTTCAGCTTGAGCGCGAGGAACGGCGACGACACGACCGCGCACTTCACATCCGGACGCCGCGCCGGATCGCTGAGCGCGCGCAGCGAGATGAGCGATCCGTTCGAGTGACCGACGAGCACGCGCGGCAGCTGGTCGCCGCCGAGCTCGCGCGCCTTCGCGATCGCGCGATCGAGATCGTCGAGGTACTCGGTGAAGCGATCGACGTGGCCGCGCTTGCCGGTCGCCTTGCCGTGGCCGCGCTGATCGAACGTGAAGACCGCGATGCCCGCCTTGACGAGCGCGTGCGCGACCTCGCGATAACGCCCGCAGTGCTCGGCGTAGCCGTGCACGACGATCGCGAGCGCGCGCGGCGAGGCGGGCGCGAACCACTCGCCGTAGAGCGTGATGCCGCCCGTCGAGGGGAACGTCAGCGTTTGCGTCGGAGTCATCGGGCCGGGCAGCGCGCTCATGGATGCACATCTATATCAGGCGCGAAGTTGATGTTGTCGGACCCCTGCGTTACGGTGCGCGCGACGTGGAGGGCAAGCTCGGCATATCGTTGGTGATTCTTGCAACGCTCGCGGCGTGCCCTGGCCATCCCGAGGAGTCGGCGAAGAAATCGAACGACCGCCTCGCGATCGCCAAGGACTTCCTCGGCAAGGGCCAGTTCGAGGCCGCCGAGAGCGAGAGCGACAAGGCGATCGCCTACCTCTCGACGAACGAAGAGGCCTACAACGTGCGCGGGCTGTCGAAGTTCCTGCGCGCGGTCCAGGCCAACCAGCTGCTCGAGGTCGACGACTGCGTCACCGGGATCGACAGCGAGGTCCTGCGCAAGAAGTTCGAAGACTTCTTGGCCGCCGCCGACAAGGACTTCGCGAAGGCCGCCGAGCTCGCGCCCGACTACGGCGAGGCGTGGGCGAACCGCGGAATCGTCGCGACCCTCGACGGCGACAACGCCGCCGCGGTTGGTTTCCTCACGCATGCGCTCGAGAACCCCGCGCGCCTGATCGACATCGGGATCGTGCGCTCCAACCTGGGCTGGGCCTACTTCAAGAAGGGCGAGATGGTCCAAGCGGCGGCCGAGCTGCTCTCCGCCACGCAGTACCATCCTCACCTCTGCGTCCCCACTTATCGGCTCGGGAGGGTTTACTTCGAACGGAAAGAATGGGAAAAAGCAGCCGAGCAGTTTCAGGACGTTAGCGACCAGCCTGCGTGTCACTCGCAGGAGGCTCGCCTCTACCTCATGAAGACGCGGATCCAGCAGGGGCTCATGGACGAAGCACGCGCCGCTCGCGACGCGTGTCTCGCGCTGTCGCCGAAGAGCTGTGTCGCCGCGCAGTGCCGGGCCGCAGGCTTTTAGGGAGCGTTCGCGATCCATGGACCGTCGGGGATCGAAATCAGAAGCGAACGAGACGTTCTCCGCGTGGCTGCGTACGCAGCGCGAGCGTCACGGGCAATCGATCGAAGACATCGCGCGCGTGACGAGGATCGGGCAGCGCACGCTCGAACGCCTCGAGGGCGGTCGCTTCGACGAGCTGCCGGCCGACGTCTTCGTGCGTGGCTTCATCCGCAACTACGCGCGCTGTGTCGGGATCGATCCCGACGAGGCGCTCGCGCGCTACGGCGATGTCGGCGTCGCGCCGGCGCCGGTCGCGTCGATGGAGGCGCAGGCGCTGCTCGAGACGATGGCCGCCCTCGCGCCGAAGACGCTTTCCGAGAGCGCGCACGGCGTCGGTCGCGCAGTGCCCTTGGCGCAGCCTCGCGTGTTGCGCGCGCGCTCGTCGGGGATCCAGCCCGCGGTCGCCGAACCCGCGGTCTCCGAATCCGTGCCCGTGCCCGTGCCCCTGCCCGAAAGCGAATCGATCGTCGCTCCGATCGAAGTCGCCGAAGCCGTCGCGCAGGCGCCGTCCAAGAACAAGCGCCGGCGCAACGCGCGCGTCGCCGATGGAAGCATCGCGCCCGAGAACGCGCCGAATTCGAAGTCGCGCCGCCGCCGCAGTCGCAAGAACAAGCCGCAGGTCGCGTCGCAAGAGCACGCGCAGCCCGCGGTCGAGCAGCCGACGCCGCAGCAGCCCGTGCAGCCCGAAGAGCTCGAGGTCGAGATCGAGATCGTCGCGACGCCCGCGCCGATGATCCCCGCGCCGATTCACGTCTCGCCACATTTCAATCCCTCCGCGTTCGCGTCGGGTGGCGCCGCGCGGGTCGTGCGTCGCGCGCCGACGGTCGCGCCGCCCTCGCTCGTGATCGACGACGACGATCCGGAACGCGCCGAGCGCGCGCGCGAGGCGCGTGAGGAGAACAAGGAGCCGTCGCGCCGCAGCTTCCTGCCGCCGATCCTCCTCGACGAGGAGCGCTCGGGCCGCCAGGGCGGCCTGACCCTCGCGGTGATCATCCTCTTGATCGTCGCGACCTTGACGCTCAGCTACTTGATGCGGCGCCCGGGATCGTCCAGCGAAGGCGTGACCGCGCGCGAAGTGCCCGCTCAGCTCGTCGGTTGAACAATACTGACGAGGTGACCGCGCGCAGCTTCGACGAGGCGATGGTCCTGCGCCAGACGCCGTTCGGCGAGTCCGACGCGGTCGTCACGCTGTTCACGCGCACGCACGGGAAGATCTCCGCGCTCGCGCGCGGCGCGCGCGCGTCGAAGAAGCGGTTCGCCGGCGCGCTCGGGCTGCTCGTGCTCTCGCGCGTCGACCTCAAGCGCAAGCCGCGCGGCGATCTGTGGTCGCTCGACGCGGCGGAGCTCGCGCGCGAGTGGACCGGGCTCGCCGGCGACGTCGCCGCGCGCACCGACGCCTATTTCAACCACACCCGCCGCGTCGTGCAGCGCTTCGGCGACAAGCGCGTCACCTACGCCGTCTTCCTGCGCCGCCCCGCCATTTCCGCGCCGCACCTGATGCTCGAGTGGCTCGAGGCCATCGCCGCGGAACGCGGAACGAAATTCGAGTTCGACCTCCGCTATGCGGAAGGCACCTGGGTCGGCGCC
>DATJIA010000024.1:0-10710 GCA_035493675.1 Kofleriaceae bacterium | reverse complement strand
GTCGACGCCGATCAGGCCCGGGCCCGCCCACCGATCGAGGAACTGCGCGAAGCCGCTGTCGGATCCGCACGAGAACGAGCCGGCCGCGCCGCCGGTCGCGAGCACGTACTTGATTCCGGCAGAGTTCATGAGCGGCGCGTTCGTCTGCGCGATCATCGGGCCGGGCACGCCGCCCCAGCTCTCGGTGCCGCACTCGCCGGTCGCGAACGCCAGCGTGATCGCCCCCGCCTGTTGCGCGGACAGATCCATGTGCAGCGGCGTCGGCGAGCCGGGCACGTTCGTGGTGATCACGTTCGTGTTCCAGTTCATGTTGATGCTCGTGTCCTTGTAGGCGCTGAACACGAAGCCGGCCGGCGGCGAGCCGTGCGGATCACCGCCGGATCCGGGATCACTGCCGGAGCCCGGACCGGAGCCGGGGTCGACCTCGCCGACGCTCATGCACGCGGTGACGATCGAGAGGAGCGGGGCGGCGGCGCGGAGGTACTTCATACCTCCACCGAGATCGCCCGACCTGCGATCGGGTCACGCGATCAACGCGGCGGCGGCGCGCGCAGCATCGGGCGCGGTCCACACGGCGCGGATCGCCGCGACCGCATTCGCCCCGGCGGTGAAACAAACGCGAGCGCGCTCACCAGAGTCGATTCCGCCGATCGCGACCAGTGACGCGCTGCCCCGTGCGGCCGCGAGCGAAGCGGCTCCCAACGGAGGCCCCTTGCCCGGCGTCTCGAAGATCGGTCCGAGGATCACGAGGTCCGCGTCGCACGCGGCGGCGTCCGCGGGCGTGTGCCGCGACGCGCCGACGATCGCGCCGCGCGGCAACAAGGCGCGCGCGGCACTGATCGAGAGCCCGTTCTCCGGAAGGTGCACGCCGTCGGCGCCGGCCGCGAGCGCGACGTCGATCCGATCGTTCACGACGACGCGCGCGCCGAACGGACGCGCGGCCGCGATCGCCGCGCGCACGAGCGCTAACAGCGCAGCCCCGCCGAGATCCTTCTCGCGCACCTGGACGATCGCGTCGGCGCCCACGATCGAAACGGCGCGCGCGATGGCCGCGCCGAAATCCGCGCCCATCAACCGTCGATCGGTGACCAGGACGAGCCTCACTCGATCAAGCCGACGACCGGCGACGACGCGTTCGCGTACGCCTTGATCGGCATGCGCCCGGCGAGGAACGCCTTGCGCCCGGCGTCGACGGCGAGCTTCATCGCCTCGGCCATCAACACCGGCTTCTTCGCCGCCGCGATGCCGGTGTTCATGAGGACCGCCGTCGCGCCGAGCTCCATCGCGACCGCCGCGTCGGACGCGGTGCCGACGCCGGCGTCGACGATCACGGGCACCGCGACGTTCTCGATGATCAAGCGGATGTTGTGCGGGTTGCGGATCCCGAGCCCGGATCCGATCGGCGCCGCGAGCGGCATCACCGCCAGGCAGCCGACGTCCGCGAGCCGCTTGCACGTCACGAGGTCGTCGCCGCAGTACGGGAGGACCTGGAAGCCTTCCTTCACCAAGCGCGCCGCGGCCTCGACCGTCGCGGCGTTGTCGGGGAAGAGCGTCTTCGGATCGCCGATCACCTCGAGCTTCACCATCTCGTCCATGCCGAGCTCGCGCGCGAGGTGCAGCGTGCGCACCGCTTCGTCGGCGGTGTAGCAACCGGCCGTGTTCGGCAACAGGACATAACGAGATCGATCGATGACGTCCAAGACCGTCTTCGCGCCCGACGACAGATCGACGCGGCGGAGCGCGACCGTCACCATCTCCGCGCCGCTCGCCTCGATCGCGAGCTTCGTCTCTTCGAGGGACGCGTACTTCCCGGTGCCGACGATGATCCGCGAGCGGAACGTCCGGGTCCCGAGGGCCCACGCATCATCAATACTGTGAGGGGTCATCGTGTCTCCACCGGGGGCCTATCCCCCACCGACGAAAGTCACCAGCTCGAGGCGATCTCCGTCGGCCAAAACGCAGGTGCCGTGCGAGGCGCGCGGGACGACCTCGCGATTGCGCTCGACCGCGACCTTGCGGCCGCCGAGCCCGAGCGACTCGATCAGCGCGAGAACCGTCGTGCCGGCGGGGACTTGGCGGTCCTCGCCGTTGACCACGATCGCGATCGACGCGTCCGACATCGTCGGCGCGCACGCTACCACGACGAGAACGAGCGGCCCATGCCACCCGGGGTGACGCATCGCATGAAGCGTGATGACCACGACATCGATGCCGTGGGGGTGCACGAAAATGTGAAGCATCGGTCACGCGGTAATCCACGGAACGACAACTCAAGCGCGCGGAATCACGAGCGTGTGATCGAGATATCTCTCACGGCACGACTGATGCTTTGTCCGGAGTCACCGGGCTTGGGCCGTTTCGCCCGCAGAGGAGTCGACTATGTCTCTTGGCATCGCTCGTCCGACCGTACCGACTGCGTCCATGCCTCCGTCGGCGCCCATGCGCGCGCCGACCTCCCCCGAAGATCCCGCTCGCATCCGCGCCGCGATCGCGCGCGCGCCGCTGTTCGCCGCGCTGCCGATCAGCGCCATCGAGGATCTCACCCAGCGCGTCGCCGTCAGGCGCGTCGCGGTCAACGCAGCCGTCGTGAACCAAGACGAGCCCGGTGACTCGATGTTCGTGATCATGAGCGGCCGCGTGAAGGTCGTGATCTTCGGCGAGAGCGGTCGCGAGGTGACGCTGTCGATCCTCCGCCCCGGCGATTCGTTCGGCGAGATGTCGCTGTTCGACGGGCAGGCGCGCAGCGCGAACTGCGTCGCGATCGAGCCGACCACGCTGCTCGTGCTCGCCCGCGAAGATCTCTTGAAGCACCTGGGGGCGCACCCGCGCACGTCGCTCAACCTGCTCGGTGAGATGGCGCGCCGCCTCCGCCGCGCCGACGAGACGATCGCGCAGCTCGCGCTGTGCGACGTCAACGAGCGCCTGATCCATCGGCTGGTCGGCCTCGCGCGCGAAGAAGGCGCGCAGTCGCCGGACGGCTTGGTCGTGCGCCGCCGCCCGACCCAGCAGGAGCTCGCGAACATGATCGGCTCGTGCCGCGAGACGATCTCGCGCGCGTTCAACCAGCTCGCGCGCGACGGCCTGATCATCCCGCGCGGTCGCTCGCTGGTCGTCACGCCGCAGCTGATCGAGAAGGCCGATCGCCGCAACAAGGCGGCTTGAGCTCCAGCGCGAATACGCTACGGTTCTCGGGCGTTTAGTTGACATACCACCCCTTCGGGTGGTGTCGTGCAGTCGTGGCTGGTCCCGCCTCCATCGCCGCGTCGCAAGCGCCGGTTCCCGGCGGGCGCGGCGGTATTCGGCCGACGCGGATCGAGGTCGATCTCGGCGCGGTGATCGAGAACGCGCGCGCGGTGAAGGCCCTCGCCGCGACGCGCTTGTACGCGGTCGTCAAGGCGGACGCGTACGGCCACGGCGCGCCGCAGGTCGCGCGCGCGCTCGACGCGAGCGGCGCGTGCGATGGCCTGTGCGTGAGCCTCGTGGAGGAAGGCGCGCAGCTCCGCGACGCCGGCGTGCGCGGACCGATCCTCGTCATGGGGCCGTCGCAGGCGCACGGCGAGGACGAGATGATCGCGCGCGGCCTCACGCCGGTCGTCTCCGATCCGGACGACGTCGCGCGCATCGCCGCCGCGGCCGCCGCGCGCGGCGCGAGCGTGAGCGTGCACGTCAAGATCGACACCGGCATGCACCGCCTCGGCATCGCGCCGTCGGATGCGGCGCGCGTCGCGAGCGACGCCCGCGCGCGCGGGCTCACCGTCGCCGGCTTGATGACGCACTTCGCGAACGCCGACATCGACGATCCGGCGGATCTCGGCTGCATGACCTACGCGCAGCTCGCGAGCTTCGCGCAGGTCGACGCCGTCGTGCGCGCGCCGATCCGGCACGCCGCGAACAGCTCGGGCGCGATGATGTTCCCGAGCGCGCGGCTCGATCTCGTGCGCACCGGGATCGCGATCTACGGCAACGGCCGCTGGCCCGCCGATGCGCGACTGAACGCGCCGCGACGACAAGCGATGCGCCTCGTCACCGACGTCGCGCAGCTGCGCCGCGTCCCGCGCGGCGGCACCGTCGGCTACGGCGCGCTGTGGCGCGCGGATCGCGACACGATCGTCGCGGTGCTTCCGCTCGGCTACGCCGACGGTCTCCCGCGCCGCGCGACCTCGCACGCGCGCGTCTTGATCCGCGGCAAGCGCTGCCCGCTGGTCGGCGCGATCAGCATGGACATCGCGATCGCGGACGTCACCGACGTCCCCGAGGCGCAGGTCGCCGACGAGGTCGTGCTCCTCGGTGAGCAGGGTTCCGACACGATCACGACCGCGGAGTACGGCGCGTGGAGCGGGTTGACCGAGTACGAGGTAACCTGCGGCATGTCGAAGCGCGTGCCTCGTGTGCACGTCGGGGGCGCGGGTGGCTGAGGCGCCCGAGGACGAGACCACCTTCGGTCACGCGGTGTGGATCGGCGTCAAGGACGCGTTCCACCCGGTCGTCTCGTTCGTCGACGTGCTCGGCGGCCACGTGATCCTCGCCGGCCGCGCGCTGTCGTGGCTGCCGCGCCGGCCCGCGCGCGCCGCGAACTACCTCGAGGCCAGCGACTACATCGGCTTCGGCTCGCTGCCGATCGTGCTGCTGGTCGGCGCCTTCACCGGCATGGTGATGTCGCTGCAGTCGGTCTACGCGTTCCGGACGTTCAACCTCGAGTCGTACGCGGGCGGCGTCACCGCGAAGGCGCTCTCGCTCGAGCTGTCGCCGGTGCTCACCGCGCTCATGCTCGCCGGTCGCGCCGGCGCCGGCATCGCGACCGAGCTCGGCACGATGCGCATCACCGAACAGATCGACGCGCTCGAGTCGATGGCGGTCAACCCGATCCAGTACCTCGTGCTGCCGCGCATCGTCGCGGCGATGATCGTCGGGCCGATCCTGTCGCTCCTCGCCTTCATCATCGGCATGGGCGGCGCGTACTTCGTCGCGGTCGTGATCCAGAACATCGATCACGGTCAGTACGTCGCGAACATCAAGTCGATCCTCACGCTCAGCGACGTGATCCAGGGCGTGATCAAGAGCGCCGTGTTCGGCTTCGTCGTGATCCTGATCGGCTGCTATCAGGGCTATCACGCGACCGGCGGCGGACGCGGCGTCGGCCTCGGCACCACGCGCGCGGTCGTGTTCGCGTCGGTGTCGGTGCTCGTGCTCGACTACTTCCTCTCGGATCTCTTGCTCTCGCTGATGGGGACGCCGAAGTGAGCGAGCCGGCCCCCGAGTCGCCGGGCGAAGATCTGAAGCAGCCGGATCCGCGCTGGCACATCCGCGTGCGCGGGTTGACCAAGCACTTCGGCGACAACTTCGTCCTCGATCACCTCGACTACGACGCCGAGCGCGGCAAGGTGAACGTGATCATCGGCGCGTCGGGCGCCGGCAAGTCGGTCCTGATCAAGCACATGATGTGCTTGCTCCGCCCCGACAGCGGATCGATCTGGGTCGACGGCACCGACGTCTTCTCGCTCGACTCGCACGAGCTGGCGGAGTTCCGCCGCCGGTTCGGGCTGGTCTTCCAGTTCGCGGCGCTGTTCGACTCGCTCACCGTCGAGGAGAACTGCGCGTTCCCGCTCCGGGAGCACACGAAGAAGAACAAGGAAGAGATCCGCGCGATCGTGAAGGACAAGCTGGCCGCGCTCGGCCTCGACGGCACCCAGCGCAAGTACCCGGGCGAGTTGTCGGGCGGCATGCGCAAGCGCGTCGGCCTGGCGCGCGCGCTCGTCCTCGATCCCGAGATCCTGATCTTCGACGAGCCGACCACCGGCTTGGATCCGCTCGCGACCCGCAACGTCGACGAGATGATCCTGGAGACGGCGGCGCGGTATAAGGTCACCTCGGTGGTGATCTCGCACGACATGGCGTCGGTGTTCCGCATCGCGGACCGCATCTCGATGATCCACCAGCGCAAGATCCTCGCGAGCGGCACCGTCGACGAGATGCTCGCGAACCGCGATCCGTACGTGTACGAGTTCATCCGCGCGTCGGGCGTCGCCGCGGCGGGGGCGGGGGCCGCGTGAAGAACGTCTCCGCCGGCGTGCGCGTGGGCGTGCTCGCGATCCTCGTGATCGCCGGCGCGTACGCCGTGTGGAAGTCGCTGCGCGCGAACCCGGCCGGCGCCTCGAACTACGAGCTGTGGGCGAAGTTCCGCGACGCGTCGGGCATGCCGGTCGGCTCGAAGGTCGTGGTCGCCGGCCTGCCGGTCGGCGAGATCACGAAGCTCACGATCGACGGACGCTACGCGCGCGTCGAGTTCCGGATCCGCAACGACGTCACGGTGTGGTCGAACGCGGTCGTCTACAAGAAGTCGACCTCGCTGCTCGGCGATCACTACCTCGAGATCGATCCGGGCGAAGGCGACACGCGCGCGCCGGTGCCGGTCACCGAGCCGCCGCACAAGCTGAAGGACGAGGATCAGGTCGAGCACGTCGTCGAGGCGACCTCGGTCGATCAGATCCTGCGCCACGTCGACGACACGCTGCCGAAAGTCGACGAGGTCCTCACCTCGACGAAGAACTTGAGCGAGGACGTGCGCCGCCTGGTCAACGGGCCGCTGGCGTCGGTCGTCAACCGCATCGACGATCTCGTGCAGAAGCAGTCGAAGAACGTCGAGGACATCATCGCGAAGGCCGACGACTCCATCAATCGCATCGATCAGATCACGAAGGACATCGCCGCGGTCACCGGCCCCGACAACCGCGCCAAGGTGCAGGCGCTCCTCGACAACCTGCAGGACGCCTCGCAGCAGGCGAAGGACCTGATGGCGACCGCGAAGGCCGAGGTCTCGCAGACCGGCGACGCGGTCCGCAAGAAGCTCGATCAGGTCGACGACGTGATCGCGAACGCCGATTCGATCACGAAGAAGATCGATCAGGATCGCGGCACCCTCGGCCGCTTGGTCAACGACTCGGCGATCGCCGACAACGTCGAGCAGATCACCGACGACGCGCGCGGCTTCCTCGGCACGCTGTTCAACCTGCAGACGTACGTCGGGCTGCGCAGCGAGTACAACATCATGGCGGGGCAGGCGCGCAATTACATCTCGATCGAGCTGCACACGCGCCCGGACAAGTACTACCTGTTCGAGCTCGAGCGCGGCCCGCGCGGCGGCTACCCCGACGTCACGCTCACGTTCGATCCGACCGTCGATCCCAACAACTGGATCCGTCGCGCGCAGGTCTCGAACGACACGCGCTTCACGTTCCAGTTCGCGAAGCAGCTCGGCTGGCTGACCTTGCGCTACGGCTTGCGCGAGTCGTCGGGCGGCATCGGCGCCGACGCCGACTACGCGTGGTGGGGCAAGGATCTCCGCCTCTCGATCGACATCTTCGACGCGACCTGGGATCAGCTGCCCCGCGTGAAGCTCGCCGCCGCGTACGAGATCTTCCGCCACGCGTACATCCTCGGCGGCATCGACGACGCGCTGAACACGCCGCGCACGCTGTCGATCGTCACCGGCAACACCGACGTCCCGCTCCAGTTCGAGCAGTACCACTACGGCCGCGACTACTACCTGGGCGGCATGGTCCGCTTCAACGACGAGGACCTCGCCGCGCTCCTCTCGGTCGGCGGCGCCGCGCTCTCGAACGCCGCCTCCTCGAACTAGATCACGTAGACGTAGACGTAGACGTCGACGTGGTCTTGGACGTGGTCGTCTGCTTTGACGGCGACGGCGACGTGAACTTGATCGTTGTCGCAGCGATCACCACGACGACTCCGACTACGATGGCGGCATGTCGCACGAAGCGCGCCTCGCGGCGCTCGGACTCGTCCTTCCGCCCGCGCCGAAACCGATCGCGACCTACGCGACGATCGTGCATCACGGCGATCTGATCTACACCGCCGGATACGGGCCGCTGCGCCCCGAGGGCGGATTCGTCGTCGGCAAGCTCGGCCGCGAGCTCGACGTCGCGGCGGGCCGCGAGGCCGCGCGGCTGACCGCGCTCGCGCTGCTCGCGTCGTTGCGCGCGCACCTCGGATCGCTCGATCGCGTCGCGCGCGTCGTGAAGGTGCTCGGCATCGTGAACGCGACGCCCGAGTTCACCGATCACCCGCAGGTGATCAACGGCTTCTCGGATCTGATGGTGCAGGTCTTCGGCGACGTCGGCCTCGCCGCGCGCAGCGCGATCGGCACGTCGAGCTTGCCGGCCGGGATCGCCGTCGAGGTCGAGGCGATCTTCGCCGTGTGAGAAGGCTCCCGCGACGCGCGCCGAGGGGAGAGCGCGCGCCGCGGGAATGTGTCGCTGCGTTCGGGTCGATGCAGCGTGAGGAAGCTTGTGACCGTTGTGACGCCACGCGCGTGACGGCACGAGGTGTCCGCGCGGCGCGATCGCGCGCGCAAGTGACGGGAATCCGCGCGCGCGGCGAGCGGCACACGCGCTGCAATCGCGCACCGCGGAGGTAACGACCGATGAAGAGAGAGATGAAGAAGTTGTCGCTGCAACGAGAGACGATCCGCGCGCTCGCGAAGACCGAGCTCGCGCGTGCCGCGGGCGGGATGATCAACCCGACGCGCTCGTGCGACGAGTGTCCGCCGCCGCACGGCGGTGGCGGCGGCGGTGGAAGCGACTCGTACGGCTTCGATTGCTACACGCGGAACTTCTGCTGGTAGCGATCAGAGCCCGGCGCAGCTCGCGACGTCGCCGGTGACGCTCGGTTCGGGCGTCATCGGCCCGTCGCCGCCGTACTGCTGCCGCTGCGCGGAGCTCAGCGTGCGCGTGCCCGCGATCGCGGACAACACGGTCGCGCCTTCGGTCGCGGTGCGCGTGTAGCCGTTGGCGAAGTCGACGGTGTAGAGGCCGAAGCGCGGCGTGTAGCCGAGCGCCCACTCGAAGTTGTCGTAGAGCGACCAGTGGTAGTAGCCGCGCACGTCGACACCGTCGCGGCGCGCGCGATCGATCTGCTCGAGGATGCGCACGACGTTCTCGGCGCGACGCGCGCCGACCTGCGTGGCGAGGCCCGCCTCGCTGACGACCATCGGCAGGTTCGGATAGCGCTCGCTGTAGTGCTTCAAGATCCCGTACACGCCCGGCGCGTACGACTCGTAGCCCATCGCGGGCACGCAGAAGGTCGGATCGGTCGGCGGCAAGCACGAACCGACGTCGAAGCCCTGGAAGCAGGGCGTCGCCATCACGACCGGGATCAGGCCTTGATGTCCGGACACGCCGCTGCGGAAGTAGTACTGCACGCCGAGCCAGTCGAGCGTGTTGGCCCAGTCCGGGTGCGCTTCGTCGCCGGTGCCGTCGAGGTTGGTGTCGAGCGAGCCCGCGGTGAGCGCGTCGACGAACAGATCGTGGAAGACGTACGCGACGCGATCGCGCGCGGCGACGTCGATCGGATCGGTCGACGGCTTGTTGTTGCGCGCCGGCTCCCAGTCGGCGACCGACATCGTGATGCCGACCGCGGCCGCGACGCCGTCGCCGTCGGCGTCGATCGTGTCGGCCTCGTGGATCGCCTTGTACATCGCGGCGTGCGCGGCGAGGTAATCGCGGAAGACCGGGATCAGATCCTTCTCGAGATCGGTGAGCAGGTACGTATGCCCCGGCGGGAACGAGCCGATGCCGTACGACGCGAGCAGGTAGTTCACCGGCTCGTTGAGCGTGCCCCACTCGTCGACGCGATCGCCGTAGCGCTGCGCGAGCAGGCGCGCGAAGTCCGCCATCGCCGCAACGACCATCGGTCCGCCGGTCGGATGACCGAGGCCGCACAGGTTGGTCGAGCTCGGCCCGTTCACGCAGCCGGGGTCGCGCGGATCCGCGACCCACACCGGGTTCGAGAAGTGATGGATGCTGACGACCGGCTTGATGCCCGCCGCGCGCAAGGCATCGATCAGATCGCTGTAGTGCTGGAGCGCGGCCTCGTCGTACTGGCCGCGCGCGGGCTCGACGCGCGCCCACTCGATCGAGAAGCGATAGACGTCGACGTGCAGGTCCTTCAAGAGCTGCACGTCTTGCAGCGCCATCGTGTAGCCGTTCGAGGCGTCGCCGACGAACGTGCCCTTGCCCAGGCCGTCGGGGGTCGGGCGCGTCCACAGGTACCAGTCGGTGTTCGGGTCCTGGTCCTCGATCTGGGTCGCGGCGGTCGCGACGCCGAAGCGGAAGCTGCCCTTGCCCGAGGGGGCGCTGATCGAGCCGGCCGCCTCGAAGTGGATGTCGGCGGGCGGGGAGTTTCCGCAGGCGGCGACCACGCTTAGGACGACGACGGCACGCTTCATCGGCGCGAATCGTACACCTTGACTTGGAGTTTCGCGGCTCTATACTGCCGCGCTTTCCGTGGCGACCTCTCCTTTCAAGGTGCTCCTCCGCGATCTGCCGACGCATCGTCACGTCGATGTCGGCGGCGCGTTCGTGAGCCAGGCGCTCGCCGGGATGACCGTGCGCGACGCGCTCGAGGCGCCGGTCGATGACCCCGACGCGGGCAAGGCCGTGCTCGATGTCGATCTCTACGCGGACGGCACGAGCGTCTTCGCGAACGGAAAGCTGAAGGGTCACGTGCGCGTGGCGTGCGGCCGCTGCGTCGGCCCCGCCGACGTCGCCTTCGACGAGAAGGTCCACGTGACGTTCCTGCCGAAGCACGAGCTCGAGTCGGACGACGGCGACGAAGAAGAGAAGCCGGACAAGAAGGACAAGAAGGACGACGACGACGAGGGCGTCGAGCTCGAAGAGGAAGACCTCGATCTCT
>DATJIA010000023.1:0-16120 GCA_035493675.1 Kofleriaceae bacterium | reverse complement strand
CGTGCGGCGCAAGGGCGGCGTCAGCGTGCCCGCGACGATCTGCGCGACGACCTTCGCGGTCGGCCCCGCGTACGGCAAGGACGCGGTCGCGAGCTGATACAAGGACGCGCCGACCGAATAGAGATCGCTGCGCGCGTCGATCTCCGAGCCCTGCGCCTGCTCCGGCGACATGAAGCTCGGCGTCCCGAGCAACGCGCCGGTGCGCGTGACGACCGAGTCGTCGTCGTCGATCCGCGCGACGCCGAAATCCGCGAGCAGCAAGCGCCCTCCGGCGGCGACCAAGACGTTGCCCGGCTTGACGTCGCGATGCACGACGCCGCGCGCGTGCGCGACCGCGAGCGCATCGCACAAGACCGCGCCCATCGACGCGACCAGCTCCGCGCACAGGGGAGGCCCGTGCTCCGCGAGATCGCGCAGCGATGCGCCGCCGCGCACGAGCTCCATCACGATGTACGGCGGATCGCCGCCCGCGAGCTCGCCGCCGCCGACGTCGTACACGCGCAGGATGTGCGGGTGCTCGAGCCCCGCCGCCGCGCGCGCCTCGCGCGAGAACCGCCGCACGACGTCGTGCTTCTTCGCGAGGTGCGGGAACAAGACCTTGACCGCGACCTCGCGCCGCAGCTCTCGATCGCGCGCGCGATAGACGGTCGCCATGCCGCCGGCGCCGAGCTCTTCCTCGACGAGATAGCGGTCCAACACCACGCCCGGCTCGACGGTGCGGAAGCTGCGCGTGTCCATCGCCGGCGCGACCGCGCCCGACGTCGACCCGGTACCGCCCGAGACCTCCGTCTCGGCGCTCCCCAAGCCTTTGTCGTCGTCGGGGCCCGCCATCCCCTAACCTTGGCCTACGCGGTCCAGATCACGTAGCCGGACTTGGCGGCAGCTTTCGCCGCCTTCATCGATTTCCCGAGCCGGCGCCCGAGCTCGTCGATCCCGCCCGTGCCCAGCCCGTCGGTCGACGCCACCGCGATCACGACCGCGACCTGCTTGCCTTCATCGCCCGGGGCGACCGCGGCGCGCTGCGCCTCGAAGCCGTCGACGATCGCGCCCGCGAGCGTCTCGGCCTGCGCTTGCGCGACCACCGCGATGAAGTCGGCGCCGCCGATGTGCCCGACGAACGCGCCGCCCGAGGTCACCGCGCGCGCTTCGTCGAGGATCAGCTTGGCGAGCGCGCGCACGGTCTCCTCGGCGCGCGCGAACCCGACCGCGTCGGCGTAGCCGTCGAACGCGTAGAGATCGATGTGCAGGACCGACGCGGGGCCGCGCTTCAAGACTTCTTCGAGCTCGGCGTCGATCGCGCGCGAGCCGGGCAGATCCGTCGTCGGGTTGCGGTCGCGCTCGCGGCGCGCCGTCCGGATCAAGGCCTTCACCTGCGCCGCGAACTCGCGCAGATCGAACGGCTTGGTCATGTACGCGTCGGCGCCGGCCTCGAGGCCCTCGACCTGGTTGTCGACGCCGGCGAGCGCGGTGAGCATCAGGATCGGCGTGCGCGACCACATCACGTCCGACTTCAGGCGGCGCGCGACCTCGTAGCCGTCGACCCGCGGCATCATCACGTCGAGGACGAGCAGATCCGGATCGTGCGCGCGGACCAGGCGCAGCGCCTCGTCTCCGTCGCGCGCGCGCAGGCAGAGGAATCCCGCGTCGCCGAGCGCCATGTTCACCATGTGCGCGATGGCGTCGTCGTCCTCGGCGACCACGATCTTCTTCAGCAGCATCCCGAGCCCGCATTGCCGTGATAACCCGGCTGCCCGCGCCCGTCAACCTGCGAAGTGGGCGTGATCGTTGGCGTCGCGTGCGTGCTAGCTTCATGCGACGTGCCGCGCGCAGCTCTCGATCCCGACGTCACCACTACGATCCTCGCGAATGGCTTGCGCGTCACGACGGTGTCGTTGCCGCACCTGCACACCGCGACCGTCGCCGCGTTCGTAAAGGTCGGCGCGCGGTTCGAGACTCCCGACGACAACGGGCTCTCGCACTTCGTCGAGCACATGATGTTCCGCGGCACGTCGCAGCACCGCGACTCGCTCGCGCTCAACACGGCGATCGAGCGCCTCGGCGGCACGCTGCACGCGGAGACCGGGCGCGACTACACGCTGCTGCAATCTTCGTTCGAGCCGGCGCTCGTCGAAGCGGGCCTCGCGATCTACGGCGAGCTGTTCGCGCACCCGCGCTTCGGCGACATCGAGCTCGAGCGCGCGCTGATCCTCGAGGAGATCAACGAGGACTACGACGAGAACGACGTCGAGGTGAACGCCGACGACATCGCGCGCGGCCTCATGTTCGAAGGCCATCCGCTCGGCCAGCGCATCATCGGGCCGCGCGAGAACGTCGAGCGCTTCGCCGAGAAGGACGTGCGCCGCCACTTCTCGTGCTTCTACGGCGCGAAGAACGCGATCGTGTGCGTCGCCGGTCCCGTCGAGCACAAGCAGATCGTCGCGATCGCGAAGAAGCACTTCGCGGCGTGGCCGTCGGGCGCCGCGGCCGACGCCGAGCCGGCGCCGCCGTTCGAAGGCGGGCCGCGCTGGAAGCACGTCGCCGACAGCGGCTCGCAGACCAACCTCGCGTTGATCCTGCGCGGCATCCCCGAGCTCGATCCTTCGTACATGTCGTTCGTCGCGCTCCTGCGCTGCCTCGACGACGGCATGTCGACGCGCCTGCACTATCAGCTCTGCGATCAGAAGGGCCTCGCATACGCGATCAACGCCGGCATCGAGCCGCTCGCCGACGTCGCGCTGCTCGAGGTCACGGGCGCGACCGCGAACGCGAAGGTGCCCGAGCTGGTCAGCGAGCTGCTCCAGCTGCTCGCCACCTTGCGCGACGGCGTGACCGAGGCCGATCTCGCCAAGGCGCGCACGCGCTATCGGCTCGAGCTGCTGGCGTCGCTCGACGATCCGTCGGCGATGGCCGGCTGGTTCGGCGGCGCCGCGCTCTATTACAAGCCGCCGATGTTGGCCGAGCGCCTCGCGCAGATGGAGGCGGTGACGGTGAAGGACGTCGCCGCCGCCGCGCGCCGCGTGATCCAGCCCGACAACCTCGTCTTGTCCGTCGTCGGCGCGCTGTCTCGCGCGCGCCAGGGCGAGCTGCGCCAGGTCATCAAGGACTGGTAGCGCTCACCAGACCGTGCACATCAGCGTGCCGGTCGTGTAGCAGTTGTCGTACGTGCAGTCCTGCGTGCAGACGAGCGTCGCGCACGGGCGGTCGCTCGCACACTCGCGCTCGCACGTGAATCCACGGACGGACTCGAATTTCGGCTGCGCGCCGACGACGCGTTCGACGCGGAGATCGAGCGATCGGATCGTCTCGCGCGAGAGCGCGAGAGCTTTCTTGGCTGTGGTCTTCTTCATGGTGCCGAGGCCTTCAGCACCGCACGTGCCATCGAGACGCGCGTGATTTCATTCGATCGGCCCGCGTGATCGCCTAGACCGTTCGTTTCACGCTGCGTCACGATCTGAGTTGACGCCGGGGCCGGCTCGGGGTTCTGTCCCGGCATGCCGAAAGGTTGGACCATTACGGGGGTCGCGATCATCCTCATGCTCGCGTTCGGGGCCGGCGTCGTCCGCGGCATCTTCACGAAGCACCCGACCTACGAGTCGCACGATCACGGCTCGAAGGACGATCGGCTCGACGGCTTCGACACGCCGGCGCGGCGCAAGGCGATCGAGGGCGCGTGGATCGTCCGCGACGGCGATACGACCGGCTTCTCGAGCGACTACTCGCAGCCGCTCGCGATCTCGATCGAGGGCGACAAAGCGCAGCTCTGGAACGGCCGCGCCATGCAGACCGCGCACGTGAAGTTCGACAGCCCGTGCGCCTTCGCGCTCATGAAGCCGGACCCGAACGGCGGCGAGTCGGGATCGATCTATACGTTCGCGGTGCACGACGGCACCGCCGAGCTGCTCGAGGGCGACGGCGGCGAGCGCGAGGGCGATCGCGCGCTGGTCTGCGCGGATCACGGCGTGTACCTGCTCGACGCCGCCGGCGACTGCTCGCGCTTCGAGTCGTTCTTCGGGACGTCGAAGCCTTCGAAGTGCGGCTTCCGCAAGGAGAAGGACGGCAAGGAGGTCTTCTTCTACGACGGCGATCCGGACTTCAAGGATCACGAGAACAAGACGCTGCCCGTCGACGGCTGGCGGATCGGCGAGTCGATCGATCCCGACGTCAAGAACGGCGCGCTCTTCCACCGCTACAAGAGCTTCGACGAGGCGCGCGCGGTCGTCGACAAGGACGCGCACGACAACGATCCGCTGCTGATCGCGCAGGCGGCCGGCGGCAAGGTCGGCGACACGACGACCGTGCCGGGCTTGGTCGCGACCTTCGCGAACGATCGCGACAAGCTCGAGGACCAGGTCGTGAAGGTGACCGGCGTGGTGGTGGTCGCCGGCGATCACGGCGTCGTGATCGCCGCCGTCGATCATCGCGATCGCCCGACCCT
Source organism: Kofleriaceae bacterium (assembly GCA_035493675.1). GTDB lineage: Bacteria > Myxococcota_A > Polyangia > Haliangiales > Haliangiaceae > JAIOQA01. Next base: position 11,685 of record DATJIA010000023.1, on the reverse strand, counting down.
CCAGTGCGATCTCGGCGGCGAAGTGGAGCTGCACGAAGGCGCGGTGATCACGGTCGAAGGCAAGGTGCGCGCGAACGGCGACGACACCTGGACGATGCGCCCGTTCGCGGTGCCCTCGCTCGACGAGTGCAAGGTCGTCGCGAGCCTGCCGGTCCCGTGAGCATCACGGGCAGCGCGGCGCGGTGATCGTCGACGCGAACAGCGCCTGGCCGGTCGGCAGCTCGGCGACCGCCTCGATGCTGGCGCCCGTGCACGGCACGTCGCCTTTCGCGAACTTGGCCTCGACCGCGCGCGTGTCGTCGGGATAGTCGGTGAACGAGTCGCTGACGACGTGCGAGGTGCCGCCGATCTTCACGCGCCCGACGACGCCGGCCGGGATCTTCGTCTTGAGATCCTTGGTCTGCAGCACGCAGACGAGATCGCCGTCCCAGTGACACGAGAAGACGAGCGGCAGCTTCTTGGCGGCCTTGCACTGGGTCTGGATGATCGCGGCGCCGCGCCACAGCTCCTTGTCGCCGTCGGCGATGCGCCCGGTCACGGTGAAGTCCTTGCAGACCTTGAAGTCGCCGCCCGGGTGGAACGACTCCGGGAACGGGTAGTAGATGCCGTCGCTCTTGTTATGCGGCACGAACTGATCGGTGCTGCGCGACGGTCGCGACGCTCCGCCGTCCTGCGCGAGCTCGAGGGTCGCCTTCGCCGACGGCGGCGGCTCGCCCTGATCGATGTCGATCTCGCACGCGACGTCTTTCGTGATCACCTTCCGCTTCTGGATCGGCTGCTTCTCCTTGCCGTGGAAGCAGGCGACGTGCGCGCCGATCGGATCGGCCGCCGCGCTCGCAGAACCGAGCAGGACCAACAAGGCGAGGCTTCGCATGACCGCGAGCTTATCAAGGAGGCGGCGGCGGTGCGGCCGGCTCGGTCACGTGGACCGTGACCGTGCGCTTCGCGCGGATCGGGCGGCAGACTTTCGGGCCGCACAGCCAGAAGCGCGCGTCGACGTCGATCGTGTGATCGCCGGCGGCGGTCGCCTTGATCTTGAGATCGAAGCGCGGCGCGTCGGCGGCGGGATCGGCGGCGTCCTTGCGGGCGTAGCGGCGGCGCGTGAGCGCGAGGCCGTCGCCGCCGCCGAGCTCGAGCTTGAGCGGGCCGTCGTGCGAGACGACCTTGCCGGCGGCGGGCGCGATCGTGAGCGAGATCGACGTCTGGCCGCCGACCTCGACGGTGGCGTCGGTCGCTTTGAGCTCGAATTGATCGTCCGCGCGCGCGGTCGCGGCGAGCGCGAGCACGAGCGGGACGATCAACTTCATAGGATCTGCGTCGCGAGCTCCGCGAGCTGCGAGCGCTCGCCCTTGGCGAGGATCACGTGCCCCGCGATCGCCTCGGGCTTGAACTTCTCGGCGACGGTCGTGAGCCCGTTGTTCGACGAGTCGAGGTACGGGTGATCGATCTGGTACGGATCGCCGGTGAGGATGATCTTGGTGCCCTCACCCGCGCGCGTGATGATCGTCTTCACCTCGTGCGGCGTCAGGTTCTGCGCCTCGTCGACGATCATGAAGACCGCCGGCAGCGAGCGGCCGCGGATGTACGTGAGCGGCTCGATCTCGACGAAGCCGAGATCCATCAGCTCCGCGTAGCTTCTCCCGTCCTTCTTGTCGGTGCGGTTCAAGCCGAGGAGCAGCTCGAGGTTGTCGTAGATCGGCTGCATCCACGGGTTGAGCTTCTCCTCGATGTCGCCGGGCAGATAGCCGATGTCGCGGCCGAGCGGGAAGATCGGACGCGAGACGAGCAGCTTGTGATAGGTCTGCTCCTCGGTGACCTTCTGCAGGCCCGCGGCGAGCGCGAGCAGCGTCTTGCCGGTGCCGGCCTTGCCGACCAGCGTGACCAGCTTGACCGAGTCGTCGAGCAGCAGATCGAGCGCGTAGTGCTGCTCCTTGTTGCGCGGGCGGATGCCCCACACGCCTTCGCGCAGCTTCTTGACCGCGGTGACCTTGCCCTGCTCCTTGTTCCAGCGGCCGAGCGCGCTCTTGCCGGTCGCCTCGTCCTTGAGCAGCAGGTACTCGTTCGGGTAGAGGTTGTCGGCCGTGATCTTCACGGCGCCCTCGGCGTAGAGCGCGTCGACGGTGCCGCCGTCGACGGGCAGCTCGCGGTGGCCCGGGTACAGCTCGTCGATCGAGATGTGCTCCGGCTCGTAGTCGACCGCGACCAGGCCCAGCGCATCGCCGCGGATGCGCATGTTGACGTCCTTGGTGACCAGGACGGTCTTGGTGCCGGGCGCGGCGTCGCGGATCTCGAGCGCGAGCTCGAGGATCCGTTGATCCATCGAGCGCGAGTCGTAGCTCGGGTTCTTCGGCGGGTTCTTGGAGAGCGCGACCTGGATCGTCCCGCCGTTCTCCATCTTCTGCGGCTTCGAGAGCCCGCCCTCGTTGCGGTACTCGTCGAGGAGGCGCGCGATCATGCGCGCGTTGCGGCCGAGCTCCGACAGATCCTTCTTGAAGGTGTCGATCTCCTCGATCACGTAGATCGGGATGACCACGTGGTTGTCGCCGAACGCGAACATCGCGCGCGGGTCGTGGAGCAGCACGTTGGTGTCGAGGACGTAGTTCTTGACCGCCACGTGAGCATCTTACTCCACGGTATGATGGTGCATGGGCGAGGAGGGCTTGCATCGCGCGGCGCAGAAGCGCCGGGATCGCGAACGGGCCGAGGCGCGCGCGGCGAAGGCGGAGGCCACCGCGAAGGCCGCGAAGGCCGTGCGCTCGGAGAAGAAGGTCAAGGCCTACCGGGTCCGAGAGGCGCTCGCCGAGGCCGGCTGGTTCGGCAAGATCGTCACCAACGGGGCGCTCGGCGTCGGGTTGTTCGGACCGATGGTGATCTTCGTCTTCGTGTGGGGCGACGAGGGCATCTTGCCGATCTTCGCGACGACGATCGCGTGCGCGATCGGCGCGTTCGGGATGCTGAGCCTCGCCGAGATCGTGGTCGCGTCGATGCGCCTGCGGAAGCTGGTCGCGATCGGACGCGGGCTCGACGTCGACACGTACCTCGCCGCGCTCGCCGAGAATCGCAGGCACGCGGCGGTCGAGGTGCGCGCGCACTTCGCGCGGCCGTGGCCCGACGACGCGCGCGCCAACGCGCCCGACGCGGTGCGCGAGTGGATGCCCGCCCTGGAGCGCGTGGAGTGGACCGGGCGCGACACGCTCGTGATGCGCACCGCCTCGCTCGACGGCACGATCTACCTGTCGGGCGGCCACGCGACCTCGGGCGGCCGCCACTTCGACAACCGCGCGATCCACGGCGCGTTCATGCAGATCGTGCACGACGTCGTGCCGCACCTCGAGGAGGTCGCGCCGATCGATCGGCTCGCGGTCGCGATCGATGGATCGATCGAGGCGTGGGACGCCGATCCCTAGACCCCTTTCAGGTTGAAGCGAGCGCTTGCCCGCTGCGCCGGCGCGGAGCGCTCGCGCTGCTCCGCCCTGAGGGCGTTGCCCGACCATCCAACCCGAAAAATCTCAAAGGCCGGCGGCTCGGAGCCTCGTGATCGCTCGAAGCTCGGCGGCCGCGCCGACGTCGGCGCTCGGGAAGATCAACCCGACGGCGCGCTCCGCTCACTCGTGCGCCGATTGCGAGCGGGCGCAGCTCAGGCCGCGCTCCAGATCCGGCGATCGCGGTGCCGCATGCCACGAAATGCCATATCGATCGGGTGGCACATTCGCTCTTCTCACGTAAACTGCCCTAAGTATGACGAAGCGGCGGCGGCGGAAGTCGGCGTGGAACCAGCGACGCAAGGGCCAGCTCGAGATCGATCTGCGCCCGCGGACCAAGCGCGGCGCGGTCCGGAAGAAGCTCGGCCGCCCGATCACCCACCGCCGGAGGGATCCGCGCCACCGCACGCGTCCCGACCTGGATCCCCGCCACCCGGTGCACGTCGTCTTGCGTGTCACGCGCGAGGTGTCCAGCCTGCGCACGCGTCACGCCTACCGCGCGATCCGTCGCGCGATCGCGAACGCCCGCGCGCGCAGCGACTACCGCATCGTGCACGCGAGCATCCAGTCGAATCATCTCCACTTGCTCGTCGAAGCCGACAGCAAGGACGCGCTCCGCTCCGGCATGCAGGGCTTCGCGATCAGCGCCGCCCGCCGCCTCAACCGCGAGCTCCGCCGACCACGCGGCCACGTCTTCGCCTTCCGCTATCACGCGACGGCGATCGCGTCGCCGACCCAGGCCCGCAACGCGATCAGCTACATCGTCAACAACTGGCGGCATCACCGGCGCGACCTCTACGACGCGCGCCGCATCGACCCGTTCTCCTCCGCCCACGCGCTCGCGGAGTGGCGCATCGCGCCGCGCAAAGACGCGCTGCCCGTCGTACGCCCGACGACCTGGCTCCTCACGGACGGCTACAAACGCGGCGATCCGATCCGCCCCGACGAGATTCCAGGCCCCGATCCGACGCCGTAGTCGTCGCTGCACCGTCGAGCTCCGCCCGAGCCGGGTCGAGATGCGGCCGCGACCACGCGGCGCCGGAGCTCGATCACGTCCCGGATCCGCGGGCACTTCTCGATCGCATCAACCGCAAAGCGGTCTAGCGCGTTGCTACCGCGCGCGCGCCACGCCGAGCACGTTCGGGAGATCCCAGAAGCGCTGGTTCTCGTCGGACTCGAGGAACGAGGTCTCGAAGCTCCCGACCCGTTCGAGCGTGCGATCCGCGCGCACGACCAAGGACGCCTCGGGGCCGCCCTCGACGAAGATCGCGCCTTGCAAGCGCAGCTCGGGCTTGGCGAGCGCGGCGGACAGCGCCTTCATCGTGAACGGCGCGCGCACGTGGACCAGGACGAGACGTCCGTCGCGATCGACGCCGACCGCGGCGGCCGAGTAGCGCTTGGCGTCCTTCCACGCGATCGCGCCGCCGTCGCAGTCGAGCATGCGATAGCTCTGCACGACGCCGCGATAGCGGCGCTTCAGCGCGTCGAGCTCGAAGCCGGCGCACGAGCGGCCCGCGACGGTGACGGGCGGATCGCGGGGATCGACGGGATCGAACGCGAGGAAGCCGCCGAACGGCGGGTTGTCGCGCGCGTTGAGCGCGCCGCGCGAATCGATCGCGAGCGCGACCGGCGCGCCGTCGTCCTTGAACATGGCGAGGTTGATCACCGCGACGAGGCCGAAGTCGTCGGCCCAGCGCGGCGCCGGGCGCGCGGCGCCTTCGCGCGCGGCGGCGAGGATCTCGAGCTGGTAGTCGGCGAGATCGATCCGGACCAGATCCATGCACGCGTCGGCTCGCGCGACGGTCCAGCGCTCGGCGGTGACGCCCTTGCCGAGCGCGATCGGCTTGCCGTCGCACGGCGCAGCTTGCATCGCATCGATCTGCGCCGCCGCGGCGTCGCGATGCGTGGGCGCCGGCGCGGGATCCGCGCTGCGCGCGTGACAGGCGGCGATGGAGATCGCGAGTAAGTACGCGCAACGCATCGATCCCTCAACGCCGCGCGCGCGTGGTTGATTTCCACCATAGAACAAAGCGCGCGGTCGTCCGTCTACACCGCCCGATGCGCTTCGCGTGGCTCCTGTTCCTCGCCGGATGTTTCACCGCGCGCGTCTCGGCGGGACCGCACGCGTCGAGCGCGGGGCGCGGCGGGATGTCGGCGGCCGCGGGGTACGGGTTCGGCTACGGCTGGGACGGCAAGCAGGCCGTCTATCTCAGCGGCGGCGTCGGCGTCACGTCGGATCAGGTCGCGCAGCTGACGATCACCGACAGCATCGATTACGTGAACCACATGGCGGGTTGGCCGATGCGCTTCTCCGGACGCTTCGGCGTCGTGATGAGCCGCGACAAGTACGGCGAGCCCGAGCGTCCGTACTTCGGCGCCGGCGTCGCGTTCTTCCCGTGGCACGACCGCGCGGGCGGCGGCGACGACGAGGAGCACGACGAGAAATTCGGCGACGTCTTCCCGAAGATGGCCGCGCATCGCGGGCTCGGCGTCGAGCTCGACGTCGACGCGATGCCCGCCGTGAGCGCGACCGACACGACCCGCGCCGAGCGCACCGCGATGATCGTCACGTGCGCGCTCGTCGGGGAGCTCGACGGGATGCTCGACGACTGATCATCTTCGCGCACTTCGCCGAGACGGCGCCGAGCTCGCCGGGCGCCCACGCGACCACGGCGTCGACGAACGCGCGCACCTGCGGCGGGATGAACTCGCGCTCCGCGTAGACGACCGCGACCTGCCCCGCGTGCTCGAGCACGCCGGGGAGGATCGCCACCAGCGTGCGCTCCTCGAGGAACGCGCGCGTCATCGTCAGCGGCAGCATCGCGATGCCCTGCCCGCGCAGCGCGGCGTAGACGAGCAGGTGCAGATCGTTGGAGAACAGCACGCCGTCGAGCTGCTGGGTCGTGTCGGCGCCGACCAGCCAGTGCGTCTGCGGCAGCTCCGCCTTCGAGAAGCCCATGAGCAGGCGATGGCGCGCGAGCTCTCTCCGGTTCGCCGGTGCGCCGTGCTGCGCGACGTACGCGGGCGACGCGACCGCGAGCACGCGCTCGTCGGCGAGCTTGCGCGCGATCAAGCCGGGCTCGAAGTGGGTGCCGGCGCGCAGCGCGACGTCGTAGCCGTCACGGGCGAGATCGACGTGGCGGCTGGTCGCGTGCACCTGCACGCGCACGTCCGGATAGCGCTCGGCGAAGTCGCACACCATCGCGTAGAAGCTGGGCGGCAGGTGCGGCGGCACGCTGATGCGCAGATCGCCGCGGACCTTGTCGTCGGTGCGGCGCACGCTGGCGACCGCGTCGTCGACGGCGTCGAGGACGATCCGCGCGTGGCGGTAGAGCGCCTCGCCGGCGTCGGTCAGCGCCAGGCTGCGGGTGGTCCGGCGCAAGAGGCGCGCGCCGAGCCGCTGCTCGAGGCGCGCGAGCCGGCGGCTGACGGTCGCGCGCGGCAGGCCGAGCTCGGCGGCGGCGCGCGACAAGGATCGCGCGTCGACCGTCTTCGCGAAGGCGATCAGCTCCGAGGTCTCGACGGGCTCGGCGTCCAGCATTCGACACAATTTGTATCATGTGATGGTCATTGTCGAGGAATTGTTCCTAGTCCGATCCAGGCGCATGGTGGGCGCATGAAGAAGACGGCCTTCTGGATCACGACGGGCTTGGCCACCGCGGCGTTCGCGCTCGGCGGCGTCATGGATCTGGCGCGCGGCGCCGACATGGAGGCCGCGATGGCGCACCTCGGCTATCCCGCGTACCTGATGACGCTCCTGGGCGCGTGGAAGCTGCTCGGCGCGGCCGCGATCGCGGCGCCGCGCCTCGGGCGGCTCAAGGAGTGGGCGTACGCGGGCATGTTCTTCGATCTCACCGGCGCCGCGTTCTCGCACGCGTCGTCGGGGGATCCGGTCGCGAAGATCGCGACCCCGCTCGCGCTGCTCGCGATCGTGATGACCTCGTGGGCGCTGCGGCCCGCGGACCGGACGATCTCCGCCGCGGAGGTCGAGACCGTCGCGCCGGCCCCGCGCTTGCGCGCGGCGTGAGCACCGCGGATGATCGAGGCGTGAAGAGATTCGTTGCCTTCGCGTTCCTCGCGTTCGCCGGTTGCCCGAGCAGCGGCACGCCACCACCGCCGATGTCGCATCACCCCGTCGGCGCCGCGCCGATGATCCACGGCACGGTGAAGATCGCGGCCGCGGATCGCTGCGGCGGCGCCGCGCCTCCGCCCGAGTACAAGCCACCCCAGCCGCAGCCCGCGGTCAACGAGAAGGTGATCGTGCGCGCCGGCCGCGAGAACAGCGACAGCGCGCCGGTGCTCGAGCTCGCGACCAACTCGGACGGCGTCTTCGAGGCGCCGCTGCCCGACGGCACCTACTGCGTCGTCCTCGCCGACAAGCGCAGCGCGCCCGGCGGCGCCAAGCCGGAGCAGCACACCGACGAGTCGTGCCTCGCGAATTACTTCAAGACGTGCGACGCGATCGCCGAGATCCCCGGCGGCGCGCCCGCCGACATCACGCGATCGACGCCGTGCTTCGGCGTTTGCTACAACGGGCCGATGCCGCCGTGAAGGCGCTCCTGCTCCTCTTGATCGCAGGCACCGCGGCCGCGGATCCGTCGCTGCGCGGCACGCTGATGGTCGCGGGGCGGCCTCACTGCGGCGGCGCGTACATGCCCGACTACAAGGCGCCCGCGCCCACGCCCGGCGCGAACGTGAAGCTGCTCGTCCGCAAGGGCGACAAGAACAGCGAGCGCAAGCCGGTCGAGCTCGTGACGGAGAAAGACGGCACGTTCAGCGCCGAGCTCGCGAAGGGTAAGTACTGCGTCGTCTTCGAGGACAAGCGCAAGAAGCCGCGCAAGGGCGGGCAGTACGCCGATCTGAAGTGCCTGATCGCCGACTGGTCGAGGTGCGACGCGGTCGTCGACGTGCCGGTCACCGATCCGATCGAGGTGATGCGCCCGGCGACCTGCTTCGGACCCTGCTATCACGGCCCGATGCCGCCGTGACCGTCTCGCTCACGTCGGGGTGAAGCGCGCGAGATCGTCGATCGCGAGCGCGCGCTCGAGCTGCGCGACCTCGGCGACGACGCCCTCGAAGCCGGCCTTGCCGAAGCGGCGGTGCTCTTCGTCCTCGAACTGCTCGCCGAGCTCCTTCAGCTCGCGCGGATCGATCACCTTCGGCAGCGCGGCGAACAAGACGGTGTCCTCGCGCGCGTGGTGCGGGCGGTACATGCGGGTGAACGCTCGCAGCTGGACGACGAGGTCGGCGCCCGGGTTCGGCGCGAGCGTCGCGATGCGCGCGGTGACCTCGCGACCCGCGACGTGCTGCGCGCGCAAGGTCGCGACGAGATCGACGAGCACGCCGGCCTTCTCGAAGCGCGGGAACAGATGATCCTCCTCGAGCTTCTCGTGATAGCCCTCGACGAAGCGGTGCACGATGTCGGCCGCGCTCGCGATCACCGCGGCGTCGAACGCCTCGTGCTGCTCGATCCGCCGCACGGCCTCCTCGTAGATCAACAGGACCCGCTCGAGCGCGCCGTGCTCGCGCATCAGATCTTCGGCGGGCGTGACCTCTTCTTCGCCTTCTTCTTTGCCGCCGCCGCCCGCGTGCGCGCCCTTCACCGCGCCCGCGCACCCGACCAGCATCACGCCCAACATCTCGCGTCGTGCGATCGACATGATCGATCCTACCTCCGCACGCTCACGCCGCCACCGGCGCGAACGCGATCACGCTGAACGCGATCGCTTCGACGCGGCCGGGGTTGTGATAGCCGTGACGCTGATCGCCGCGAAAGACGACGACGTCGCCGGCGGCGAGCCGATAGGTCGCGCCGCCGACCGACAGCTCGACCTCGCCGCGCTCGCAGGTCAGATACTCGCGCGTGCCCGGCGTGTGCGGCACGCCGCCCATACGCGCGCCGGCCGGGAGCTGCATGCGCTCGAGATCGAGTCCCGCGATCGTCTCGGGCAAGAGCTTGCGGACGAGGACCTGGCCGCGCTGGCGCACCGGCAGCTCGCTCGCCTTGATGTGGCGACCGGGTTGCCGCGGCGGCGCGAGCAGCTCGTCCAAGCGGACCTGCAACGCGTTCGCGACCTTGACCAGGACGGCGAGCGTGGGGTTCGCGGTGCCGCTCTCGAGGTGCGTCCAGGTCGCGCGCGGCACGCCGGCGAGCTTCGCGATCTGCTGCTGCGAGAGGCCGCGCGCCTCGCGCAGCGTGCGCACGTTGTCGGCGAGGTGCCCGGTATCCGGCAGGTCGCTCATCGGTTGGCCTCCTGCCAATAGATTAGCGGTTCGGATGACATGTTGACAGCGCGCGCGCAGGGTGACGACATGGACCTCCAAGGAACCTCCGCAATCGTGACGGGCGCGAGCCGTGGCTTGGGACGCGCGCTGGCCGAGGCGCTCGCGTCCGCGGGCGTGAAGGTCGTGGCGGTCGCGCGCCACGAGGGACCGCTCGGCGATCTGGTCGCGGGCATCCGCGCGCGGGGCGGCGTCGCGCACGCGATCGCCGCCGACGTCGCGAACAAGGACGCCGTGCACCGCGTGATCGGCCAGGCGACCGCGCTGGTCGGTCCGATCGACCTCGCGATCCACAACGCGTCGACGCTGGGGCCCGTGCCCCTTCGCTTGTTGCTCGACACCGACTGCGAGGATCTCGCCGCCGTGCTCGAGACCAACCTCGTCGGGCCGTTCCGCATGACGAAGGCGATCGCGGGCCAGATGGCGCTGCGCGGCCGCGGGACGATCGTGCATGTCTCGTCCGACGCGGCGGTGAGCGCGTATCCGCGGTGGGGCGCGTACGGCGTGTCGAAGGCGGCGCAGGATCATCTGTCGCGCATCTTGGCCGCCGAGCTGGAAGGCACCGGCGTGCGCGTGCTCGCGATCGATCCGGGCGAGATGGACACCGAGATGCACGCGGCCGCGATCCCCGACGCGGATCGCGCGTCGCTCGCGCGCCCCGCCGACGTCGCGGCGAAGATCGTCGCGATGATCCGATCGGATCGACCGACCGGCGCGCGCCTGGAGGCGGCGCAGTGGTGACCGGCGACGCCTGGGTCGCGCGCGAGGAGGTGCGGCTGCTCGTCGTCGATCCGCGCGCGCGCGAGGTCGAGGTCGCGCGGTTCGCGGAGCTGCCGCGCTTCCTGGGCGCGGGCGACGTCGTCGTCGTGAACGACGCGGCGACGATCCCGGGCGTCTTGCGCGGGAGCACGAGCTGCGGCGCGTTCGTCGAGGCGCGCGTGATCGAGACCGAGCCGCTGCGCGCGATCTTGTTCGGGCCCGGCGATCACACGATACGCACCGAGGATCGCGCGCCGCCGCCGCGCGTCTTCGCCGGCGATCGGCTGCACTTCCCGGGCTTGATCGTTCGGATCGCGAACGTTTCGCCGATCTCGCCGCGGCTCGTCGAGCTGACGATCGACGGCGGCGCGACCGTCGCGGAGCTGTGGCGCGCGATCTATCGCGCGGGCGCGCCGATCCAATACGCGCATCGCCGCGAGCCGTTGCCGATGTGGGCGGTGCAGACCGCGTACGCGACGCGCCCGTGGGCGGCGGAGATGCCGTCGGCGGGACGGCCGCTGACGTGGGAGATCTTGCTCGCGCTGCGCCGGCGCGGCGCGGAGGTCGTCGCGCTCACGCACGCCGCGGGCCCGAGCGCGACCGGCGACGCCGCGCTCGACGCCGCCCTGCCCTTGCCCGAGCGCTACGAGATCCCCGAGGCGACCGCGCGCGCGGTCAACGCCGCGCATCGACGCGGCGGTCGCGTGATCGCGATCGGCACGACCGTCGTGCGCGCGCTCGAAGCGAACGCGACGGCGGCGCCGACCGCGTCGACGAAGTTCGGCCCGACGGATCGCGTGCTGGTGGAAATCGAATGCCAGGCGCAGGAGGGGTTGAGCCCGCAGGTCAAAGTCGATCTGCTGAACGCGCGCGGTGACGTGCTGCGCACGCTCGATGCGCCGGCGCTCACTGATGGACGATTGAGGATGACGCTGCCGGTGGCGAGCCTTGCCAACAGCACGTATGTGCTGCGCATCGAAGCGGCCGCGGGCGAGCAGACGGCCCAGCAGTGGGTCGCGTTCCGCATCGCCCGCTAGCGTAGCTGCTTCTTGTCACCGATCGCCGTCCGGACGGCATCCCTGCGCTGCGTCTCTTCCACCGCCAGTTTGTAGGCGATGTAGTACTTGAAGATGTTACTGACGTAGGTGACCGTCTCGCGACC
>DATJIA010000022.1:0-5636 GCA_035493675.1 Kofleriaceae bacterium | reverse complement strand
AACCCGCGCGTGGGGTCGTACGGCGACACCGCGACCGTCACGCGATCGCCCAAGACGACGCGGATGCGGTGGCGGCGCACCTTGCCGGCGAGCTTGGCGAGGACCTCGTGGCCGTTCTCCAGCTTGACGCGGAAGTTTCCGCCCTTCGCGATCAGGACGACCTCGCCCTCGAGGTGGACTAGCTCTTCTTTGCTCACGGCCGCCCGGTTTGTAGCACCGATGCCCCCCGGGGGGAAGCGCCCGCGATAGGTTAGGGCAAAGGGATGGAACGCCTCGCCCCGCGCACCTCGTCCGACGAGATCGACCTCTACATCCGCACGTATTACTCGCTCCTGCGGTCGTCCGGTGACGTGCGCGTCCGCGCGTTCGAGGAGGCCCACCTCTACTCGCGCAGCTCGCTCCACGCGGGCGCGCTGCAGCCGGCGCCCGACCTCGCCGCGTTCGCGTACTCCGCGGCGCGCTTGCCCGAGTGCATGATGCGCGTGCGGCGCGTCGTGCTCGGCCAGTCGGTCGCGCAGTTCGACAAGCACGGCTTCGACGTCGCCTCGTGGCAGGTCGTGCGCACGCGCGGCCGCCGGCGCCCGCTGCGTTGGGACGGCGGTGACACCCTCGCGGTCTTCGTCGCGAGCGCGTCCGACATCGACGACTTGGTCCCGATCGTCACCGCGTATCAGCTCGAGTGGAACAAGCTGCGCGCGTGCCTCGAGCGCGTCGAGCTCGAGCGCGCGTCCGACGACGAGCTCTCGCAGTGGCTCGGCACCGACGGCGACGGCCTCGCGTCCCTGCGCGCCGCGCTCGGGCCCGGCTGGCGCGGCGCGCTCGCCGAGATCCGCGCGCGCGAGCAGGATCTCTGGATGCGCCTCCTCGACGGCTCGTTCCGCGAGTACCAGCGCAGCGCGCAGACCTGGTGGCGCGCGATCGAGCCCGCATATGGAGCGGATCGCCCGATCTACTTCGTGTCGTCGAACAGCCACTCGCTCGCGAACCTGTGCGGCGGCTACGTGACCGCGCACAAGGACGCGATCGTCGAGTTCCTGCGCCGCGCCAACCCCGAAGGGATCGCCGAGCACTACGATCGCGCCGCCGCCGACGAGGATCCGGGCGCCGCGACCAACATCCTCTACTACACGCTGCGCGCGTTCCTCCACGATCCGAGCGGCCCGCCCGATCGCATGGGCGAGGTGCAGTCGTGGGACGCGGCGCACGGCATGCGCGCGCTGCTCTCGCCCGGCCGCATCGACGTCGACGCGCAGGTGATCGATCTCGCGCGCATCGATCCCGCGCTGCTCGATCCCCGCGTGCGCGTGCCCGGCATCGAGCAGCTGAAGCTGTCGAACGCGATCATCGTCAACATCGACTACCCGCTCGGCATGGCCGCCTATCACCACCTGAACGCGATCGCCGGCGGCGTCGACGAGATCCTCGGCGTCTACTTGATGGGCAAGGCCGCCACGCTCAACGGGCGCGTCGGCGACGTGATGATCGCGAAGGTGATCCACGACGTGCACTCGTCGAACACGTACCTGTTCAAGAACCGGTTCGCCGCCGCCGACGTCTCGCCGTACATGCGGCACGGCACCGTGCTCGACAACCAGAAGGCGCTGACCGTGCGCTCGGCGTTCCTGCAGAACCGCGAGTACATGGACGGCTTCTATCGCGAGGGCTACACGGTGATGGAGATGGAGGCGGGGCCGTACCTCTCGGCGGTGTACGAGACGCGCGCGCCGCAGCGCCACCCCACCGACGAGATCGTGAACCTCGGCGACGCGGTCGACTTCGAGCTCGGGCTCCTCCACTACGCGTCGGATACGCCGTACTCGCGGCGCCAGTCGCTCTTGTCGAAGAGCTTGAGCTTCTTCGGCGTCGAGTCGACGTACGCGTGCGCGATCGCGATCGTGCGGCGGATCTTCGCGCGCGAGATCGAGCGGCTCGCGCAATGAGCGAGCGGGCCGACTACCTCGTCGTCGGCGCCGGCGTGTCGGGGCTCGGGTTCGCGAGCTGGATCCGCGAGCGCGATCCGCGCGCGCAGGTCTTGGTCGTCGAGGGCGAGGACGAGCCGGGCGGCTACTGCCGCACGGTCGTGCAAGACGGCTTCGTCTGGGACTACAGCGGGCACTTCTTCCACTTCCGTCACCCCGAGATCGAGGCGTGGCTGCGCGCGCGCATGCCGGGCGAAGACGTGCGCACGGTCGCGCGGGTCGCGAAGATCCGCTTCGGCGGCGTCGACGTCGACTTCCCGTTCCAGAAGAACATCCACCAGCTGCCGCGCGAAGACTTCATCGACTGCCTCTACGATCTGTACTTCCGCGATCCGGCGCCGGCCGACGACAGCTTCGCGGCGATGCTCTACGCGCGCTACGGCCGCGGCATCGCCGAGAAGTTCCTGATCCCGTACAACGAGAAGCTGTACGCGACCGATCTCGGCGCGCTCGATCGCGACGCGATGGGCCGCTTCTTCCCGCACGCGGACATCGCCGACATCGTGCGGAACATGAAGAAGCCGCCCGGCGCCACCGAGGGCTACAACGCGACCTTCACGTACCCGGCGGGCGGCGCGGTGCAGTACGTCCACGCGCTCCTGCGCGATCTGCCGGAGGACGCGGTCGCGTGCGGCGAGCGCGTCGTCTCGATCGATCTCGCGAGCCGCACCGCCACGACGACGAAGCGGACGATCGCTTTCGGGCGCGTCGTCAGCTCCGCGCCGCTGCCCGCGCTCGCGTCGATGTGCGCGCTGGAGCACGACGCGAGCGCGTTCTCGTGGAACTCGGTGCTCGTCTACAACCTCGGCTTCGATCGCAAGGGCAGGGACGACACCCACTGGATGTACTTCCCCGATCGATCCCTCAGCTTCTATCGCGTCGGCTGGTACGACAACATCCTCGGCAGCGATCGCATGAGCCTCTACGTCGAGCTCGGCGCGCCGGCGGGCACCCGCCACGACGTCGACGCCACGCTCGCGCGCGTGCTCGCCGATCTCGCGCGCGAGGGCATCGTCACCGATCAGCGCCTGAAGGCGTGGCACTCGGTCGTGCTCGATCCCGCGTACGTGCACATCACGCAGCGCTCGATCGCGGAGACCGCGCGCGTGCGCGGCGCGCTCGCGGCCGCCGGCGTCCACGCGGTCGGTCGCTACGGCGGCTGGACCTACTGCTCGATCGAGGACAACCTCGTCGAGACCCGCGCGCTCGCCGCGGAGCTGGCGCCGTGACCACCCGCAGCGCCGCCCGCCGACGGCGGCAGGCGCTGCTGCTCGCGATCCTGCTCGGCGGCGCGCTCGCGCTGTGCGGCGCGGTCGTGCTGATCGCGCACCTGCGCGCGACCCACCCGCCCGGGCAGCCGTCGCCGCGCGACGTCGTGACGCGGATGATCGATCGCGCGACCGCCGGCGACGTCGACGGCGTCGCCGCCTTGACCGGCGGCGAGGGCCTCATGCACCTCGTGCTCGACTGCAAGAGCCAGCAGCTGACCCGGGCGCTCGACGAGATGCACCGCGATCAGCGCGACATCGCGCGCCTCGTCGTCGAGTGGCAGAAGCTGTCCGCGCACGTCGCCGCGATCGATCCCGACGGCGAGGTCGTGACCACGCTCGCGGTCGGCCAGGATCCGCCCGGCTGCCACGTGAAGACCGAGATCGCGCACGAAGATCTGCGCGTGACGCTCGCGACCGGCGGGACCACGGCGCAAGTGTTCGTGCGCGTGCTGCGCGTCGACGGGCGCTGGTACCTCGACCGTCTCCCGGCCGCGCCGTCGTCGCGTTAGTATCGCGGCATGGTCGCTCCAGGGGGACCGCAGTGCCCGCGCTGCGGAATGATGTTGCGATGGCTGCCCGAGATGAACGCGTGGGGCTGCGATCGCTGTCGCGTGACGTTCCCCGCGCAGGCGCAACCCGCGCAGCCGCCGCCGCAGCAGCCGCAGTATCAACAGCCGCCGCAGCAGTACGGCCAACCGCCGATGCAGTACGGCCACGCGCCCGGCGCGCCGATGCCGACGCAAGGCGGCGGCAAGGGCAAGTGGATCGCGATCGGCGCGGGCGTCGCGGTGCTCGGCGGCGTCGGCGTCGTGCTCGCGCTGACGCTCGGCGGCAAGGGCGGCGGCGCGTCGTCGTCCGATGACGCCGTGAAGCAGCTCTTCACCGCGGCGACCGCCGGCGACGACGCGAAGCTCGTCTCGCTGTCGGGCGCCGAATCCCTTGATTCGCTACTAGACTGCAAAGACCCGAAGGACAAGGAAGACCAGGCCGGCGATCTGAAGAAGGCCGGCGAGCGCATGAAGAAGGACGCCGCGTCGTGGAAGGGCGTCGAGGTCGAGGTCGTCACGATCGAGAACAGCGGCGAGCCCGACGTCATGAAGAAGGGCGCCACCGATCACGGCTGCACGTTCACCGCCGAGGCGGTCGCGCAGCCGGTCAAGGTCGCGCTCAACGTGAAGAAGGGCAGCGGCCCCAAGCGGCGCATCGAGCGCGAGCTCGAGGTGATCGAGACCGGCGACAAGTATTACGTCGTGCGCGCGCCCGACGAGTACCACGACGACGAGGGCGACGAGCTCGGCCCCGACGGCAAGCCGGCCGGCGACGCCGACCTCACCAAGATGCTCGCGATCCGCGACCACGCGTGCGCGTGCAAGGACGCGGCCTGCGCGGAGGCGGTCGCGAAGGAGATGAGCGAGTTCTCGCAGACCGTCGTCGAGAAGTACAAGGGCAAGGCGCCCCCGCAGAAGATGGTCGATGCCGGCAAGGAGTACTTCGACTGCGTCGCGAAGGCGGCGAGCGCGGACCCGCCGCCGCCGCCGCCCGACGAGCCGCCCGCGCCTGCGCCGGTGGCGAACGTCGATCGATCGTCGCGCGAGATCATCATCGCGCAGGCCGCCGACGCGGCCGCCGCCGGCGACGCCGACGCGTTCTTCGCGCTGACCGACATGGGCGTGATCGAAGCGGCGCTCGACTGCGGCGACACCACGACCGACGCGGTCGCCGAGATGCGCTCGTCCTCGCAGACGGTCGCGTCGAACTGGAAGGGCACCGGCGCGAAGATCAAGGGCATGGCGCCCGGCCAGCACCTCTCGCTCCAGCCCGGCGATCCGTTCGGCGAGTGCAAGGCGAAGAAGTCGATGGACGTCGATCAGTGCGACGTCGTCTTGAGCGTGACCAGCGGCGGCGAGAAGAAGACGATCACCACGCAGGTGATCGTCGCGATGCTCGACGGCAAGTGGTACCTCGTCGACTGGCCCGCGCAGCCGGAGTAGCCGAGACGATCGATCTACAGCGTCGCGGGCCGCAGGCCCTCGGGCGTGTCGAACACGAGCGTCGGCTTGCCGCCCCACACGACGACCGCGCCGAAATGCAGATCCTTCGGCGCGCGCACGTAGACCGGCGCGACGCCGGAGCGCCACACGCCGATCAAGCGGCCGGTCTGCCCCGCGAACACGACGCCGCCGCCGTCGAAGACGTCGGCCTTGCCGGCGAGGTTCGGGATCTCGAACGCGCCGTCGCAGCCGCTGTCGGTGCAGCGCTGGTACTCGAGCCCGGTCGACACCGCGACCGCGTCCTTGGTGCACGCGAGCGGCTGCACGCGCCCGGTGAGCGTGATCGGGATGTGCACGTCGGTGCTCTTCATCCACGCGAGCTGGCTCTCGTCGTC
>DATJIA010000021.1:0-31580 GCA_035493675.1 Kofleriaceae bacterium | reverse complement strand
ATCTCCTCCTGCACCTGCGTGTTGATGCGCTCGCGGACCTTCAGGACCTCGAGCTGGCGCGACAGGAACTGGAGCACCTTGCGCGTGCGGTTCTTGAGATCGAACGTCTCGAGGACGTCCTGCTTCTCGCCGACCTCGAGCTCGAGGTTCGACGTGATCAGATCGGCGAGGTGGCCCGCCTCGGTGACGCTGTCGACGAGCGCGCCCGCTTCCTTCGGCAGCTCCGGCATCAGCTTCACGACGCGCTTCGCGATGTCCTTCAGGTTCA
Organism: Kofleriaceae bacterium; assembly: GCA_035493675.1. Classification (GTDB taxonomy): domain Bacteria; phylum Myxococcota_A; class Polyangia; order Haliangiales; family Haliangiaceae; genus JAIOQA01. Next base: position 31,312 of record DATJIA010000021.1, on the reverse strand, counting down.
TCACGAGCGCGTCGAGCTCGACGTCCGACGACGTCGGATCCGGAACCGGACGGACGTTGGCGGTGAGGAACGGCTCGGTGCCCTCGAAGCCGGTGACCTCGAAGCGCGAGACGCCCTGCAGGATCACCGAGAAGTTGTCCTTCGCGAGCTTGATGACCTTCAGGATCCGCGCCGCGCAGCCGACCATGAACAGGTCGCCGGACTGCGGATCCTCGGTGCGCGCGTCCTTCTGCGTGAGGATGCCGATGACCGGCCGCTCCTTCGCGATCGCGTCCTCGACGAGGCGCACGGACTTTCGGCGGCCGACGTCGATCGGGATGATCGAGCCCGGGAACAGCACCGAGTTGCGCAGCGGGAGGATCGGGAGGACGTCGGGGATGTCGACGGGCGCGTCACTCCCCGGCTTGCCTTTGGTCATGGGCGAAAGCTACTCATCGCGATCCGAGCACGTCAAGGCGACCTGCCCTCTCATCCGGGCGTTTTGTCTCTCGAAACTCACCGTCCGAGCGGGTGGCCGCGTGAGCCCGCGCCCGCGAGGTCGCTCCCGCCGCGCTGCGGCGGCTGCGGCGCGCGCCTCGCTAGTAGGAAGTAGCACTTCCTACTTCCTAGAGACGAACTAGAACGTTCTACTTCCGAGCGTTCACTGCCGCGTACGATCGCGCTTCACTTCCGCTGCGGTTTGCAGTTGACTTACGTTGCGGCTTGGTCCAATTTGGTCTTACCAACTGGTAAGACCACGATGACCGCCACCGCGCTTCCTCAAGATCCCGTCGTCGGCGCCACCGCCATCGAGACCGTCTTCGAGGCGTTGCTCGCCGACATCGTCCGAGGCACGTACCCCGCCGGGGCGCGCCTTCCGGCCGAGCGCGAGCTCGCCCGCATGTTGGGCGCGTCGCGTCCGACCTTGCGCGAGGCGCTCCGCCGCCTCGGCGAGTGGCAGCTCGTCGAGCCGCGCCGCGGCTCCGGCGTCGTCGTCCGCCCGCTGCGCGAGTGGTCGATCGAGGTGCTGCCCGCGTACCTGCGCTACGCGAAGCCCGGCCCCGGCATGCCGACGGTCGCGCGCATGCTGCTCGATCTGCTCGCGCTGCGCCGCGCGATCTTCCGCGACGTGATCAAGCTGGTCGCGCCGCGGATGAAGCCGGGCGCGACGCTGCACGCGCGCGCCTCGCTCGCGCGCGCGTGGGCCGCGCGCTCGAACCCGGCGACGTTCCCGTACGAGGACTTCTCCGTGATCCGCGCCGTCGTCGAGAACGCCGGCTTCATCCCCGCGGTGTGGATGCTCAACCGGATCTCGGGCGTCTACCTCGAGATCGCGGAGACCGTCGCGGGCGCCGCGCGCATCCCCGAGGACTACCTCGAGGTCCACACGCGGCTCCTCGACGCGCTCGATCGCGGCGACGGCGAGGTCGCCGAGCAGTCGATCGCCGACTACCTCGAGCGCCACGACAAGGGCTTGATCGAAGCGCTGGAGAAGTACGCGTGAGCACGCTCGACAGCGAGAAGTTCCACGCGCCGAAACACGTGCGCCGCGTGCTCGAGAGCCTGGTCGCGGTCGTGTGCCCGCCCGAGGCGGTCGAGCTCGGCATCGAGCACGAGATCGTCGATCACGCGGAGCAGACGATGGGCGCGTTGCCGTCGCTGTTCCGGGCCGGCTTGATCGCGGGCATCACCGCCTACGATCAAGCGTCGCGCGTGTGGCCGCCGTCGAAGGGCAAGGCCTCGCACGATCTCCCGCTCGCGATGCGCTCGCGGTGGTACCTCGCGTGGCTCGGCGGCTTCACGCCCGTGCAGCGCGAGTTCGCGAAGGCGGTGAAGCAGGTGCTCGTGCTCGGTCACTACGAGCACCCGAAGATCCAAGCGACGCTCGGCTACAAGCCGCAGCAGTGGATCGACAAGGTCAAGAAGCGGCGCCTCGACGTCTACTCCGACGAGATCGCGAAGCACGAGGCGAGCATCCTCGCGCCCGATCCGCTGCCGCGCGCGCGCGCGCGCACCGATCGTGAGGTGCGCTGATGGTGGCCGCGCAGAAGTTCGCGGCGCCCGCCGCGCAGCGTCCGAAGAACCTCTTCACCGGCGGCGACATCCACGGCGATCTCGTCCTCGACGCCGACGTCGTGATCGTCGGCAGCGGCGCCGGCGGCGCGACGCTCGCGGCCGAGCTCGCCGAGGGCGGGCTCGACGTCGTCGTGCTCGAAGAGGGCGGCTACCACACGACCCAGGCGTTCACCGCCGACGCGTCCGCCGCGGTACGGAATCTGTACCGCGACGGCGGCGCGACGATCGCGATCGGCGATCCGCCCGTGATGTACCAAGAGGGCCGCGCGGTCGGCGGCTCGACGGTCGTGAACGGCGGCATGTCGTGGCGCACGCCCGAGAAGATCCTCGAGCGCTGGCACCACGAGGCCGGCCTCACCGGGATCCGCGCGAAGGACATGGAGCCGTGGTTCGAGCGCGTCGAGCGCCGCATCCACGTGCGCCACCAGGATCCGGAATCGATCGGCGTCGACAACCTGATCTTGAAGGAAGGCGCCGACAAGAAGGGATGGAAGGTCATCCCGAACCTGCGCAACCAGGTGCACTGCGCGGGCTCGAACAACTGCGCGTTCGGTTGCCCGACCGGGGCGAAGCAGTCGGCGCTGGTCAGCTACGTACCGCGCGCGTTGCATTTCGGCGCGCGCCTCTACTCCGACGTGCGCGTCGAGCGCATCACGCGTCACGGCAAGCGCGCGACCGGCGTCGTCGGCACGGTGCGCGGCGCGAACGGCAAGCGGCATCGGCTCGCGGTGCGCGCGAAGCTCGTCGTGAGCGCGTGCGGCGCGATCCACACGCCGGCGCTGCTCGCGCGCAGCGGCGTGCGTTCGCCGTCGGGGCAGCTCGGCGGAAATCTCTCGCTGCATCCCAACACGAAGGTGATCGCGGTCTTCGATCGCGACGTGCGTGGCTGGGAAGGCGTGCACCAGGCCTTCCAGGTCCGCGAGTTCCAGGACGAGGGCTTCTTGTTCGCGGCGGTCAACATCCCGCCCGGCATCGTCGCGATGACCACGCGCCACCTGGGCGCGGAGCTCGGCGAGCTGATGCACGACTACGACAAGATGGTGATCGCGGGCATGCTCGTCGAGGACAGCAACGTCGGCCGCGTGCGCACGATCAACGGCAGCCCGCAGGCGTTCTATCAGCTCTCCGACTTCGACGCCGACAAGCTCAAGCGCGGCGTCGGGCTCCTCTCCGAGCTCTTGTTCGCGGCGGGCGCGAAGAAGATCTTGATGCCGTTCGAGGGCGTGCCCGATCTGCACGGCCCCGACGACGTCCACAAGATCTTCTCGTCGACGATCCCGAAGCGATCGATCGAGGTCGTCACGGTTCACATGATGGGGACCGCGCGCATGGGCCGCGAGCGCGACCGGTCCGTCACCGACGACTTCGGCTTCGTGCACGACGCAGATCGCCTCGCGGTGTGCGACGCCTCGCTGTTCCCGACGCCGATCGGCGTCAACCCGATGGAAACGATCATGGCGCTCGCGACCCGCACCGCGGCGCACATCCTCGACGACGTCAGGAGATATCGATGATGGAAGCCCAGACCGCGACCACCACCGTCACCCCGCGCGCGCACGCGCGCGCCGCCGGCGCCGCGACCACGGTCGGCGCGCCGATCTCGCCGAACAAGCTCGGCGAGCGCGCCGCGCAGCTCGAGCAGATGTCGAACGCCGAGCTCGAGGTCGTGTTCCTCCGCGGCGTCACGCCCGAGATCGACCAGCTCGTCGGCTGGGAGTTCCGCGGCACCAACACGCCGCCGTGGATGCGTCTCATCGCGAACAAGAAGTTCGTGAAGGGGATGTTCCGCAACGCGGCCGGCGAGGTGTACGGCTACAACTGTCCGTGCGTGCAGAACCGGCTCGACGAGCCGTGGATCACGCGCCCCGACGACGCGCGCCCGAACCGGTTCGGCTTCTACAAGGTCGTGCCGGTCGACGCGACGACGCGCGACAACAAGTACCTGCACGCGCTGCTGCTCGACTACGGCCAGGGCAAGGGCGCGGTCTACGACCCGACGCGCGGATTGCGCGACTACCTCGTACAGGTCGATCCGGTGAACCCCGACCTGTTCCTCGGGAAGGCGTACTACGCGGTCGGCCCGGCGCGCGTGCCGACGAACTTCTTCGTCCTCGAGCGCCACCGGACCGGCCTCGGCGCCTGATCGCGGCAGGCCGCGGACGCGCCGACGCGCGGACTAGGAAGTAGGAAGTTGCACTTCCTACTTCTTACTTCCCACGTGCTACTTCCTACTTACCGGCTTCGATCTTCGCGTCGATCGGCATCGTGAACCGCTGGAGCTCGTCGCGATTCATGGGGTCCGGCGAAGCGCCGGGCGCGATCGTCTCCTTCAAGACGACGACGTCCTGGTTCTGCTTGATCGCGTGCAGGCGAACCGTACCCGCGGTGGCCTTGCACTCGAGCGTCACGAGGTCGGCGCCGTCGGGCGGGATCGACGCGCACGTGCCCGGGAAGTCGCCGATCGGGTAGTTGATCACCTTCCCGGTCTCGTCCATCGCGGGCAAGAAGACGTGCGAGACGTCGCCGTCCTGCTGGCTCTCGAACGAGACGGCGACGCTCTTGATCAGGGGCGGAGGGCCGGCGTCGGAGGTCTTCCCGCCCTCGGGCTTCTTGTGGCCACAAGCCGCGAGCGCGATCACTGCGGCGGCCACGAACGTTCTCGTCATGCGCTGATCGTATACGATCGCGACATGGCGCTCGCCCGCCTGGTCGTGATCGAGGGTCCGGACCTCGGCCGCTCGTTCGACATCCCGATGCGCGGCGGCGTGATCGGACGTGGCGACGGCGCGGTCGTGCAGCTCTCGGATCTCGCGGTGTCGCGCCAGCAGGCGATGCTCGAGCTGCGCGACGGCGCGATGTGCCTCGTCGACGACGGCTCGAAGAACAAGACGCTCGTGAACGGACAGCCGGTCACGGTGCACCAGCTCGAATCGGGCGACGAGATCGTCGTCGGGAAGACGCGGCTCGCGTTCCTGCCCGCAGAGGGCGGCGTCGCGGTGACCAAGGCGCCGGCGCGCGTGACGATGGAGGTCAGCTCCGCCGAGCTCTTGTCGCTGTCGGCGGCGACCGCGGGCGGCGGGCCCGGCGAAACGCGCGCGCGCCGGCACCTCGCGTCGATCGCGTCGCTCGGAGATCGGCTGCGCGCGGAGATCGCCGGCGGACGCGACGCGGTCGCGCGCGCCGCGTGCGAAGCGTGCCTGACCGCGCTCGGCGCCGATCGCGCGTTCCTCCTCTTGAAGCAGGGCGCGCGCGTCACCACCGCGGCGGCGTCGGTCGCGCCCGGCGATCCGCTCGGCACGGCGCTACAGGCGCCCGGCGATCTCGTCGAGAAGGTGCTGCAGGGCGGCAAGGCGCTCGCGTCGGATCTCGGATCGAGCGGCGCTCCGCGCGCGGGGTTGGCAGTTCCGTTTGGCGAAGGTGCCGGGCTCGTCTGGGTCGAGCGGCGCGGCGGGCCGTGGGATCAGCTCGATCTGATGGCGGCGGCGTGCATCGCGCATCTGGTCGCGGCGGCGCTCGCGGGCGCGGACGCGCGCGACACGCTCGCGCGCGGCAACGCGGCGCTCGAGGAGCGGCTCGGCGATGGCGACTTCGTCGGGCAGTCGCCGGCGGCGCGCCAGCTGATGGCGTTCGTCGCGCGCGTCGGCCCGACCGACGCGACCGTGCTCCTCACCGGTGAGAGCGGCAGCGGCAAGGAGATGGTCGCGCGCGCGATCCATCGCGCGTCGAAGCGTCGCGCCGGCCCGTGCATCGCGGTCAACTGCGCCGCGCTCACCGAGACGCTCGTCGAGAGCGAGCTGTTCGGTCACGAGAAGGGCGCGTTCACCGGCGCGACCGAGAAGAAGCTCGGCCGCTTCGAGCTCGCCGACAAGGGCACGCTCTTCCTCGACGAGATCGGCGAGCTGCCGCTCGCGCTCCAGACCAAGTTCCTGCGCGTCCTCGAGGAGCAGACCTTCGAGCGCGTCGGCGGGACGCGACCGATCACCGTCGACGTGCGCGTGGTCGCCGCGACCAACCGCGACCTCAGCGACATGGTCCGCCGCGGCCTCTTCCGCGAGGACCTCTTCTATCGCTTGAGCGTGATCCACACGATCGTGCCGGCCTTGCGCGAGCGCCCCGACGACATCGTGCTCCTCGCCGAGCACTTCCTCGCGCGCTTCCGATCGCAGGTCGCGCGCCGCGTGAAGGGCTTCGCGCCCGACGCGATGCAGCGCCTGCTCGCGCACCCATGGCCGGGCAACGTGCGCGAGCTGCGCAACGCGATCGAGCGCGCGGTCGTGCTCGGCGACGGCGACGCGATTCGCGCCGAGGATCTGCCGCCGCAGCTCGCGCCGCGCGGCGGAGCGCGCCGGACGTCGTCGCCGACGCCGCCGCTCGGCTCGATGGCGATCATCGAGCCCTCGTCACCGCCGCCGCAGGTCAGCTCGCCGTCGATCGCGGTCGCGGCGCCTCCGCTGCCGGCTGCGCCCGCGCCTGCGGCCTCGAGCGGCGACGCCGCCAAGTCTCTCCGCGAGCTCGAGAAGGAAGGCATCCTCGCCGCGCTCGCCGCGACCGGCGGCAACAAGGCCCAGGCGGCCGCGATCCTCGAGATCGATCGCTCGACGCTCTACAAGAAGCTCAAGGAGTACGGCATCGGCTGAGCGCCGATGCGGTCAGCGCGGGTTCTTGCGCGGGCGGCCGCGGCGGCGCGGCGCCTCGCTGCGCTCGAAGTCGAGGTCGTCCGAGAAGCGCTCCTCGAGCATGTCGTCGACCGACGTGTGGAGGGAGTCGAGCTTGCGCAGCTCATCGCGCTCGAACTCAGCAAACGAACTATAGACCCGCGGAAAGCCAGCCATTTTGATCCTCCGGTGAGGACATGTCCCTACATGTCCTACATCTGGCCACCAAGCTATTCGAGTCCACTCCGGACGCCAACTTTTTTGCCGAAATCGCGCGTCAGTCAGAGCCGCGTGTTACCCGGGATCTCGTCATGGCACGCATCGTCGCGGTCGCGAACCAGAAGGGCGGGGTCGGCAAGACCACGACCGCGATCAACCTCGCGGCGTCGGTGGCCTCGAAGGGCCACAAGGTGCTGCTGGTCGACTTCGACCCGCAGGGCAACGCCTCGTCCGGCGTCGGCTATCCGCGGACGAAGCTCGAGCTCACCGTCTACGACGCGATCTGCGGCGACGTCGCGATGGCCGACGTCATCCGGCCGACCGAGATCACGACCTTGTTCGTCGCGCCGGCGTCGACCGATCTGGTCGGCGCCGAGATCGAATTGATCGGCGCGGAGAAGCGCGAGCGGCACCTCGCCGATGCGCTCGCGACCGTCGTCGATCAATACGAGTACGTCGTGATCGATTGCCCGCCGTCGCTCGGGCTGCTCACGCTGAACGCCTTGGTCGCCGCCGACGGCGTCGTCGTCCCGATGCAGGCCGAGTACTTCGCGCTCGAAGGCCTCAGCGCGCTGACGTCGACGATCGAGAAGGTGCGCGCCGCGTACAACCCGCGCCTCACGATCGACGGCGTGCTCTTCACGATGTACGACGCGCGCACGAACCTCGCGGGGCAGGTGCGCGGCGAGGTCGAGCACTACTTCGGCGACAAGGTCTTCGGCACGACGGTGCCGCGCAACATCCGCTTGAGCGAGGCGCCGTCGCACGGCAAGCCGTGCCTCCTCTACGACTTCCGCTGCCCCGGCACCAAGAGCTACCTCGCGGTCGCCGACGAGCTGCTCGCGCGCTTCCCGCAGGTCGGACGCGCAGCCTGAACCCCACGCGTGGTACGCACATGATCGACGTGTCTCCCGATCTGGACAAGAAGCGGCGCGGCCTCGGCCGTGGGCTCGACGCGCTCCTGCCGAGCACGCCGGCGACGGCCGCCGCGCCCGCCGCCGCGCCGGTCCCCCCCGCGCAGCGCACGTACTTCGCGGCGGCGATCGAGGACGTCTACCCGAGCCCGGAGCAGCCGCGCCGCCGGTTCGAGGACGCGGAGCTCGACGAGCTCGCGGTCTCGATCAAGGCGCACGGCGTGATCATGGCCTTGGTCGTGCGCCCGCGTCCGGGCGGCGGCTACTTCTTGATCGCGGGCGAGCGCCGCTGGCGCGCCGCGCAGCGCGCCGGGCTGCGCGAGGTGCCGGTCGTCGTCCAGGACGTCGACGCGCGCGAAGCCTTCGAGCGCGCGCTCGTCGAGAACCTGCAGCGCTCGGACCTGAACCCGATCGAGGAGGCCGCGGCGTTCCAGCGGCTCACGTCGGAGTTCGGGCTGACGCAGGAGAAGGTCGCCGAGCGCGTCGGCAAGGATCGCTCGACGGTCGCCAACGCGCTGCGCCTCCTGAAGCTGCCGCCGTCGGTGCGCCAGCAGGTCGAAGAGCGCCGCCTGTCGATGGGCCACGCGCGCGCGCTGCTCGGCCTCGAGTCGGCGGATCAGATCGAGACCGCCGCGCGCGCGGTGCTCGCCAAGGGCCTGTCGGTGCGCGCGACCGAGGATCTCGTCCGCAAGACGCTCGAGCCGGCCAAGCCCGAGTCGAAGCAGGCCGCCCCGCGCAAGTCGGCCGCGGTCCGCGATCTCGAGGAGCGGCTCACCCGCGCGCTCGGCGGCCCGGTCGCGATCCACGAGGACGCGCCCGGCAAGGGCGGCACCGTCGAGATCAAGTACATGGATCTCGATCACCTCGATCGCCTGCTCGAGAAGCTCTTGTGAGGCGCGCGGCGATCGCCGCGGTGCTCGCCGCGTGCGCGCACCCCGCGCCCGCCCCGGTGTACGCGAGCCACGTCATCACGATGGAGGCCGGCGCCCCGCGCGCGATCGTGAGCGGGCCGTTCGCGGTGACCGCGATCAACCCGGGCTCGGATCTGGAGCTCGCGCTCGTCATGCGCGGCAGCGACTGCGCCACCGCGACGGTCTGGTTCGCGTATTCGGGCGGCGGCGTCACCGTCGGCGCCGGCGAGACCCTGTGCGCGCGCACGGACAAGCCCCGCACGCACGCGTTCAGCGGTCACGATTAGCGAGCGCGCTTCTCACGCCCGCGCTCGTGAATCGCCGCCGCGCATGGGCGATACTCGGCGTGGATGTCCGCCGAGCGCGAGCACCCGCGCGTGCCCTACGCCGTCGAGGTCGAATTTCGGACCGCGTCGTCGTTCCTCGTCGCGTATTCGGTGAACCTCTCGCGCGGCGGGTTGTTCCTCGAGACGGAGGCGGACGTGCCGGTCGGCTCCGAGATCGGGCTCAAGTTCGCGGTGCCCGGTGCGGGCGCGCTCGATCTGTTCGGGCGCGTCGCGTGGAAGCGCGGCCGCGAGAGCCCCGACGGTCCGCCCGGGCTCGGCATCGAGTTCGAGGACGTCGCCCAGACGCTCGGCGGCACGATCGATCGCCTCGTCGGCGGCTACGACGGCGTGAGCATCCTCTTGCTCTCCGCGGATCGCACCGATCGCAACTCGCTCACGCGCCTCATCCGCTCGATCATGTCGACCGCGGAGGTCGTGAGCGCGTCGGACGCGAAGGTCGCCGAGACGCTCCTCACCGGCGACGTCGATCTCGCGGTGATCGACGTCGACGCGGAGCCCGAGGGCGCGCTCGGCGCGCTGCGCGCGGCGAAGCTGGTCACGCCGCCGATCCCGACTGTCGCGCTCGCGTCGTCGAAGAAGCTGCGCGAGCACGCGCGCGCCGCCGGCGCCGACGAGGTCGCGACCAACCCGCCGCCGTTCGGCGAGCTGCAGGTCCTCCTCGTGCGCGCGCTCGGCCGCCCGCTCGCGGTGCGATAACGGCTCAGCGCGCGCCGCGGCGGAGCTCGCACGCCTTGACGGTGTTCTCGAGCAGCTGCGCGCGCGTCATCGGGCCGACGCCGCCCGGCACCGGCGTGATCGCCGAGGCGCGCGCGGCGGCGGCGGCGAACTCGACGTCGCCGATCAGCTTGCCTAGGGCGGTGCGGTTGATGCCGACGTCGATCACCGCGGCGCCCTCCTTGATCCACGCGCCGCGGATCATCTCGGGCTTGCCGATCGCGGCGACGACGACGTCGGCGCGCGCGATCTCGCCGGCGAGGTCGCGCGTCTTCGAGTGGCAGAGCGTCACCGTCGCGTTCGCGTTGGCGAGGAGGAGCGCGACCGGCTTGCCGACCAGCACGCTGCGCCCGACGACGATCGCGCGCGCGCCCGCCAGCTCGACGCCGGCTTCGGCGAGCAGCCGCATGCAACCCGACGGCGTGCACGCGGCGAAGCGCGCGCGGCCCTGCGCGACCAGGCCGAGGTTCTCGGGGTGGAGGCCGTCGACGTCCTTGTGCGGGCTGATCGCGGCGATCACGCGATCGCTGTCGATCTGCTTCGGCACCGGCAGCTGCACGAGGATGCCGTCGACGCGATCGTCTTCGTTGAGCTGCGCGATCAGATCGAGCAGCGTGCGCTCCGACGTGTCGGCGGGCAGCTTGTGATCGAAGGCGTCGATGCCGCTCTCGCGCGCGTCCTTGCTCTTCGCCTTGACGTAGACCGCCGACGCGGGGTCGTCGCCGACGAGGACGACCGCGAGCCCGGGCGCGATCCCGCGGGCGCGCAGCGCGTTCGCGCGCGCAGCGACCTCACCGCGGACCTTCGCGGCGAGCGCCTTGCCGTCGAGGATGCGCGCGGTCACTTGACGGCCGCCGCTGCGGCCGAAGAGGTCGTGCCGCCGCCGCCGCTGCCACTACCGCCGCCGCTCGACGACGAACCGCCGGAGTCCGACGAGCCCGACGACGTGCCGCCGGACGATCCGCTATCCGAAGACGCCGGCTTGCTCTCGACCGACGTCACCTTCTGCTCGAGCTTGTCCGGCTTCTTCCCGACCAGCTCCTTGGTCGGGTTCGGCGACGCGTACAGGTCCTTGTACCAACCGCCGCCCTTCAGCTGGAACGCGGTGCGCGAGATCAACCGCTCGAGCTTGCCGCCGCACGCCTCGCAGACGTCCTTCGGCGCGTCGCTCATGCGCTGCTGGTACTCGAACTCCTTCTCGCAGCTCGTGCACTTGTACTCGTAAGTCGGCATCGGGCCTCCCTGCTAGCATGTCATCCGCGGGCGAGTCCACCCTCGACCGAAAGCACGCGGACCCCGAGGCCGCCGTCGACGTCGACCAGCTCGCCGCGTCCGACGACCTGGCGTCCGACCCGCAGCTCGACCTCGCCGCCGATCGGCCGGCCCAGCTCGATCACCTGCCCCGGCGCCAGCTCGAGCACGCGACGCACCGAGAGCGTCACCGATCCCGCACACGCCGCGATCTCGACCGCCGCGTCTTCTCCGAGCGTTTCGTCCATGGTTCCTCGCGCGTAGACGCCGCCCACGGTAATCCCGCCGACGCCGCGCGCAAGCGTCACCGGGATCCCCCCGCGCGCCAAGCGCAACTCGGCGGAATCCGCGAGGACGAGCACGTCACGGGGCGCCGGCGTGAAGCCGCGTGCGAAGCGCGCCGCTCCGAGGATCACGTGCGCCTCGATCGCCGGCTCGTCGAGCCACGGTGAGATCGATTTCGGCAGAGTTTCGCGCGGGCGGCGCGGCGGCGCGGCGGTGAGCAGATCGATCGGCACGACCAGCGCCGCCCAGCCGGTGCACGCGCCGTCGATCTCGAGCTCGATCACGCAGGCGTCGCGCAGCTCGAGCGCGAGCAAGGGCCCGGCGCTCTCGGTCGGCTCGGCGGAGGCGTGCGCGTCCGGAATCAGTGCCGCGGCGACCGCGTACGCGAGCACGCCTCGCTCCGCCGGCGTCGGCGGCCGCGGCCCATCGAGCTCGTCGGGCCCGCCGAGGATCACGCGCGCGAGCCCGCGCACGAGCGCGCCGCCGGCGACCGCGTACGCGATCGGCAGAAGACGTCCGCGCGCGCGCACGACCGCGACCGCCGAGGTCGGATCGCCGAGCGCGCGCGACAGCGCCTCGCCCGCGAGCACCGAAACCGTGCCGGCGCGCGCGCGGATCGGCCCCGCGGGCGTCTCGATCGATCGACGCGCGCCGGCCCACCGCGCGAGCGCCTCGATCACCCCGTTCGTGCGCCGATCGACCTTCGGCAGTGATCGCCAGGGGAACGGCCGGGGCTCGCGCACCGCCGCATCATCCGAAAAGTTGGCGCCGCGCGCGACCCGCGTACGATGGAGACCTACATCGGCACACAGGGTGAAGTCATGCACGATCGCCGCTTCGGCTACCGCATCCCGCTCGAGGTCATGTTCACGTCCTACGTCCGCGATCGCCCCGTACGCGCGCTGTCCGCCGATCTCTCGGACAGCGGCATGGGCCTCGCGACCGTCTCCGGCCTCGCGCCGCCGGCGGGCTCCGTCGTCGCGGTCGAGCTCGATCTGCCCGGCATGAGCGATTCGATCTGGGCGCGCGGCGAGATCACGCACACGCGCCCGGGCGAGCTCGCGAGCGGGCTCGGCCTGCGCTTCGTCGCGATGGCGCGGACCCACGCGCGCGCGCTGCGCGACTTCGTCGTCGAGTCGCGCCGCAATCATCTCGGTGGCCTGCTCGCGCGCATCCGTACGGCAAGCGTTCCGTGATCTCGTGCGTTACCTTTGGGTGGTGCGCCGCCCGAAGGTCCTGACCGCCGCGCTCTTGGGAGTCGTTCTCGCAAGCGCTGCACCCGATCGGGCGCGCGCCGACGACGACTGGGGCGTGACCCGCGATCCGTTCGACAAGAACGTGGTCGCCAAGTACAAGGGCACGCTCGCGAAGAACCCGCACGATCCGGGCGCGCTCGCGAAGCTCCTCGAGATGTACCGGCGCTACCGCACGGTCGCGCAGCTCGAGAAGGAGTACCAAGCGGTCCTCGACAAGAAGCCCGACGACGGCCCGACGTTGATCATCATGGCGCGCCTCGCCGCGGCGCGCGGCGACAACGCGGCCGCCCTGCCCTTGTGGGAGCAGGCGTCGAAGGCCGCGCCCGACGATGCGATCGTCTGGGTCGAGCTCGGCACGCTCTACCGCAACGCGGGCAAGACGCCCGAGGCGAAGGCGGCGTTCGACAAGGCGCTCGCGTCGCCGAAGGTCGCGAAGGCCGAGAAGGCGAAGGCCTTGCGCGCGGAGGCCGACCTCGCGCTCGCCGCCAACGACATCGAAGGCGCCAAGAAGCTCTTCGATCAGATGATCGCGCTCGATCCGAAGGACGTGCAGCTCCGCCTCGAGCTCGGGGACTCGCTCCTGCAGGCGAACAAGCACGCCGAGGCGATCGACGTCTATCGCGAGGCCGAGAAGATGCTCGGCGCCGATCCGTCGAAGCGCGTCGAGGTCGTCGCGCGCATCGGGCAGGCGCTCGAGCAGAAGGGCGACGACGACGCCGCGGTCGTCGAATATCGCCGCGCGATCAAGCTCGCGCCCAAGGGCTACTACATCGAGAACGAGCTGACCGCGCGCATCGTCGACATCTATCGGCGCAAGCAGAAGCTGCCCGACCTGCTCGCGGAGTACGAGAAGACCTGGCCCGAGGGATCGCGCGGCCACTTCGAGTGGGACACGCTCGCGCGCCTCTACGAAGAGACGGGGCAACAGGACAAGGCGATCGCCGCGTATCGGAAGGCGGTCGCGAAGGCGCCGTACGAGCTCGAGACGCAGCGCCGCTTGATCCAGCTGCTCGAGAACGTCGGCAAGGACGACGAGGCGCTCAAGCAGCTCGAGCAGGTCGTCGGCGTCGCGCCCGGCGAGGCGCGCTTCCAGCTCGAGCTCGCCGAGCGCTACTGGCGCAAGGGCGATCAGAAGAAGGCGCTCGGCGCGCTCGCGCAGCTGCAGGCGCGCTTCCCCGGCGACGCCGGCGTGCAGTCGGCGATCGCGGATCTCTACACGCGCTGGGGCAAGGACGACCTCGCGCTCGCCGCGTACGAGCGGCTCGCGACCCTCGAGCCCGATGATCCCGGCCACCTCGTCACGCTCGGCGAGCAGTACTACTCGCGCGGCGACAAGGCGAAGGCGCTCGCGACGTGGAAGCGCATCGCCGCCAGCGGCAAGGCGAGCGGCTTCGCGAAGCTCGGCGAAGTGATGAGCGAGCACGGCATGACGACCGACGCGCTCGCGAACTACGGCAAGGCGATCAAGCTCGAGCCGAACAACCCCGATCACTACAAGGGCCGCGCCGCGGTCTACGAGTCGATCAAGTCGTACGCCGACGCGATGGCCGACTGGCAGAAGGTGATGAGCCTGCTCGGCGACAAGGCGGTCGATCGCGTCGCGCGGCGCGAGGCGAGGCGCCGCATCGTCGGCGTGCTCGTGCGCTGGGGACAGAAAGAGACGGAGATGAAGAACGCGTGGGTGCAGGGCTTCAAGCGCACCCCGCCCGATCTCGAAGCGGGCTACTTCCTCGTCGAGTACTTCGCGAAGCGCCCGCAGGCGGGCGAGCCGCGCGGCACGCTCGAGAAGCTGCACAAGCTGGTCGCCGACGATCAGGACGTGATCCTCGATCTCGTGAAGGCCTATCGCGGCGCGCGCCAGTTCCAGGACGCGGTCAACCTGCTCCAGGAGCTCGCGAAGGTCGCGCCCGCGCGCGAGCGCGAGGTCTACACGCAGATCGCCGAGATCATGACCGAGTGGCGCAAGGACGACGAGGCGATCGCGTGGTCGCAGAAGGCGCTCGCGAAGTCGCCGAACGATCCGCAGGCGTACGAGCAGCTCGCCAAGCGCTACATCGACATGGCGAAGTTCGACGACGCGATCGTCGCGTACGAGAAGTCGATCGAGCTCGATCCGCGCAACTTCAAGGCGTACTTCGAGCTCGCGAAGCTCTACGTCAATCAGTCCACGGATCAGTCGCGCGCGAAGGCGGCGGAGCTGTACCGGAAGCTGCTCGAGCGCGCGAGCGACGACGACATCCTCACGCACGCGGGCCGCGCGGCGATCGATCTCGAGGAGGGCATCGGCTCGCTCGGCGAGCTCGAGAAGGTCGCGGCGCCGCTCGCGTTCACGATGTCGCACAAGCCGGTCTATCGGCGCATCCTCGTCGAGCTGTACCTGCGCTACGTGCCGCGGTTGGCCGAGCGCGCGCGGCGGGGCACGCCGGAGATCCGCAAGGCGGCGAAGGAAGAGCTCGTGCGGCTCGGGCAGCACGGCCTGCGGCCCTTGCTCGAGGCGCTCCACGACGAGAAGGACGTCGCGCAGCAGAAGGTCGCGGTCGTCGTGCTCGGCTACCTCGGCAACAAGGGCGCCGCGGCGCCGCTGATCCACCTGGCGGCGGAGCAGCCGCCGCAGGATCCGGACAGCACGCGACGCATCGGCACGCTGACCCAGACGCTCGACTGGGAGGTGCGCGTCGATGCGCTGGTCGCGGCGGGTCGGCTCGGCGACGCTTCGGTCTTGAACGACGTGCTGCCGCTGACGCAGCACGCGGAGGTCGCGATGCGCGAGGCCGCGGTCTTCACCGCGGGGCGCACCGGCGACAAGCGCGCGGTGCCCACGCTCCTCGGCGCGCTCGCCGACAAGCGCGAGAGCGTGCAGGTGCTCGCCTGCCTCGGCATGGCGCAGATCGACGACGCGCGCACGACCAGCGCGATGATCGACACGGTCGCCGATCGCAAGCGGCACGATCTCGTGCGCGCGACCTGCGCGTTCGGGCTCGGCTATCGCCGCGCGCCCGGCGCGTTGACGGCCTTGCTCACCGCGCTCGACGACAACAGCGGCGAGGCGCAGCGGATCGCCGCGTGGTCGCTCGGTCAGCTCGGCGACGCCAAGGCGCTCGCGCCGCTGGTGCGCGCGTACTTCGGCCGCGCCGACGGCCGCCGCGACGAGATCGCGTGGGCGCTCGCGCGGCTCGCCGACGCCTCCGCGCAAGGCGCGAACGCGTCGGGATCGGTGACACGGGGCGCGACGCCGGCCGCGCCCGCGTCGGCGGATCTCGCCGACTACCCGGTGCGCGCGGGCAAGCTGCACCCGCCGAGCTTGGTCGCCGCCCTGCCCGGCCCGTTGCCGCAGGCGGCGCCGCCCGTCGCGGCGGTGATCGCGCACCCCGACGACGTCGTCGCCGGCCTGCGCGCGGCCCTCTCGCAGCACCGCGACGTCGTCGTGGTCGTGCTCGCGGATCTCGACGCGCGCACGGGCGGGCTCGGGCTGGGCACGCTCATCCCGGCCGGCGCGCTCGACGCCAAGACCAGCGCCGCGCTCGCGACGATCGGCAAGGGCATCGCGCCCGACGTCGCCGCGCACGCAGGTGATCCCGATCCGAAGGTGCGCGCGCTCGCGGTCAGCGTCCTCGCGAAGCTCGACGCCGCCGGCGCCGACGCCGCGATCGTCACCGCGCTCGGCGACGACGCGCCCAACGTGCGCGCCTCGGCCGCGCGCGCGGCCGCCGTGCTCGCGCGCATCCACGGCAGCGCGCCCGCGAGCCTCGCGCCCGCGCTGACCGCGCAGCTCAAGGCCAAGGGCTGGGAGGACCGCATGAACGCCGCGTCGGCGCTCGGCGCGATCGGCGCGTCGTCGGCGTCGGCCGAGCTCGCGCGCGTGCTGACCGACGACAACGCGTGGGTCCGCGAGGCCGCCGCGTCGTCGCTCGGCGCCTTGAAGGCGAAGGACGGCCCCGTGGTCGATGCGCTGCTCGCCGCGACCCGGGACGACGTGCCGCCGGTGCGCCGCGCCGCCGCCGCCGCGCTGGTCGCGATCGGCGATCCCCGCGCGCGCGCCCGCCTCGACGAGCTGGCAAAGAACGATCCCGACGACAGCGTGCGGCGCGCGGCCTCCGGACACTAGCGCCGCCGTTTTGCGCACCTGACAGCCCCCGGGCTACACTGGCGCGCGAATGGACGTCGGGCTCGTCTGCGACTCGTGTAGCGCGTTCTCGCCGATGGGCGCGCAGCGGTGCCTCCGGTGCGGCGAGTCGCTGTCGCTCGATCGCGGGACGTCGAAGGGCGTGCCGCCGACGCGCGCGCCCGGAGGAAGCGACGAGCGCGCGACCGCGAAGAGCGCGCCGTTCATGCCGCCTCCTCGCCACGAGGCCGCCGCGCCGAATCTCCAGAAGGCGAACATCGCGTGCCCGACCTGCGGCACGCTGCTCCCCGTCGGCCACAAGTTCTGCTTCAACTGCGGCGCGCGGATGCCGGATCTCGGCATCGGCACGCAGCCGATCAGCTCCGGCGAGCCCGAGCTCGGCCCCGGCGAGAGCTTCGACGATCCGACGAGCATCAAGGCGTCGCCGAAGCCGACCTCGCAGAAGTCGAAGCCGCATCGCTCGACGATGTTCTTCGGCGCCGCGCAGGTGTCGCGCGCGAAGCTCACGCTGATCCGCGGCGACGGCCTCGACGGCGTGTCGTTCACGCTCGCCGGCGACGAGCATCAGGCCGGCCGCGGCGACGTCCCGCTCGCGTTCCCCGAGGATCCGTTCCTGTCACCGGTCCACGCGAACTTCTTCTATCGCGAGGGCCGCCTGATCGTGCGCGACGAGAACGCGATCAACGGCGTGTACCTCCGCATCCACGGCGGCACCGACATCCAGTACGGCTCGCGCTTCCTCGTCGGCGAGCAGGTGCTCGAGGTCCAGCGCCCGGGCGGACAAGAAGACGACGGCGTCGATCTCGACGAGCCGATCGAAGACGGCACCTACTTCTTCGCGTCGCCGCGCCGCCCGTCGAACCTGCGCATCGTGCAGCATCTCCGCGGCGGCGACACCGGCCTCGCGCACCGCGCGCTCTCCGACGCCGTCACGATCGGACGCGAGGGCAACGACATCGACTTCCCCGACGATCCGTTCATCTCGGGGCATCACGCGCGCGTCACCTGGACCAGCGGCAAGCTCGTCCTGACCGATCTCTCGTCGCGCAACGGCACCTTCATCCGCATCGCGGGCGAGCGCAGCCTCGAGCACGGCGACTATGTGTTCATGGGCCAGCAGCTCCTCCGCGTGGAGATCGTATAGTCACGCCGGCGCGAGGGCTGGCTCACCCAAGCAGGGATGGCGACATGATCGTTTGTAATCGGTGCGGGAAAGAGAACCAGGACCACTACAAGTTCTGCCTCGGGTGCGGGGCCGAGCTCACGACGCCGCCGGCCGCCAAGCCGGGCGGTGACGTCGCCATGATGAAGACGATGATGGCCGACACCTCCGGGTTGGGGCCGCTTCCGCAACGTCCGTCCGGACCGACGCCGATGGTTCCCGGCGCGCCCGGCTCGCCGCCGCCGGGGCTCGGCGGTCCGCCGCCGGGGCTCGGTGGGATCCCCGGCCTGCAGCCGCCCGGACTGGGCGCGCCTCCGGGCATGGGCGGTCCTCCCGGGCTCGGCGGCTCGCCGCTTCCTCCGCTGGGACCGCCGCCCGGCGCGCCCGGCGCGCCGCCGATGGGTCCGCCGCCCGGCCTCGGCGGCCTCGGCGGGCTCGGTGGTCCTCCGCCCGGGCTCGGCGGAATGGGCGGCCCGCTCGGCAGCCCGCTCGGCACCGCGCCGACCGCGCCGCCGCTCGGCGCGCCGCCGTCGGCCGGTCCGCCCGTCGGTTTGCCGCCCGGCGTTCCCGTCGGTTCGCCCGGCTTCCCGCCGCCTCCGGGCATGGGCGGGCCGACCGGGCAGATGGGATCCGCGGCGCCCGGCGCCGCGCCCGGCATGCGGCGCTGCCCGTCGTGCGGCAGCGACGTGCCGCCCAACTTCCGCTTCTGCGGCTCGTGCGGCTTCCGCATGGACGACGCATCGGGTCCCGCCTCGCCGCCGCCCGGACTTCCCTTGGGCGGTGCGCCGCGCGCGACCGCGAACCAGTTCGAGCAGGTCCGCCCGCAGCCGAAGTCGACGCTCACGTTGATCCGTCCCGACGGCAGCGAGGGCGGCGTCTACGAGCTCAAGACCGGCGAGAACAAGATCGGTCGCGGCAGCGGCGGCGTGTTCGAGAACGACGGCTACCTGTCGCCGGTGCACGCCGAGCTCGTCGTCAACGCGGCGGGCGCGGTCGTGCGCGACCTCGACAGCTTGAACGGCGTGTTCGTGAAGATGACCGACGAGGAGGAGATCCAGTCGGGCCAGGTGCTGCGCATCGGCCAAGAGCTGCTCCGCTTCGATCTGATCAACCCGCCCGAGCCCGCGCCCGACGGCACCGAGGTCATGGGCAGCCCGAACCCGGGCTTCTGGGGAAAGATCACGACGATCATCGGCCGCGACGTCGACGGCAGCGCGTTCCCGCTGCTCGGCGAGAGCGTGACGCTCGGCCGCGAGCGCGGCGAGATCAACTTCCCCGACGACGGCTACGTCTCGGGCCTGCACGCGAAGATCACGACGCGCGACGGCCGGGTCTTCCTCGCCGATCTCGGCAGCTCGAACGGCAGCTTCGTGAAGGTCCAGGGCGAGCGCGCCCTGCGCAACGAGTCGTTCGTGCTGCTCGGCCAGCAGCTGTTCCGGCTCAACCTGGTCGTCTGAGACCGAGGTCTACTTCTTGTCCGTCGTGCCGAGGTCGTCGACGTCCATCTGCTTGGTCTCGATGAACGTGTAGGCCTTGGGCACGACGATCGGGCCCTTGCCCTCGAACACGACCTGGACGTCGACGGTCTCGCCCTTCTTGCCGCCGGGCGCGGTGACGTAGAGATCGCTGTCGCCTTCGAAGCGGATCACGACGCCCTGCCGGCCGCCGAAGTAGACCTTGGCGCCGAGCGCGCCGTTCTGCGAGTAGCCGTTGCCCTTGATGTCGACGGTCGTGCCGCCCTGGTAGTCGCCCTCTTTCGGTTCGACGCCGAAGACCTTCAGCTTCGAGTCCGAGCTGCACCCGGCCGCCGAGATGGCGACGAGCACGGCGCTGATCGCGAGCGCGTGACGTGCTTGCCTCATGCGCGAGAACGTATCACACGCCGCTCACAGCATGTCTTTTCGCTGCAGGGCTCGGCGCATCTTGGAGAGCGCCTGCTCCTGGAGCTGGCGGATGCGCTCGCGCGAGAGGTTGTACTTCTCGCCGATCTCCTTGAGCGTCAGCTCGTGATCGTCGTCGAGGCCGAAGCGGCGGCGCAGGATGTCGGCCTCGATCGGGCGCAGCTCGCCGAGCAGCTCGCGGATCTCCGCGGTCATCGCCTCGAAGGCGAGATCGTCGGTCGGCGAGACCTCCTCGCGATCCGGGTCCTCGAGGATCTCGGACAGGTTGCGGCCGTCCTCGTCGCCGACCGGGCGATCGATCGAGATCGACTGATCGAGCACCCACGAGCGCATCTTCTCGACCTTGTCCTCGGGCATCTGGGTCGCCTCGGCGAGCTCCGCCGTGGTCGGCGTGCGGCCGAGCTTCGAGGTCAGCTCGCGGCGCGCCTTCGCGAGCCGGTGCTGCGCGTCGATCATGTGCACCGGCAGGCGGATCTCGCGGCCCTTGTCGGCGAGCGCGCGGCTGATCGCGTGGCGGATCCACCAACTCGCGTAGGTCGAGAAGCGGAAGCCTCGGCGATAGTCGTAGCGCTCGACCGCCTTCATGAGGCCGAGGTTGCCCTCCTGGATCAGATCGGCGAGCGCCATGCGGCCGTGGTTGAAGCGGCGCGCGATCGAGACGACCAGGCGGAGGTTCGCCTTGACGAAGTCGTTGCGCGCGTCGGCGACCGCGCGATCGGCGCCGGCGACGCGGCGCGCCCAGTCGGCGAAGCCGCGCGCGCGAGAGATGCGGCGATCCGGCGCGACGCCGCGCACCGGCGTGTTGCGCACGAGGCGATCGACCGCGGCGACGACCGCGTCCTGGAACAGCTTGTCGGCGTCGCGCTCGCGCAGCTCGCGCGCGGCCTTCTTCATCGCCTTGGTGAAGCGGCCGAGCTGCGACGGCGACGCCTTCTTCGCGCCGGCGAGCTCGAGGCCGAGCTTGCGGAGCGTCCGGACTTCGGACACTCCGGGCAGCTCCGCGTCGACGACGTCGAGCACGTACTCGAGCGCCGGCGTGAAATTGAGCGCGGTCTCCCACAGGAGCATCTCGAGCGCCTCGATCTCCTTCGCCGCCGTGAACTCCTCCTCGGGGCGGAGCACGTCGAGCGTCGCCATGTCGCGGAAGTACATCGACAGGTACGTGCCGTTGTCCTTCTTGGGGCGGACGTTGGCCGCGGGCGCGTCGTCGCTCTCGCTCGGCTCGCTCGCGAACACCGACGGATCGAGCTCGACGTCTTCTTCATTCGCGCCGTTCGGCTGCGCCGCGTTCGTGTTCGCCGGCGCGGGATGATCCTTCGCCTTCGCGGCGAGGCGCGCGGCGCGCTGCTTGCGCGTCGGGCGCGGCGCGATCATGGGCGGGACCAACTTCGTGAGAGCAGAAGACATAGAGAGACCCCGGGGGAAGCGGCGCTCGAAGCAGGCGCCTACTCATTCAGACGTCGGAGCGGCCGAAATGTTTTGCTCCGTCGACGAGACGACAACTTCCGGAGGGGCGCCGACTATTCCGAGACACACGATCGCGGCAGCGGTTGCCGGGTCGATCCGCGGACTTCCGCGTGCGCCACGTGACCTACACACGGCGCGCGTGGCGAATCGTAAGAAATGTGTCAGCTGCGCGTTCGCGTGTCAGCCGCGCGTCGTGTCCAGGGTGTCCTTACCAGAGGACACCCGTCGCTCGGCGACGACCAGGATCTGTCGAGAGTGCGTGCCGAAGAAGCGGCCGCGCGTCTGGATCGATCCGGAAACTTCGAGCACGCGGAAGCCGACCGAGTGGAGCAGCTTGCCGAGCTCGTGGAGTGAGTACGCGCGGATCGAGATCTCTTGCTCGAGCTGGCGGCCGTCGTCGAAGACGACCGAGCGGTTCGATTGGATCCGCGACGAGAAGTAGTTGAACTCGACCTCTTCGAGCACGACGCAGCCGTCGCCCTCCCACCACACGCGCGTCGGGAGATCACCGACGAGATAGTCGCGGTTCAGGATCTCGATCACGACCTTCGCGCCCGGCTTGAGCGCGCGCGACAGGTTCGCGGCGGTCTTCTTGTTGGTCTCGTCGTCGAAGAAGCCGAACGTGGAGAACAGGCAGTACGCGCCGTCGAACTGCGCGTCGAAGTCGAGCTCGCGCATGTCGCCGTGCACGAAGTTGATCGTGAGCCCGCGGCGCTGCGCCTCGTCGGCGCCGCGCAGGAGCAGCGGCAAGGACATGTCGAGCCCGACGACGTGATAGCCGCGCGCGGCGAGCTCCATCGCGTGACGGCCGTAGCCACAGCCGAGGTCGAGCACCTGCGCGCCCGGCTCGACGCCGAGCGTCTCGATCACGAAGCGGGCCTCGGCTTGGGTCGCCTGCGGTGTCAGGAACGGCAGCGTGCGGAGGTAATCCTCGTCGAAGATCTCCTCGAACCAGGGCTTGCCCTTCTTCTTCTTCTTGCTGTCGCCGGTCTGCACCGCGGCGGCGACGGCGGCCGCGCGCGCGGCGGCCTTCTCCTTCTTGGGCGCGGGCGGCGGCGCGGGCTTGTGCAGCGCGTGCTCGCCCGACGACGACTCGCCGATCACCGGCACGCCGTCCTGCGAGCGCGAGCGCACCTTCGACGGCGGCGGCGCAGCTGCGGCCGTGACCGCGGGCGCCGCGGCGGCGGCCGCGGCCGGGACGCTCGATCGTTCGGCGGGCTTGTCCGCGGCCGGGGCGATCGATCGTTCGGCGGGCTTGTCGGTCGCGGCCGGCGCCGCGGCCGCGCGGATCTTGCCGGACTGCGAGTCGACCTCTTCGATCAGATCCTCGGTGAGGATCTCGCCGGAGTCGGCGGCATCGGCGGGCGCTTGGACCTCGTCCTTGAGATCGTCGTCGGCGAGCGCGACCGCGTCGGGCGAGCCGGCGCGCTTCTCCCGCTCGCCGGCCTCGGCCTCCATCAGCTCCTCGAGATCCTCCTCGGAGAGCGCGACCGTCGTCGTGCGCCGATAGGCGCGCGAGATCGGCACCGCCTCCGGCTCCTCGTCCATCTCGATGTCGACCGACGCCTCGACCGGCATCGCGACCGGCCCCGACGGATCGGTGACCGCGCGCTCGCTGGTCGTGTCGGTCTCGGCGTCGCTGGTCGAGACCGCGGGCTGCGAGATCGCGCGCGCGCCGTTCGACGGCGGCGGCGTGAACTCGGTGACCTCCGGCTCGCCGTCGCCCATCGACAGCCCGAGCGCCTCGAGGTTGACCGCCGGCATCTCGCGCGTCTTGCCGTCGTCGGTGACGACGTCGTCGTTCGACGAGGGCGCGGTCGGCACGCCCGACGCGGCCTCTTCCGATTCGATCTGATCGAGCGCGATCTCCGGGCTCGACTCGACCTTGATGTCGGGCTCGGAGTCGTCGCTCCAGCCCGCCGACGTGCTGCGCGGCGGCGGCGTGGTCGGCGTGCGGCGCGCGCCGTCGCGCGGCGTCGGCGTCGGGACCGCGTCGACCTCGGGCTCGGGCACCGCGTCGACGTGCATCACCGGCGCGCTGTCGAGATCCTCGCCGTCGGCCTGCCGCGGCGCGGGCCCCGACGCGTCGGTCGAGAAGCTGTACGCGATCGAGACCGCGAGGTTCGGGTCTTCCTCGCGCCCCGGCGCGGCCACCGACGGATGACTGCCGGTGCGGCGCGGGACGTTGTCCGACGGCACGCGCAAGCCGGCGCCGCGACGCCGGCGCCGGCGCCGCTCCGCGGTCGTCATCCCGGCTTCCATGTCCGCCGGGATATCGTCTTCGCGCTTCGTGCTCACGCGAATCCTCCGTCCGCGCGCGCGGTGCTCGCGCTTGCGCACGCGTCGCGACCACACGCCGACCACGCGCGAAGACGATCTGTCCGGACGGCTGCGCCGTCCTCATTCGGAAACGCCGGATCGCACCCGTCGGGTGCGATGTGCCGCATCGGCGTTTCCGTTGGGCGCTTCGTGCTCACGCGACGCCCCCGATGCGCTCGCCTTGGCGCACGATCGCGCCGGCCTCGAGCGCGATGCGCGGGCCGTGGGCGGGGACCAGCACGACGACGGTCGAGCCGAGCAGGAACGCGCCGAGCTCGTCGCCGGCGTCGAGCTCGACCGGATCGCGCAGCTCGATGCGGCGCGCTTCACCGCCGGCGCGGAAGGCGCGCGTGTCGGTGCCGAGATGCGTGAGCCACAGGTTGCCGACCGCGGCGGCGCCGACCATCACGACCGCGACCGCGCCGGCTCGAGTCTCGAGCCAGATCACGGCGCGCTCGTTGATCGCGAGCAGGTTCGGCTCGTCGAGCGCCTCCGCGATGCGCGGGTTCACCGGCCATTGCGCGCCGGGCACGTAGTCGTACCCGACGACGCGCCCCGCGATCGGCGCGTGCACGCGGTGGTAGTTCGCCGGAGACAGGTACACCGTGACGTAGCTTCCGCCGTCGAATTCATCGCCGCGTGACGGATCCGCGATCAGCTCGCCGACCGAGTACGTGCGGCCTTTCGCTTCGATCAGCGCGCCGTGCTCGACGGCGCCCGCCGCCGCGACCGCGCCGTCGCACGGGGCGACGATCACGCCGGGTGACGCATCGACCGCTCGCGCACCTTCACGCAGCCGGCGCGCGAAGAAGTCGCCGAAGCTCGCGTACTCGCCGAGCGCGAGCTCCGCCTCGCCGGCGTCGGCGCCGACCGCGCGCGCGAATGCCGCATAGAGTGGCTTGCGCAACGGACGCGGCAGCGCCGTACGCGCCGCCTTGCCGACGAGCGTCGAGTAGAGGCCCATCGGCAGCCGACGAACGGCGCCGCGGGCCACACGCTGTCGAATCGAGATCAGGTTCACGCGGGCGTCCGGAGGCAGAGTAAGCTCCCTCCCCAGAATCTCCAGTAGTATAGGCAGTGTACGGCGAGCCGCACAAGCTTCGTGCACCGGACGCCCGCAACAAAAACAAAGGGGCGCCGGACCCCATGTAGGTCCGACGCCCCGGAGCCGACCAGGCCCCTATAGATCTCAGCAGTCGTAGTAGAGGTAGAACTCGCTCGGGCTGGGACGCAGCCGGACGTGGTCGACCTCGTTCAACGACTTGTAGTCGATCCACGCGTCGATGAGGTCCATCGAGAAGACGTCGCCCTTCAAGAGGAACTCGTGGTCCGCCTTGAGCGCGTCGAGGGCGCGGTCGAGCGAGCCCGGCATGTGCGGGACCTCGGCCAGCTCCTCCGGCGACAGCGAGTAGATGTCCTTGTCGAGCGGCTCACCCGGGTGGATGCGCTTCTCGATGCCGTCGAGGCCGGCGAGCATCATCGCCGCGAACGCGAGGTACGGGTTGCAGCTCGGGTCCGGCGAGCGGAGCTCGAGGCGCTTCGCCTTCGGCGAGGACGAGTACATCGGGATGCGGATCGACGCCGAGCGGTTGCGCGCCGAGTACGCGAGGTTGACCGGCGCCTCGTAGCCCGGGACCAAGCGGCGATAGCTGTTGGTCGTCGGGTTCGCGAACGCGCCGATCGCCGCGGCGTGCTTGAGCAGACCGCCGATGTAGAAGAGCGCGGTCTCCGAGAGACCCGCGTAGCCGTCGCCGGCGAACAAGGGCGTCGAGCCCTTCCACAACGACTGGTGCGTGTGCATGCCCGAGCCGTTGTCACCGAAGAGCGGCTTCGGCATGAACGTCGCCGTCTTGCCGTGCGCCTTCGCGACGTTCTTGACGACGTGCTTGTACCACATGAGCTTGTCGGCCATGTGGACGAGCTCGTCGTACTTCATGTCGATCTCGCACTGCCCCGCGGTCGCGACCTCGTGGTGGTGCGTCTCGACCTCGATGCCGACCGCCTGCATGGTCATCACCATCTGCGTGCGGATGTCGGTCAGCGTGTCGACGGGCGACGCCGGGAAGTAGCCGCCCTTCACGCGCGGCTTGTAGCCGAGGTTGCCGCCCGCTTCGTCGCGGCCGGTGTTCCACGAGCCTTCGCCCGAGTCGACCTCGTGGAAGGCGCGGTTCTGCTTCTCTTCGTACTTCACCGAGTCGAAGACGAAGAACTCGGCCTCCGGACCGAAGTACGCCTTGTCGGCGATGCCGGTCGACTTCAGGTACTGCACCGCGCGCTTGGCGAGCGAGCGCGGACAACGGCTGTAGCGCTCGCGCGTGATCGGATCGGCCGCATCACAGGTGAGCGAGAGCGTCGGCGTCTTGAGGAACGGATCGATCACCGCGGTGGTGACGTCCGGGAGCATGATCATGTCCGACGAGTTGATCGCCTTCCAGCCGCGGATCGACGAGCCGTCGAAGCCGAAGCCTTGCTCGATGCCCTCCTCGAGGCGCTCGATCGGATAGGTGATGTGCTGCCACGTGCCGAGGAAATCGACGAACTTGCAGTCGATCATCTTGGCGCCGTTCTTCTCGACGTAGTCTTTGAGCTCCTTCGGGGTCATGGGCGGTCGATCTCCTCGCGGTCAGGGTCGGGTTGTCAGATGGCGTCCTCACCGGTCTCGCCGGTGCGGATGCGAATCACCTCGTCGACGGGCGTCACGAAGATCTTGCCGTCGCCGATCTTGCCGGTGCGCGCCGCCTCGGTGATCGCGGCGACCACCGTGCGGACGTTGTCGTCGGGGACGATGATCTCGAGCTTCACCTTCGGCACGAAGTCCACCACGTACGCGGAGCCGCGATAGACCTCTTTCTTGCCGCCGGTTCGGCCGAAGCCCTTCACTTCCGTCACGGTCATGCCGTGCACGCCGATCTCGGCGAGCCGCTCTTTGACCTCGTCGAGCTTGAAGGGCTTGATGATCGCCTCGACCTTCTTCATGACGAAGTCGTACCGAGCGCGTGTTTCCGAAACGTTTCCGACTCGGATCAATCGACGCCGCGCGTGATCGCCGCGCGCTGCACTATTGTGCGGACTTCATCTCGGCGCGGAAGTGATCGAGCTTCTTGTCGAGCTCTTTCAGCTTCTCGGGAGACTTGGCGTACTGCGCGTCGGTCGCGATGTCGGCCCACTCGCCTTCCAGGCGCGAGCCGTAGCGTTCCTTGAAGGCGCGATAGTCGCGCAGCACCGCGCGGAACTTCGCCTGCACCTCGGCGGGATCGAGCGCGGCGGCCGAGCCCGATGCGGATCCGCTTCCGGCCTTGTCGACGTGCGTCTGCTTCGGGTGGCGATCGACGCGCGGGCCTTTGTCGACCACCGTCGCGGGCATCTCGACCTCTTCTTGCGATCCCGTGCCCTCCTGAGCTTGTCGAAGGGCCGTGCCCGACCCGACGGCCTGCACGGCATCGGGCTGGATCTCGGTGAGCACCGCGTGCTGCTGCGATCCCGATCCGCTTCCCGGCGCCACCGGCACCTGCTTCTTCGCGTGCGTCTGCTGCGGATCCGGTCCGCTCATCGCGAACGCGATCGCGCCGACGACGAGCGCGCCGCCGATCACCGCGGGCCACAGCCACTTGCGCTTGGTCGCGCCGCTGCCGAGCGCGACCTGCTGCGTCTCGTACGGCATCGAGCCCTGCGCGAGCTCGCCGGGCAAGGCCGTCGCCGCGACCTTCGCGACCGGACCGGTCGCGGGCGCGTAGAGCGGCATGTTCGCGAGCGCGAACGACACCGTCGCCACGCTCTGCGTCGTCAGCTCGTTGCGGAAGTCGGCGAGGTGCAGCTTCGCGAGCCGCTCGTTGGTCTCGCGCTGCGCCGCCATCTCGTCGGCGAAGACGTGGCGCATGAACGCGCCGAGCGCGTCGGTCGAGATCGTCGGGTTCACCGCGACCAGCGCGTGCTGGATCGCGTCGCGCAATTCGGCGGCGGTCTGGTAGCGATCGTCCTGGCGCGGCTTGAGCGACTTCGCGACCAGCTCGTCGTACGGCGCGAGCATCGGATCGTGATCCGACGGCAGGCGATGCTCGCCGCGCGCGACCATGCGCGCGAGCGCGCGGTAGTCGGGGTTGTCGCTGACCTCGTAGAGGCGCTGCCCGGTGAGCAGCTCGTAGAGGACGCAGCCGGTCGCGTAGATGTCGGTGCGCTGATCGACGACGCCGCCGCGGATCAGCTGCTCGGGCGCCATGTAGCCGAACTTGCCGAAGCCCATCTTCGGATCGGTCGCGGTCGCGCGCAGCACGCTCTTCGCGATGCCGAAATCGATCAGCTTGGTCTCGCCCTCGAACGAGACGAGCACGTTCGGCGGCGAGATGTCGCAGTGGACGAGGCCGAGCGACGCGCCGTCGGCGCCGACGCGGCGGTGCGCGTACGCGAGGCCGTTCGCGATCTCGCGGCCGACGAACAGCGCGAGATCGACCGGGAAGCGCTCGCCGCGGTGCTGCAGCACGGTGAGCGTGCGGCGGACGTCGCGTCCCTCGACGTGCTCGAGCGCGAGGAAGTACTCGTCGCCGACGCGCCCGACCTCGAAGACCTGCGCGATGTTGACGTGCTGCAGCTTGATCGCGACCTGCGCCTCGTCGACGAAGCGCGAGATGAACTGCTGATCCTCGGCGAGGTTCGGCAGCACCTTCTTGATCACGCACAGCTTCTCGAAGCCGGCGAGGCCGTGCTTCGCGACGAAGATCTCGCCCATGCCGCCGCGCGAGAGCCGTTGGACGAGCAGATATCGTCCGAAGACCTGCGGGAGGCTCGGGTCCGGTCGACCCGATTTGTCGACGCCGGCGTGTTCGATCGCGACGCTCATGTCCCCCGCGGAAGATCCTAGTGTGCCAGACCGTAACGCACGACGGCTAGCGATCGCGAGCGTGGTGCCGACAACGGCTCACAGGCGCAGATAGTGGTTGATCTTTCGGCGTCAGCGAGTGTGACGCGTCCGGTTGTCGGGCGAGCGCGGCGGGTGGTAGCGTGGCCTTCGTGTCGACCGTGCCTCACGCCCGGGGGGGTGTGCTGATCGCGCTCGGCCTTCTCATTTCTTGGGCGGGCTGCGGCACGGGGTCGGTCGACATCGTCCTGCAGATGCCGTCGAAGGCCGAGCTGGCGCCGGCCGGCGCGGCGACCGTGACGCTGGTCGCGGAGCAGCCGGGCGAGACGCCGAAGGCGACGACCAGCGTGATCTCCGACGACGGCTCGTTCGATCTCGGCAAGCTCCCGGTCGTCGACGGCTTGTCCTTGTCGGTCGTCTTGCGGTCGTCGACCCAGCGCGTGGTCGGCTACGGGCGCGCGCTCACCGCGGTCGACATCACCGCGCGCGATCAGCTCGAGGTCGACATGCCCGTCAGGCGCCCGTTCGCGTACGTGACGGGAGCGAGCGGCGGCTTGGTCGCGCTGGATACGACGCTGGATTCCACACAGAAATATCAATCGATGATCGGAGTCAGCGGTGGCGCGACGATCGCCGCCGCGTCGGGCGGCGACGTGTGGGCGATCGCCGGCTCGGGCCACGCGGCGCGCGTGTCGGGATCGACGCACGCGCCCGACGGCGCGACGGTCAACCTCGCGTCGGGCGTGAACGACGCGATCGCGACCTCGGATGGGCGCTGGCTGATCGGCGCGACGACCAGCGGCTTCTCGATCGCGGAGGTCGCGAGCGGCAAGGTCACGCAGGTGAACGTCGCGGGCGGCGTCGATCGCGTCGCGATCGGCGCGACCGTCGCGGGCGGCGTGCGCGCGGTCGGGTTGATCGGGCGCGTCTCGCCCGACGACTGCAAGACCGCGCCGCCGACGTCGAAGATCGCGATCGTCGAGATCGGCGACACGATCGGCGACGCCAACGTCCAGGATCCGAAGGTGCCGCTGTCCGATGTCGCCGGATCGGAGACGTCGATCGATCTGGTCGGCGCCGATCCGTGCAACGACAGCCTGCTGCGGCTGACCGTCGGCGGCGAGATCTCGACGGCGACCAAGCTCGCGAGCGTGCCGGCGCCGAGCGCGGCGGCGATGTTCGGCGATCACGCGTGGGCGCTCGGCTCGATCCCCGGCACCGCCGACTCGGGCATGGTGATCATCGACGCCGCGCACCTCGTGCTGGTCGACGCCGCGGTCGACGGCTCGGGCTCGCAGCGCGCGGATCTGCCGCCGGTGCGCCAGGTGACGCACGGCTACGACAGCGGCGGCAACGACCTCGTGCTCTCGCGCGACATCAACGCGGGCACGGTGAGCGCGACCGATCTCGTCGTGGTGCCGCCCGGCGATCAGATCGCGGTCGTGTACCATGCGAAGTTCTGGGCGCCGGAGCTCGATCAAGGATTCCAAGTCGTGATCCCCGAGATGACGGTCGACACCAGCGAGTACGAGCTGCTCAGCGCGACGGGCGGCGCGGTCGTGCAGCGCATGCTCGCCAACTGCGGGCTCGTCTACGACGGCATCGGCGCGGCGGTCCCGATCTGGATGTGCGGGCCGGCGCCGGGCGCGGCGGCGCCGATCGGCGGCGCGTTCACGCCGGGCAACCTCGCCGTCTTGTACGGAGGCCGTTAGTGCGACTGGTCGCGCTGGTCGCGGCCGCGGCCGTGCTGATGCAAGTGGGCGCCGCGGTCGCAGACGGCGATCCGAAGCGGAAGGTCGCGGTGCTCGAGTATCGATCGGGATCGGCGTCGCTGCCGCACATCGACAAGCGGCTCGCCGCGATCCTGAAGAAGCAGACCTCGCTCAAGATCGTCGACGCCGACGAAGCGCGCATGACGTTCCCGCGCCTGGACGCCGACGTGGTCGCGTGCGCGGGCGACGGCGGCTGCGTCGCGCGGATCGGGGGCAAGCTCGGCGTGAAGGAGGTCTTGCTCGTCGGCGTGAGCGAGTTCGGCGACGTGATCCTCACGTTGCAGCGCATCGACGTCGGCGATCGCAAGGTGTCGTCGCGCGTCGCCGAGTCGTTCGGTCCGAAAGATGAACCCGACGACGAGGCGCTGGTCGGCTATCTCACGCGCTTGATGCCGCCGGAGGATTTCCTGAGGTACGGGATGATCCACGTCGCGGCGAACCTCGCGGGCGCGCGCGTGTTCGTCGGCGGCGAGGACAAGGGCGAGACGCCGCTGCCCGCGATCAAGGTGAAGGCGCCGGCGCGCTACGACTTGAAGGTGACGAAGGACGGCTACATCCCGTTCCGCGCGAGCGTGAACGTGCCGCCCGACGGCGACATCGCGGTGCGCGCCGATCTCAGCAAGGAAGGCGGCGGCGGGGCGTGGTACGGCCGATGGTGGGTCGCGACCTTGGCGGGCGCGGTCGTGATCGGCGCGGTCGGCACCGGCGTGTGGCTCGGGACGCGGAGCCCCAGTGAGGTTCCTGTCGGTGGCCACACGATGTGAGGGAGGCGTCGGCGGCTTTTCGTCGCCGTCGCCGTCGCCGTCGAGGTCAACGACAACGGTGGCCGTCAACGCTCACGTCAAGGTCAACGTCGACGTCAACGGTGATCGCGGTCCTCTCCCGATCGTCCTGAGCGGAGCGCGAGCGCCGAGCCGAGAACGATCCAGATCCAGATCCGCGACGAAGTCTTCGCCGCGGCTCGGATCGTTTCGGTGCACCGGCCGTCTTTCGGAATGGGCGCCTTCTCGCCGGCGGTGAAGCCGAGCGTGAAGCCGGTGGTGGCGAGCGGCCCGCCGGCGCCCTGCCAGCGCGCGTCGAGATCGATCAGATCGATCATGCCGAGGCGC
>DATJIA010000020.1:0-10147 GCA_035493675.1 Kofleriaceae bacterium | reverse complement strand
GGCGACGGCGACGGCGACTTGATCGTGGACGACGGCGATCGTCCAAGTCCACGTCGCCGTCGCCGTCGCCGTCAACGCCCAACGACCACGACCCCGACCACGACGACGTCTACGACGACGTGGTCATGGCGTCATAGCCGCGATCGCGACCGACTCGATCGCGATCGCGATCACCGCGGCGCAGTAGTCGAGGTCGATGTTGGCCATGGTGTCGAGCGTGTCGTGGTAGCCGGTGCGATCGATGTCGTAGTTCTCCATGAAGAGCACGACGGGGACGCCGCAGTCGGAGAAGACCTGGCCGTCGGTGTTGTAGAGCGAGGAGCGCGGCTCCCATTCGACGCGGACCTCGCCGCGGAGCGCGAGGTGCGCGAACGGCGGCGGGGGCTGGGCGCCGTTCGGCATGCGGGCGGCGCGGGCGAGGCCGGCGCGATCGCGCGCGTTGCGCGCGGCGGCGAGCCGGTTCCAGCGCTCGGTCGCGCGGTGGGCGTGGAGCGCGAGGCGCGCCGAGGCCGCGCCTTCGCCGGGCGAGATCTGGAAGACGTCTTTGTGCTTGTCGTTGTTGTGCCCGACCATGTCGAGGATGTACGCGCCGGTCACGATCGCCTGGGGTGCCCACGGCACGCCGCCCTCGACGAGCGCCTGCACGATCGCGCGCGCGCCGAGCGAGTCGGCGGGGAACTCCTCGCCGGTCAGGTGCACGAGCCAGACGTCGCGCAGGAGCTTGCCGTCGCGCGCGAGCGGCAAGAGCGCGTCGGCGGCGGCGAGCAGCGCGGTGGAGGCCGAGCAGTTGTCGTCGGCGCCGGCCGCGGGCGCGCGCAGCCCGTCGCCGCCGCGATCGGGATCGTAGACGTCCTCCATGTACGCGGTGTCGTAATGATCTCCCATGATCACCGCCTCGCCGCGGTCGCGGCCGGGGATCACGACGACGAGGTTGCGCTCCGACGGCGCCTCGCGGTTCTTCGCCCACCCGTGCATCCACGGATAGTCGAAGTCGGTCTCCCACGCGAACGCGTGATCGATCACCTGCGCGCGTCCCGTCATGCCGTGCTTCTCGATCAACTGTCGATGTAAGGCGCGGAGGTGATCGCCGAGCGCCTCGAGATCGCGCCGCTCGCTGACGTGCAGCTTCGCCTTCTTGGCGGCGGGCCCGCCGTGCTTGCCGCGGTTGACGGCGGCGTCGATGCCGTCGCCGTTCTCCTTCTGCCGCCACTCGCCTTCGGACAGCTCGGCGATCCGGCGCCAGACGGCTTCCTCGAACGCGCGCGAGGCGGAGGCCTCGAGCGTGACCGGCGCGCCCGGATCGTCGTCGGAAGGCGGCGCCAAGGTCTCGCGCAGCGCGGTCGCGAGGCGCGCGCCGGCGGCGCGATCGTCGGCGTCGGCCGGCAACGCCGCGAGCCACTGTTCGACCGACATCGCCCTCGGGATGCGCAGCGACGCGCGCGCGAACGACGGCGGCAGCGATTCACCGACGAGGTCGCGCAGCTCGAGCAGCTTGCGCGCGTTGTGCGACGTCGTGTAGCGCGCGCGGCCGGGCTCGCGTTCGTACTGGGTCGCGGCGGCGTAGTGCGCGGGACGATCGGCGAGGCGCGGCGCGAGCACGATCGCGGGCGCGCCGTCGCGCTCGGCGGTGACGAAGCCCTTCGGCCCGTCGGCGAGCGGCAGGACGAGCGCGCTCTGTTCGTGTGCGCGCGCGACCACCGGCAGGTGCCAGTAGAGCGCGCGCAGCCCCGCGCGCATCGGCGGGAAGACGAACCGATAGCCGAACCGGCCGCCGCGATCGACGGCGGCGCGCGCGCGATCGATCGCCGCGCGATCGGCGCGCGGTCCGTCGAGGAGGAGCTCGTACGCCTCGCTCCAGATCTGCGCGTTGCGAGCCATCGGCTTGTCGTAGAGGCCGATCACGTCGGGATCCGTCGAGAACAGCGCGGTCGAGACCTTGTCGGTGAACTTGTTGTCGGCGCCGTCGCGCTCGTCGCGCTCGACGCGCTCCCAGCGGTGCGTGCGGCGCACGCGATCGACCACGCGATGGCCGCCGCCTCCGGTCTCGTCGAGCCACCCCGACTGCGGCACGCGGATCGTGCAGCTCGCCTCGATGCGCGGGAACAAGTGGAGCAGCGGGATCTGCATCGCGTGCGGCAGCGCCTTCGCGAGCGTCAGGTAGCCGGCGTGATGGAAGAAGATCAGCGAGGCGGGGCAGGGCACCAGCGCGAGCTCGCGCGAGAGGTAGGCGGCGCGCACGCGCGCGGGCAGCGCGGCGAACGGGCGGAACGTGACGAGCGTGCCGCGATCGGCGTCGTCGACGCACAGGTGGCGGAGCGCGGCCGGCGCGTCGCCCAGGATGCGAACGTCGGGACCGACGCCGAGCCACGCGAGCAGCTCGCCGAGCGCGCGCGGCGTCGTGACGCTGCGCCAGAACGCGGCCTCCGGTCCTTCGTGACTGGCGCCGAACAGGGTCCAGCGCACGTTGCCGAGATCGTCCTGCGTGCGCGACAGCGCGACCGGCAGCAGCAGCGCGATCGGATCGTCCTCGATCGCGGCCTTGGCGAGCTCGTCGGGCCACGCCGGATTCCCGTCGAGGATCGTGCGCGACAGCGCGTGCGTCGACCCGCGCATCAGGGCGCCCAGCTCGCGCACGACGTGCTCGCCGATCCGCGCGAGGCCGCGCTCGAGCTCGTGCGCGCGCTCGTACTCGCTGATCTCGAAGTCGTCGCCCCCGAGACCGGCGATGCCGGTGCGCGCGGGCGCGTACGGCTTCACGCCGACCCACGGCGGCGGCATGAACTCGGAGTACGCGCGCAGCGGGAACGGCGCCATCGCGCGCGCCTCTTGCTCGATCCTCGACCACGCCGACTCGGCCATGCGGTGACGATATACTCGAACCGCATGCGTCACCGTGTCGTGTGGGGCGACCTCGAGGCGATCGAGCCGGCGCCGGCGGAGGTCGAGGCCGCCGCCGACACGCTCGCCGCCGCGTACAGCGATCCGCACAACGCGCCGCTCATGGGCCACGCCGAGCCGCTCGATCGCGACGACGTGATCGATCACTACGCCGAGCTCGCCGGCGAGGGCGCGCACGCATTCCTCTTGCACGATCGCGGCGTGCTCGCCGGCGACGGTGACCTCCGCGGGATCGAGGGTCGCGACGCCGAGTGCGCGATCATGGTCGCCGCGCGCGCCGCGCAGGGACGAGGCCTCGGCACGCGCTTCGCGATCATGCTCCACGCGTACGCGTTCCGGACGCTCGGGCTCGCGCGCGTGTTCGTCGCGATCGTGCCGGCGAACGTCGCGTCGATCCGCCTGTTCGCGAAGCTCGGCTACGCGCCCGACGACTCGCCGCGCGCGCGCGACTTCGCCGACGACGAGACCGATCTCACGTTCTCCGTCGATCGCGCGACCTTCGAGGCGCGCTGCGCCGACGCGATCGCCGCGATCCGGATCACGCCGCGCGGGTAGGTGCACGACGTTGCCACCGCGATCCGCGCGCGGTGGTGCGAGCATCGTGGGCATGCGTCGGGCGCTTGTGCTGATCGTGTGCGCGGGGTGCAATCTGTATTTCGGGCCCGATCCGGGCGGACATCAACGACAGCCCGACGGCGGCGTCGGTCCCGACGGCTGCACGCTTCCGCCCGACGCATCGCGCCCGCCGCCCGACGCGCCGCCGAGCGGCTACTGGTTCGCGACCTGCGTCGACGGCGAGATCGTCCTCGGCGACGTGCAATCGGAGGACGTGCCGCCCGCCGATCTCGGCACGAACCACGCGGTGATCGCGTCGTGTCATTCACGCTGTCGCGCGCCGGTCGGCATCTACGAGTGCTTGGGCGATCCCAACTGCACCGGCGCCGATCGATATCTGTGCGAGCCCGACAGCGTGTGCCCCGACGACGGCGCGTGCGCCGGATCCGGCACGTCGACCTGCTCGACCTCCGCCGCGTGCGGCATCACCGTGCAGACCGAGGTGTGCACGTGCGTCGGCAACGTCGAGTCGTGCGCGTCGCCGTGCACCGACGGCCTGTGCTCGCCGCTCGACGTGCTCGCGAAGCTCGCCGGCCACTGGCACGGCGTGGTCACGCCGCCCGACTTCGCGTCGCCGTACGAGGTCGATCTGTACATCGGCAAGGACGGCCACCTCACCGCGTACGGCTCCGGCGAGCACACCGCGTTCTATTACGGGTACGACGGCTCCGATCCGAACCGCTGGATCACGATCCTCGCGGAGACGCCGACGGGCGCGGTCGGCTTCGTCGGCGTCGAGTTCGATCCGCAGGAGATCCTGCCGGGGCTCGTCACCGGCGTTCATGTCTCGGCGGATCGCCTGAAGTTCACGTTCTGGGACTCGTGGCTGTCCGACTGCACGCGCCCGTTCGTGTTCGATCTCACGCGCGCGCCGTAGCGCGCGGCATCACGCCCTGCTTGGTGAGCGCGCCGATCGCGATGATCGCGCCGATCGCGACGAAGCCCGACCAGCCGAAGGTCGCGTGCTTCGGATCGTCGGAGTAGAGGCGCATGAGGAACATCGTCGTGCCGAACGCGGCGATGCCGAGCACGATGTTGAAGGCCTTCACCGGGATCTTGTGCGCCTTGTTCGCGAGCAGCATGCCGCCCATCGCGCCGGCGACGCCGACCGCGGCGAGGCCCCCGATCAACCCGACGTAGGCCCACAGCGTGATGTCGGACGGCACGTGCGGGATGTCGCCCCACGACATCGTCATGCAGCGCGAGCCGCGGCACGCCTCGACGCCGGTCAGGCCGACGCCGCCGCCGGGGATCGTGAACCAGCTCTTGGTGACGAGCCCTACCAGGGCGAGCAGCGCGACGCCGAACAGCGAGAACGCGATCGCCTGGGTCTTGCCGTCGAGCTTCGACGGGGGAGGCGGGGGGAACGAAGGAACGGGAACGGGGATCGGGTCGTTGGTCATGCGGCGCCTATCAGCAGCCGCCGTGCCACCCCCAACATCGTGATCTCGCAGCCTGTGCTCATCGACTGCAGCTGATGCACCGAAGGTGCATGCATCCGGACGACGGACGACGGACGACGGACGACGGCTATCGATATCGTTCCGGATCCAGCCCGTAGCGCTTGAGCCAGCGCTGCACCTGCTGCCGCACGCGACCCATCTCCGCGGCGATCTTCGACACGTTGCCGCGATGCTTCTCGAGCAAGCGCACGAGCTCGATCTTGCGATCGTCGCTCTCGGCGCCGGCGGCGGTGCGCGCGGGCCAGGTCGCCTGCGCGATCTCGTCGGGCAGATGCGCCGGCAGGAGCTCGCCGCCGGCGGCGAGCGCGACCGCGCGCTCGGTGACGCGCGCGAGCTCGCGGATGTTCCGCGGCCACGCGTACGCGAACAGCGCGCGGGTCGTCGCGGCGGCGAGCACCGTGCTCGGCGGCAGGAGCGTCGCGAGCATCAAGCCGAGATCGATCTTGCGCTCGGCGAGCGGCGGCAGCGCGAGCTCGTAGCCGGCGAGGCGCGCGTAGAGATCCTCGCGGAAGCGGCCGTCGGCGATCATCGCGTCGAGATCGCGGTGGCTGGCGGCGACGATCCGGAGATCGACCGCGACCGCGGCGGTCGCGCCGACCGCGCGCACCTCGCGCTCCTCGAGCACGCGCAGCAGCGCGGCCTGGGCGGGCAGCGGCAGATCGCCGATCTCGTCGAGGAAGAGGGTGCCGCCCGACGACGCGGCGACCAGCCCGGCGTGATCGGCGATCGCGCCCGAGAACGCGCCCTTCTTGTGCCCGAACAGCTCGCTCTCGACGAGCCCGGCCGGCAGCGCGCCGCAGTTGACCGGCACCAGCGCGCCGCGGCGCCCCGACGCGGCGTGGACCGCGCGCGCGACGCGCTCCTTGCCCGCGCCGGTCGGCCCCGCGACCAGCACCGGCACGTTCGACGGCGCGACGCGCACGAGCTCGTCGTACGCGCGCGCGAGCACGGGATCGAGCGTGGCGAGCTCGCGCGGCGCGGTGATGTCCGTATCACCGGCGGGCAGCGCGGGCTCGTGCGTGCGCAGGACGAAGAACGTGCGGCCCGCCTCGACGACGTCGTGATCGAGCACGACCGCGCGCGAGGTGCGCGCGCCGCCGACGAGGAAGCCGTTGCGCGAGCCGAGATCGATCGCGACCCAGTGCGCGACCTCGCGCTCGAAGCGCAGGTGGCGCGACGACATCCACGGATCGGGACAATCGATCCGGAGGGTCGTGCCCGTCTTCTTCGCCGCGCGCGCGGCGCCGCGTCCGATCTCGATCGCGTCGACGCCGGTGAGCGACCAGCGCGCGCCGCCGGGCGCGCCGGCGCCGCACGCGAGGTAGAGATGATCGGCGAGCGCGGGCGGCGCGGTCGTGTCGTCGGCGGGCTGCGTGAGCGTCTTCAGCGTCATCGACTAACGCCAGTCCCAGGTCTCGTCCCACGTCATCCCGACCACCTTCATCCAGCCCTCCATCGCGGCGTGCACGCGATCATCGCCGTGGATGCCGGCCGAGTGCACGTAGCCGTGCGACTTCATGCGATCGCCCGCTTCGAAGATCGCGATGCCGAGCGCGAGCTGCGGCTCGGAGCGCTCGAGGTCGCCGCCCTTGCCCCAGCCGATGTACTGGATGCCCTGCTCGAGGTGCTTGAACGACGCCGACGCGTTGCCGGCCTCGAGCTGGCACAGGCCGATGCCGAAGTGCGCGCGGCCCGCGTGCAGCATCATCTGATCGTCGTGCAGGAAGTCGAGCTTGGCGAACTCGTCGAGCGCGGCCTGCAGCTCGACGCGCGCGCGGCCGCAGTCGCCGGCGCGCCGGCGCATGAGGCCGATCAAGGTCGTGATGATCGGCACGCGCTTGTCGTCGGCCTTTGCCTCGGCGACGATCTTGTCGCGCGTCGCGACGCCGTTGGCGATGCTGCCCGCGATGTCGGCGTCGAGATCGGCGAGCGGGAACGCGCGGTAGTCGAGATCGCGGGTCGCCGCGCGCACCGCGGGGAGGTGCGCCTTGTCCATCGGCCCGGGCGGCGGGTGCACGACCGGCTCCTCGGGCGAGGTCGGCACCAGCGGCGGCGGCGGGAGGAACGTGACGCCGGCATCCTGATCGGCGCTCGCGATCGCTTTCGGCCGCGCGTCGAGCGTCGCGCGCACCGCCGGCACGCCGGCGTCGGGGCGTGCGGCGCCGGCGCCTACCGCGCGGATCAGCGCCTCGGTCGGCGCGCGCATCCGCTTCGCGAGCTCGTACGGATTGACCGGGCTCGGCGGCGTGGGCGCGAGCGTCGCGTCGACGATCGCCGCGCGCGCGACCAGCGGCGGCGGCAGCGCGCCGGTCTCGCGCTCGACCACCGGCCCACGCTCGGCGACGACCGCGACCGCGACCGCGCCGGCGGCGGCGAGCACGACCGCGCCGGCCGCGATCCACGCGCCGCGCCTGGGCGCGATCGTGCGCGCGAGCGTCGCGAGCAGCGCGTCGAGCGACGGGAACCGCTCGCTCGCGTCGTACGAGAGGCCGCGCGAGATCGCGCTCCGCACGCCGCGCGGCGCCTTGGCGAGCCCCGCGCCCAGCGCCTCGCGCAAGGCGACGCAGAAGCTGTACTGATCGGCGCGCGCGTCGACGTCCGAGCCGAACTGCTGCTCGGGCGCCATGTAGCCCGGCGTGCCCATCATCGCGCCGGTGCGGGTGAGCGGCGCCGCGAGGGCAGGCGACCCCGGATCGTCGCCGGCGCCGTCGAAGCGCGCGAGCCCGAAATCGGCGACGCGCGCGTGACCGCTGCGATCGACGAGCACGTTGTCGGGCTTGAAGTCGCGGTGCACGAGCCCGGCCTTGTGCACCGCCGCGAGCCCGGCGCCGAGCTCGACGAACTTGCCGACGATCTCGCGCCACGTACGCGGCGCGCGCGCGAGCCACGCGGTCAGCGTCTCGCCGTCGACGAGCTCCATCGCGACGTACAGGCGCCCGGCGGCGGCGCCGACCTCGAAGACCCTGACCGTGTTCGGGTGCTCGAGCCGCGCCATCGCCTGCGCCTCGCGCAAGAGCCGCGCGCGCAGGGCCGGCGACGCGTCGTCGCGCACGAGCTTCACCGCGACCTGACGCCCGAGATCCGGATCGTCGGCGGCGAACACGACCCCCATGCCGCCCTCGCCGAGCTTCGTGCGCAGGACGAAGCGACCGATCGTCGCGCCCGGTCCGGTCGTGATCGCGACCGCGCGATCCGCCTCCGGCAGATCCCAGGTCGCCTGCGGATCGGATCCCGACGCGAGCACCGCCTTGCGGCCGGGCACGGTCGGCGCGATCGCGGCGTCGGCGCCCGCGGGCGCGTCGTCGTCGGGACCGGCGTCGTCCATCGCCGGATACTAACGCGCGTCTCCGGTGTACGATCGCGCGATGCGCTGGACCGCGTGGGTGCTCGTCTTTACCGCCTCCGCGGCGTGCGGCTCGCCGAAACCCGCGACCGACGCGCGGCCCGCCGACGCGGCGGCGGCGCCGACGATCGACGCCGCGCCCGGCCCCGACGCCTCCGGCGCGGGGCGCGTCACGTGCGCGAGCACGACGTGCCCGGCGCTGCCGACCCCGCAGCAGAACGTCGACAGCGAGGACTACTGCTGCAGCCCGATGCCGACCGGCAGCGCCGCGACCTGCGTGCACGGCAACCTCGGCGCGTGCGAGTCGGGCGATCCGTTCTACTGCGACGAGGCCGCCGACTGCCAGACCGGCTTGTCGTGCTGCGAGAACAGCGGGCGCAAGGGCTTGTTCGCCTGCTACGACACCTGCGACGGGTTGCAGGCCTGCTCGACCACCGCCGAGTGCAAGAACGTCGGGCCGTGCACGATGCACCACTGCGGCGGCAGCGTGCGCGGCTTCTGTGGCCTCCTCACGCCGACCGAGATGCAGTACCTGTCCTGCGTCGACTAGCGCTTGCGCTTCCGCGCGACCTGCTTCGCGTGCTTCGACAGCGCGCGATGCGACGCCGCGCCGTGCGGCTCGCGCTTCAAGGCGCGCGTGGTCGCGCGCGACCGGCGCCGCGACCGCGGCTTCACCTCGTGCACCCGCGACGCCGCCGCCTTCGAGCGGCGGCCGGGGCCGCGCCCGCGCGGCGGCAGCGGCACGCCCGCGCGCCGCGCCTTCGACAGGCCGATCGCGATCGCCTGCTTGGTCGAGCGGGCGCCGTGCTTGCCCTCGCGCACGTGCTCGATCTCTTCCTTGACGAACTCACCCGCGGCGGTCGAGGGTGACTTGCCGCGCTTCAGGTCCTGCTTCGCGCGTCGGACGGTGGCTTTCTCCGGCATCGGACTTTCTCCTGTGCGGCATTCGCGTTGTCGTGGTGCATCTCGCCGCACCGTGCTTGCGTCGAGATCATTCACGCAACATGCCAGCAACATGGCGCGATGAATCACGGCCTTGGGCAGACGTCGATCGGAATGCAATCTGCAAACTCCCGTTCGAGAGAAGGAGTGATCCCATGAAATGGAAAACCCTCATCACATCGATTCTGATCGGAACCTCGACGATGGCGACCGCGGCCTCGGCGCAGAGCTGGGGCTGGAGCTGGCAATGGGGCCAGAGCCAGCAGGACGCGTACACCCGTCATCACCGCCCGCGCGCGGAGCGGAATCCCTACTACAACCGTGATCGGGATTATCCGAGCAACGGACAGTACGACTACAACAACGGCAACCGGCAATGGCAGCCGCTGGTCGGCCCGATCGCGAACCAGAACGATCGGCAGTTCATCAACCTCGGCGCCGACGCCGGACGCTTCAGCGCGCTGCGCATGGACGTCCTGAGCGGCCGCGTGTTCGTGAAGCAGATCGGCGTCGAGCTGATGAACGGCCAGACGACCGGCATCCAGGTCAACCGCTGGATGAGCGCGCGCGACGACAGCTCGCGCGTGATCGACCTGGGTGATCGCCGCGCGGTGCGCCGCGTGGTCGTCTACACCGCCGGTGACACGCACGCCGCGTATCAGATCTCCGGAATCTGACCGGCGGCCGGCGCCGCTCCGGCAACCGTCGGAGCGGCGTTGTACACCTCCGTACGTGAAGATCACGATCCTCACC
This sequence comes from Kofleriaceae bacterium, assembly GCA_035493675.1. Taxonomy (GTDB): domain Bacteria; phylum Myxococcota_A; class Polyangia; order Haliangiales; family Haliangiaceae; genus JAIOQA01. The sequence continues at coordinate 133 of DATJIA010000020.1, read as the reverse complement.
TACGTGCACGCGGAGGGCACGCGCGATTGGGACAAGGTGGTGGATCAGGTGGCGCGCGCGCTCAGGAAGAAGAAGCACAAGGTCTCGATCCTCGGCGTGCACAAGGACTTCAAGAAGCTGATCCGCGGCCTCG
>DATJIA010000019.1:0-9124 GCA_035493675.1 Kofleriaceae bacterium | reverse complement strand
TGCCCGAGGAGATCGTGTACGGCCGCGCGGTGATCGAGGCCGAGGCGCCCGAGGTCACGTTCGATCGCGGCGACCACGCGATCGCGAAGGCGCGCGCGCAGAAGGGCGCGATGGCGTCGTACCTCGAGGTGCTGTTCGGCGCCGCCGCGGTGCGCACGCTGCGCCTCCTCGATCCATGGGAGCCCATCGATCGCGAGCTCGACGACGCGCAGCGGCTCGCCGTCGACGGCGCGCTGCGCGCGCAGGACCTCGCGCTGATCCACGGCCCGCCGGGCACCGGCAAGACCCGCACGCTGGTCGAGGTCGTGCGCCAGCTCGCCGCGCGCGGGCTGCGCGTGCTCGCGACCGCGGCGTCGAACACCGCCGTCGACAACCTCGGCGAGCGCCTCGCCGCCGCCGGGCTCGATCCGGTGCGGCTCGGCCACCCCGCGCGCGTGTCGGCGGCGCTCGAGGACGAGACGCTCGACGCGCGCGTCGACGCCGACGGCGCGACCGAGCTCGCGCGCGAGTGGCGCGATCGGGCGCGCGACCTGCGGCGGCGCGGGTACGGCCGTCGCGATCGCGAGCTGCTCGACGAGGCGCGCGCGCTCGAGCGCGACGCGCGCCGCGAGCTCGCCAACGCGGAGCGCGCGATCGTCGGCCGCGCCAAGGTCGTGCTCGCGACCTGCGCCGGCGCGGATCACCCGGTGCTCGCCGACGAGAGCTTCGACGTCGTCGTGCTCGACGAGGCGACCCAGGCCGTCGATCCGCTCGCGCTGATCGCGCTCCTGCGCGCGCCGCGCGCGATCCTCGCCGGCGATCCGCACCAGCTGCCGCCGACCGTGATCGATCCCGCGGCCGCGCGCGCGGGCTTGGCGACCACGTTCTTCGATCGCTTGCGCGAGAGCGTCGCGCCGCCGGTGATGCTCGTGCGCCAGCACCGCATGCACGAAGAGATCATGCGCTTCCCGTCGGAGGAGACCTACGAGGGCCGCTTGATCGCCGCGCCCGAGGTCGCGCACCACACGCTCGCCGATCTCGGCGTCGCCGACGATCCGCTGCGCCCGTTCCCGGTCTGGCTGGTCGACACCGCGGGCAAGGACTGGAGCGAGCGCAAGGGCGGCCTCGATCCCGGCGACGAAGACGCGGTCGATCCGTCGACCTGGAATCCGGGCCAGGCCGAGCGCACCGCCGCCGAGGTCCGCCGCCTCCTCTCGCGCGGGCTCGCGCCGCGCGCGATCAGCGTGATCGCGCCGTACGACGCGCAGGTGCGCCGGCTGCGCGCGCTGCTCGCGGCCGAGCGCGCGAGCGGCGTCGAGATCGCGACGATCGATTCGTTCCAGGGCCGCGAGAACGAGGCGGTCGTGCTCGATCTCGTGCGCTCGAACGACCGCAGCGACATCGGCTTCCTCGGCGATCTGCGGCGCATGAACGTCGCGTTGACGCGTGCGAAGCGCGCGCTCGTGATCATCGCGGACTCGGCGACGATCGGCGCGCATCCTTATTACGCGTCCCTGATCGCGTCGCTCGACGCGCGCGACGCGCACGGCTCGGCGTGGGCCGACGACGCGCCGCCCGTGGCATGATTCGCCGCATGGGGAATCGGTGGTTCGCGATCGGGCTCGCGCTCGCTGCGTGTGGTGGCTCGGGCTCGTCGACGGATCAGAAGGAAGCACCGCCGTCGCCGCCGCCGCCACCGCCGAAGGTGCAGCTCCTGCGCTGCGCGCCCGCGGCGGCGATGCCGTACGTGCCGACGCCCGACGCCGGCTCCGCCGGCATCCTCGGCACGCTGCAACAGCAGCAGGGCGGCGCGTTCGCGAGCTTGACCGGCACCGGCGACATCTCCTCCGGCTTCGACGACACCGATATCCAGGGCGGCCTGCTCGGCAGCGACGCCGGCAGCGGCTTCGGCTTCGGGCGCTCGGGCTTCGGCCCGGGCGGCGGCGGCACCGGCTGGGGCACGATCGGCACCGGCCGCTATGGCACGATCGGCCACGGCGCGGGGACCGGCAACGGCTACGGCGTCGGCGGCGGACGCGGCGGCATGCGCGGTCGCAGCGCGAGCGTTCCGACGGTGCGCATCGGCCAGGCCAACGCCGTCGGCGATCTCGACAAGGCGATCATCCGCCGCTACATCAAGCGCAACATCGCGAAGATCACGTACTGCTACGAGAAGCAGCTCCTCGCCAAGCCCGCGCTCGAGGGCACGCTCTCGACGCAGTTCTTCATCCGCCCCGACGGCAACGTCGCCGACGCGACGGCGTCGGGCGTCGATCCGGACGTCGCGTCGTGCGTCGCCGACGTGATCAAGAGCATCCAGTTCCCGAAGCCGAAAGGCGGCGGCGGCGTGCAGGTGAGCTATCCGTTCACGTTCCGCCCGAGCGACGACGCCGCCGCCCCGCCGGCGCCGCCGACCGCCGGGCTCGCGTGGACGCCGTACGCGGTGCTCGACTCGAGCGCGCCGCGCGACGAGCAGGGCGCGGTCACGCTCGCGACCCAGGCGGCGGTGCAGACGCGGCTCGCCGCGCTCGACGCGTGCTACGGCGCGCGCACGCACGGAACGATCCGCGCGTTGCTCGACGTCAACCCCGCGGGCGCGATCGACGGCGTGCGCGCCGGTGGGCTCGGCGACGCCGCGGTCGAGGCTTGCGTGTCGCAAGCGCTCGGCGCGATCAAGATCGCGGGCCCGCCGCACCCGAACGTCGAGGTCGCGTGCGACGTCGCGCGCGGCCCCGAGGAGCCCTGGCGGGTCACGCCCGACGGCTACGACGTGATCGAGGTCGGCAAGCTCGAGCTACGGCACGGCGGCGCGAAGCTCGCGCTGACCGCGACCGTCGGCGATCTGACCAAGGACCTCCTGGTGATCGCGGATCCCGACGCGAACGGCGCCGCGCTGCTCGCCGCGGGCGGCAACGCGCCGGTCGGTCGCGCCACGATCTATGCGCTGCGCGACGGCCACGGCGCGCCGCTCTACCTCGGCGCGGCCCGCGACACGCGCGCGCCCCTGGTGCAGACCGATGACGCCCGCCTCGCGCTCACGTTCCACCCGACCGGCGTCGACGTCTGCGTGTCGGGTACGACGACCACCGCCACCGCGGCGTACGCGGATCCGAAGGCGCTCGGCGACGTGCTCGCGCGCGCGGTCAAGACCTGCGATCCGAAGTGCAGCGACGTCGCGATCGTCGCGCCCGGCGACGCGCCCGACGCCGCGAAGATCGCCACCACGATCGCGCGCGTGCGCGCCGCGGGCTTCACGCGCGTGATCATCGGCGGAGCGCTCGACCGATGCGCGCCCTGATCCTCGTCGGCGTGATCGCCTGTGGCTCCAGCTCGGACCCGGCCCCCTCTTCCGTTCGTCCCGATCCCTCCGTTCGTCCCGAGCGGAGCGCGAGCGAAGCGAGCGCGAAGTCGAAGGACGGGTTCCAGCTCGCGCAATGCATCCCCGCCCCGATCCGCCCGGGCGCGTTCGATCGCGGCTGGGGCGCGCACTCCGGCTACGGCGGCCCTCGCCGCCTCCCCGACGACGACAGCCCGCGCGTCACGCTGTCCGCCGTCACCGCCGACGGCGATCTCGATCCGATCGTGATCCGCCGCTACCTGAAGCGCAAGCTCGCGCACCTGCAGTACTGCTACGAGAAGCAGCTCCTGGCGAAGCCGACGATCACCGGCACGATGTCGCCGGCGATCGCGATCACCGCGACCGGCGCGACCTCGGCGGTCACGAACACGACCGGCGTCGACGACGACGTCGCGTCGTGCGTCGCCGACGTGCTGCGCTCGATCGAGTACCCGAAGCCGAAGGGCGGCGCCGCGGTCACCGCGCACGTGACGATCGCGTTCGAGAACGGCGATCCCGATTCGCCGCCGCGCCCGCGGCCGTACGGCACGCCGTGGCTGCCGATGCGCTTGAACGCCGAGGACGATCCGAAAGTCGAGGCCGCGCTCGCCGACGCCGCGAAGGCCGCGCTCGCGCCACGCCTCGCGTCGCTCGACGCGTGCGTGCGCCCGCACGAGCAGCGCGGCACCTTCCGCGCGATGATCGTCGTCGCCGGCGACGGCTCGACCGAGCTCCACGTCGGCGGGCTCGACGAGCGCGTCGCGGAGCCGTGCGTCGAGAAGGCGCTCGCCGGCCTCACGGTCGCGGGCCCGAAGGATCACGTCCCCGTCACGATCGCGTGCGATCTGATCCACGAGGAGGCGCAGCCGCTGCGCATCACCGACACGCCCGCGTACGGCTACGTCAGCCTCAGCCATCGCGCGATCACGTACGAGGGACACCTCGAGTCGACGTATCCCGCCGGCGTGCCGTACCTGATCGTCTCGTCGTTCGAGGTGACCGGCGAGGATCTCGGGCGCGCGCTCGCCAAGACCGCGCGCGGCAGCGTCGTGATCCTCGCCGACACCGAGCGCAACACGTACCTCGGCATGGTCGCGGGCCACGGAGATCTCGGCCGGGCGGCGCGGATCGTCGTCGGGCGCGATCACGCGAGCTGGTGCCTCGACGGCAAGGTGATCGAGGCCGACACGCGCGGCGATCGCGCGAAGACGCGCGACTTCGCGACGCGCATCGCCGACGCCTGCGACAAGGACGGTTGCGATCACGCCGCCGTGCTCGCGCTCGACCCCGACGGCACCGTCGGCGATCTGACGGCGATGGTCGAAGAGCTGCGCGCGCACCTGCCGCGCATCGCGTTCACGCGCGAGCTCAGCTGCCGGTAGTGATCGCCGCGTCGCGCCCGCGCACGCGCGCGAGCACCGCGTCGCGGATCGCCGCGGGCGCCTTCTCGGGCGCGCCGCTGTCGATCGGCGGATCCGGGTCGTACTCGATGCCGAGCTGGATCGACTGCGCGATCGCTTCGCCCGCGAGCTCGACCGCGAGCGCGAGCGCGAGATCGATCCCGGCGCTGACGCCGGCGGCGGTCGCGTACTTGCCGTCGCGCACGATGCGCTCGCCGGTCGGGATCGCGCCGTATTCGGCGAGCCGCTCGCGGACGGCCCAGTGCGTGTTCGCCCGCTTGTCGCGCAAGAGCCCGGCCGCCGCGAGCACGAGCGCGCCCGTGCACACCGACGCGGTCACGCGCGTCGTGCGATCGATCGCGCGCACCCACGCGAGCACGCGCGCGTCCTGCTCGAGGCGCCGCGTGCCGAAGCCGCCCGGCACGACGAGCAGGTCGGCGCGATCGATCTCGTCGATCGATCGATCGGCGCAGAGCCCGAGGATCTGATTGTCGGTGCGCACCGTGCCGCGCGCGGGCCCGACGAACACCGACTCCGCGCCCGGCAGGCGCGCGAGCACCTCGTACGGCCCGACGACGTCGAGCGCCGTGATGCCGTCGAAGACGAAGAACACGATCTTCATGTGATGGCTCCTTCACCGAAACGATTGCGGTACTCGCGCGGGCTCACCCCGACGCGACGTGCGAACGCGCGGCGGAGCGCCTCGGGCGTGCCGAAGCCCGCCGCCGCCGCGACTTCTTCGATCGATCGCGCGCTCTCCTCGAGCAGCCGCCGCGCGGTCTCGACGCGCACCCGCTCGACGTACGCGGCCGGCGCGAGGCCGACCTCGGCGCGGAAGGTGCGCCCGAAATGGCGCACGCTCATCGCGCACTTCTTCGCGAGCGCGGGCACGTCGAGCGCCGCGTCGGGGTGCTCGACGATCCACGCCTGCAGATCGCGCAGGCCGGGCCGCTCCGCCGCCTGCGCCGCGAGCTGCGCGCTGAACTGCGACTGCCCGCCCGCGCGCCGCACGAACACCACCATGTGCCGCGCGACCAGCATCGCGACGTCGCGGCCGAGATCGTCCTCGACCATCGCGAGCGCGAGATCGATCCCCGCGGTCACGCCCGCGCTCGTCCACACGCGCCCGTCGCGCACGTAGATCGGATCCTTCTCGACCGCGATCTTCGGGAACGCGCCCGCCAGCGCATCGCACCACGCCCAGTGCGTCGTCGCTCGCTTTCCGTCGAGCAGCCCGGCGGCCGCCAGCACGAACGCGCCGGTGCACACGCTGGTCACGCGCCGCGCGCGCTTCGCGGCCCGCGCGACCGCCGCGACGATCTTCGGATCGCGCGCCGCCGCCCGCGTGCCCTCGCCGCCCGCGATCACCAGCGTGTCGATCTCGCGCACCTGCGGCAACCGCACGTGCGCGTCCATCGCGATCCCGCTGCTGCTCGTGACGCGCTTCCCGATCGCCGCGATGCTCACCTGATACCCGCGGTCCTTGGCGCCGCTCGCCGCCTGCGCCTCGCTCGCCCCCGCGAAGACCTCGTACGGGCCCACGACATCCAGCGTCTGGCAGCCGTCGAACGCGACGATCACGACCCGCTTCACGCCCCGACGATGCGCCCGTGCCCCCGATGGCGCAAGGACGCCGATCGGACGATTCCGGCCATCCGCGCCGTCGCCGCGGGAAAGATGAAACTTTTTTCATCTTCTCCGGCGGCGCAGGCGTATGCTCGTCCGACCATGAAGATCCCCGCCGAGCCGAAGGTGATCATCCGTTCTTGCCGGACGTACGACCCCGAGGCGATCCGAAAGATCTTCCGCGAGGGCATCCAGGAGCTCGGGCTGCGTCCGTTCGGGCGCACGCTCGTCAAGCCGAACCTCGTCGCCGCAGGCGAGTTCTTCCCGCACGCGTTCACGCGTCCGGAAGTCGGTGAAGGGATGCTGCGCGCGCTGCAGGACACCGGCGGCAGCGCGATGACCGAGCTCGCCGCCGGCGAGCGCTGCGGCATCACCGTCCCGACGCGCCTCTCGATGAAGGAGTCGGGCTGGGAGGCGATGCTGAAGAAGGTCGGCGTGAAGCGCTACTGCTTCGAGGAAGAGGCGCAGGTCGAGATCCCGCTCTCGCACGACGGCCGGCTGCGCGACTACCTCTTCACGCCGGAGCCGGTCGCGCGCGCCGACTTCTTCGTCAATCTCCCGAAGTTCAAGGCGCACCCGTGGACGACCGTCACCTTCGGCACCAAGGCGTACATCGGGATCCAGGACGATCGTCATCGCCTCATCGATCACGATCACAAGCTCAACGAGAAGATCCGCGACCTGCAGTTCATCATCCAGCCGCAGCTGATCGCGATCGACGCGATCACCGCCGGCGAAGGCCGCATGCTGACGCCGACGCCGTTCGACCTGGGCCTGATCATCATGGGCAACTCGCAGCTCGCGTTCGACGCGGTCTGCTGCGCGATCATCGGCGTCGATCCGCGCACGGTCGATCACCTGCGGCTCGCCGAGGAGTCCGGCTTCGGCACGCTCGACGTGAAGAAGGTGAAGATCTCCGGCGACGTCTCCCTCGACGAAGCGAAGGCGCGCGCCAAGGGCTTCAAGGTCGGGCTGATCCGCGTCGAGAAGTACTTCGAGGGCACCAACATCACCGCGTACGCGGGCCCGCCGCCGGAGCCCGAGCACTCCGACTACTGCTGGGGCGGCTGCCCCGGCGCGATCGAGGAAGCGATCGAGATCCTCCGCGTCTACGACGCGAAGACCGACGAGAAGATGCCGCGCATGCACGTCGTGTTCGGCGGCTACAAGGGCGGCATCGACGCCGCGCCCGGCGAGAAGGTCGTCTTCATCGGCGACTGCGCGAACTGGGAAGGCAAGCTGCACGGCCAACCCGTGCAGATCCGATCGACGTACAAGGATCGATCGCACCTCGATCCGCACACCGCGAAGCACGACGACATCTTCAAGAAGATCGCGGTGACGACGAACAAGATGAAGGCCGCCGCCGACGAGCCGTACCTGAAGCTCGAGGGCTGCCCGGTGTCGGTCGCCGAGCAGGTGCTCGCGCTGGTCACGCTCGGCGGGCTCAAGAACCCGTACATGGATCCGAAGCAGGTCGTCGGGTTCACGCGCAGCTACCTCGGCTGGCGCGGGCGCGTCGCGCTCAACCGCCTCCAGCGCAAGCGCTATCAGGAGAACGGCACGTTCCGCGAGCGCGGCCAGGCCGCCCCCGAGATCGCGCGCTCCTGATTTTCCCGGCGCGGAGGCGCCCGGCGGCGCATACTCGATCCATGGATCGGCTGCCGCAGGCGCGCGTCGTTCCCGCCCCGCTCCGCGCGAGCGTGCGCGCGTCGTTCGCGCGCGCGTGGGCCCGCGCCGCGCCGCAGGTGCTCGTGCTCGCGCTGACCGCGATCGCGTTCGCCGGGATGCTCGGGCTCACGTTCCTCGTCGCGCAGCACGCGATCACCGCGCACGCGACGACGTTCGAGCCGATCGAGCGTCCGATGACGATCTACTTCATGAAGCAGCCGCCGGTGCAGACGCTCCGGGCGATGCCGCTGCAACCGTCGCTCGCCAGAACGGAATAAGCTCCGCGCATGGCGCGGATCCATCATCTGGGGTGCGGCACGATGTGTCCGATCGGCGGACGTCTCGTCGGCGGCGATCGCTGGCTCGCGCGCGCGCGCCTCGTCTGTCACTGCCTGCTCGTCGAGACCGACAAGGACGGCCTCGTCCTCGTCGAGACCGGCTTCGGCACCGCCGACTGCGAGGATCCCAATCGACTGCCGCGCGTCTTCCGCGCGGTCGCAGGCCCGCGCCTCGATCGCAGCGAGACCGCGCTCGAGCAGGTGCGCGCGCTCGGCTTCGATCCGCGCGACGTGCGCCACGTCGTCGTCACCCACCTCGATCCCGATCACGCCGGCGGCCTGCCCGACTTCCCGTGGGCGACGGTGCACGTCCATCGCTTCGAGCGCGACGACGCGGTCTCGCCGCCCGACGTCCGCGCGCGCACCCGCTACTGGAAGAACCGCTTCGCGCACCACCCGCGCTGGGCCGTGTACGAGCCGAAGGGCGACGTCTGGATGGATCTCCCGGCCGTGAAGCAGCTCGACGGACTGCATCACGACCTCGCGCTGGTGCCGATGATCGGCCACACGCGCGGGCACACCGCGGTCGTCGTGCGCCACGGCGCGCGCTGGCTGGTGCACGCCGGCGACGCCTACTTCCACCGCGACGAGCTCGCCGATCCGCCGCGCGCGCCGATCGCCCTGCGCTGGTTCGCGACGATGGACGAGATCGATCGCGACGCGCGGCTCGCGTCGGTCGCCGCGCTGCGCCGGCTCAAGGCGCACCCCGACGTCGACGTCGTCTGCGCGCACGATCCGGTCGAGCTCGACCACGCCGCCGCCGCGTCCGCGCC
>DATJIA010000018.1:0-14596 GCA_035493675.1 Kofleriaceae bacterium | reverse complement strand
CGCGATCAGCCCGCGTGGCGCACGTCGACCGAGCCGATCACGGCCTTCACGCGATCGGCGAGGTCCTCGAACTCGGACAGCTGCGAGGCGTCGTGGAGCTTGCGCGCGAAGTTCATGATGCGGACGAGGTACGAGAAGAGGCTGCCCTCCTCGTGCTCGAGCCCCTCCTTCTCGACGAACTCGACGAAGCCGAGCTTCTCGTCCTCCATGCGCGCGAAGATCGACTTCGCCTTCTTGCCGCCGTGGAGCTCGGGGTGCGGCACCTTGCCGACGAACTCCTGGAGGATCGTCTCCACCTTCGTCAAGACGCGCGGGTGCTCCTGCTCGTACTCGGCCTCGATGTCCTCCCAGGTGATCTGCGGGTTGTCGAGGCGCTTCTCGCGCAGGCGCGCGCGGCACCACTCGCGGCGGATGTCCTCGAGCTTGCGATCCAAGATGCGTTGCACGGCGTCGTGATCGACCAAGAGCTCGACCAGCGCGCGCAGATCCTCGTAGTCGAGCTGGTGGTTGAAGAGCACGTAATAGATGAAGAGGCCGTCCATGCCCTGCAGGTCCTTGATCATGTGACCCGCGATCTGCGTGCCGGCGTCGTCGATCACGCCGATCGCCTTCATGTTGTCGACCAGCCACGACAGCGTCTTGTGCAGCTCCTTGCGCTCGCGGTCGGTGAGCAAGAGGTGATCGATCACGGTGACGACGTCGAGCCGCATCGACGGCGGCAGCGACGCCTCGACCTCGTCGAGCACGGGCGGCACGTAGCCCTCGGAGCCGGGCAACGCGCCCTTCGTCAGATCCGGCAGGCCGATCGCGAGCACCTGCTCGGCGGTGATCTTCGTCTTCGAGCGCAGCTCGGCGGGCTCGCCCTTGACGAGCTCCTGGTGCTGCTCCGGCGTCCAGATCAGATCGCCCTTCTTCTGCGCGGCGGCGCGCGCCTGCGCGTAGGCGCTGCGGCGGATCTTGCCCTCGTCAGCCGCGAGCCCGCCGCGCTTCGCCTGCGCCTTGGTCTCCTTCTTGATCTCGCTGACGACGTCTTCGGGCGCGAGCGTGATCGCGAGGCCGCGATCGTCGAACTGCGGACGTCCCGCGCGCCCCGCCATCTGGTGGTACTCGGCGGCGGTGACGAGCCGCGGCTCCTTCTTGATGAACTTGCGCAGGCTCGGGAACACGACGGTGCGCGCCGGCAGGTTGATGCCCGCCGCGATCGTCTCCGTCGAGACGACGAACTTGATCAGCCGCTCGAGCGCGAGCTCCTCGACGAGCTGCTTGTAGCGCGGGAGGATGCCGGCGTGGTGGATGCCGATGCCGTGCGTGAGCAGCGGCCGCAGCTCCTTCGCCGCGCCGCCGGGCAAGAGCGCCGCGTCGCACAGCGCGTCGATGCGCTCCTTCTCCTCGTCGGTCGAGAACCGCCGGCACGACTTCAAGAGGCGCGCGACCTCGAAGCAGAGCTCGCGCCCGAACACGAACACGATCGCCGGCACGTCGCCGTCGTAGGAGAGCTGCTTGACCGTGTCGATCAAGGTCTCCTCGCGGAAGTCGTGCACGAGCGGCACCTTGCGCTCGCGTGACTCGACGAGCTGCATCGACACGCGCCGCGTCAGCTCGATCCACTGCACGAACTTGTCGGCGCGCCCGACGGTGGCCGACAGGATCACGAGCTGCGCGCGCGGATCGAGCCCGATGATCGACTGCTCCCAGACGTAGCCGCGCTCGGGATCGTTGAAGTAGTGGCCTTCGTCCATCACGACGACGTCGGCGGGCATGACCTGGCGATCGCCGAAGATCCGGTTCCACAAGATCTCGGCGACCTCGACTTGGATCGGCGCTTCGCGGTTGACCTTGTAGTCGCCGGTCGCGAAGCCGACGTTCTCCTCGCCGAAGTCGGCGCTGAGCTCGCGGAACTTCTCCTCGGTGAGCGCGCGCAAGGGCGTCGTGTAGACCGCCTTCTGCCCCTTCGCGAGCGCGGCGAAGAGCGCCGCCTTCGCCATGAGCGTCTTGCCGGTGCCGGTCGGCACCGTGACCATCACGCTCTTGCCGGCGACGATCGGCCCGATCGCCTGCTCCTGGACCGGATACGGCTCGAGCCCTTTGCCCCACAGGAAGCGCTCGTAGAACGCGAGCTCGAGATCAGCGGCGGACGGCGCTTGGGGCACGGCGCTCGACCTTATGATAGGTCGAGCCCCATGACCACCGCGCGAGAGCGCGCTCGCCTGTAACTAGGGCAGCCCGTCGACGCGCTGGATCATGGCGGCCTTGCGCGGCGCGCCGTCGGTGTACTCGTCGCCGAGCAGGTAGCCGGTCTTGCCGATCATCACGAAGCCGGCGGGATCCCACTGCCCCGTCGCGTACGAGAGCGAGTCGGTGCTGAACGATCCGACGAGCGTGCCGCGCGCGTCCCACGCGTAGAACGCGTACTCGCCGGCGGCGCAGATGCCCGCGCCGCACGCGGCCCACGATCGCGCGAGGATCGTCGCCGGGCGCGCGCCGAACAGCGGATGCACGAGCTTGCCGTCGTGATCGCGGAGCTCCATGAGCGGGTCGCCCTCGACGATGCGCCGATCGCCGACGGGCCACGCGTCGCGCGCGCACATCGGAGCCTTCTCGTCGCGCGCCGCGCACGCCTCCTCGATCTTCTTGCCGTCGATGCGCACGTCGTTCGACGACGTCGCGATCACGCCGACGTGCGCGTAGATCGCGCCGCTCTTCGGATCGACGCGGACGCGCGCGATCTCGAACGGCGTCGGGAGCCCGGTCTCGATCACGCCGTCGGGCTTCAAGGTGCAGTCCGCGCCCTTGTTGATGATCGTGTAGCGGTGGAGATCCGCGTGGCCGTCGATCACGATCAGCGCGCCGTCGGGGGCGACCGCGAGCCCGTCGACGAGCTCGCCGGCGAGGACGAGCTCCGGCCCTTCGATCGTGCACGGCGTGATCGTGACGTGGTGCTTGCCGAGCGCGGCGACGGCGAGGAGCGCGAGCATACGCGCGCGAACAGCAACCCGCGTTCCAGGCCGTGGAACGCGGGTCTCGCGCACTTACGCGCGCGCGCGTGGACCAGTGGTCCACTATTTGTGATCGGCGCGGGACAGCAGCTGCTGCGCCTGCGACACGACCATGCCCCAGCGCTCGTGCCACTTGCGGGTGGTGACGTCCTTCAGCTCGGCGATCGCCTCCTTGTCGCGGCCGAGCGCGAACAGGACCTGCGCGTCGCGCACGCGCCACGCGGGGTTGGTCTGATCGATCACGACCGCCTGGTGCCACGCGTCGCGCGCCGCGTCGAGCCGGCCTTCGCGCTCGAGCGTCTCCGCCATCGTGCCCCAGCCGCTGCCTTCCATCGGGTGGCGCTCGATGATCGTCGACAGCATGCGCATCGCCTCTTCGTCGCGGCCCGCGGCGAGCAGCGCGTTGGCGACGGTCTGCTCGCGCGCGTCGTAGTCGGGATCGAGCTCGCGCCAGTCGGCGGCGTCGTTCTCGAGCTTCGCGATCGCGCGGTCGCGATCGGCGCCGGCGGCGGCGAGCGACGCGACGCGCCCGTCGAGCGCGACCAGGCGGTTGTAGTCCATGCGGACCTGCGACAGCGGGCGCGGCTCGTCGGCTTCGGCCTCGAGCGCGTGCGCGAGCAGCGCGGCGGCATCCGCCGGACGACCCTGCCGCTCGGCGATCGCCGACGCGAGTCGATCGAGCGCCGGGGACGGCGACGCCTTGCGCGCATGATCGATCAGCGCCGCGGCGCGATCGGCTTGGCCGTACTGCATCGCCAGCGAGGCCACCGACGCGATCGCATCGCCGTCGCCGTCGGCGAGATCGGCCGCCTTCGCCAGCACGCGATCGAGATCGCCGGGCTGCGCCTGCGCCGACGCCATCGCCAGCGACATCACGTGATCGAGATCGCCCGACGCGAGCACCTTGTTCTTCCACGCGGCGTACGCGAGCTGCCAACCGGCGGTGCCGCGCGAGCTGTTCTGGAACGCGTACATCGGCATGCCGTCGTACGGGAACGGATCGGCGTCGAGCGCGACGTCGGCGAGCAAGGCCGCGTAGCGCTGCGCCGCGCCCTCGTAGTCGCCGCGCGAGTAGAGCGCGCGCGCCGCTTCGTAGCGGGCGAGGTTGCGCCAGCGCCCGACGGCGAGCGCGTCCCACGCCTTGACGACCTTCGGCGTGCGATACGACCAGCTGTTCGACAAGTACGAGGTCGCGACCAAGCGCAGCTGCGGCGCGCGCTCGCCGAGCGCGTCGAGCGCGTCGACGGCGGTGTCGATCTTGCCGGCCTGGATCAGCGCGAGCGCCTCGCGATACTGCGCGAGCGTGCCGACCAGATCCGTGCCGGCGTGCGCACCGAAGATGCCGGGCTTCTGCTCCTTGCCGTAGCGGCGCGACGCGCTCAGATACTCCGCGATGCGGCGCGCGCCGGCGGGCACCGACGCCAGCGCGGCCTTCTGCTGATCGTCGGTGGTCGAGATCGCGAGGCCGCGGCCCGCGAGCGCGACGTCGCCGGTCGCGATGCCGCCGTGATCGCGCAGCTCCTGGTAGATCGTCCACTGCGTGCCGTAGTCGCCGAGCGACGCCGCCGCCGCGAGCAGCTGGTGCTCGGCGTGACGCCACTCGTCGGTGCCGGCGGTCAGCTGCGCGAGGCGGTTGCGCCAGTACGCGGGCGTGTGCATCGGCAGATCGATCGTCACGAGATCGTGATCGTCGGGGCGACCGATGACGCTCGCGTCGGCGACCAGGCTCGCGCCGAACGACACCGCGAACGAGCGCGCGCCGACCTGCGCCGACGTCGGACCGTCCGCGCCCCACGTGATCTTCACCGCGTCGTTGCCCGCCTTGATCGCGACGACGCGGTTGTCGTTGTCGAGATCGATCGTCAGCGTGACGGTCTTGGTGCCGGCGGGCGTGAGCGTGATCGAGTGACCGCTCGCGCGCACGTCGTACCAGCGCGCGAGGTGCTCGGGCGTGGCGAGGACGAGCGGCAGCACCGCGCCGTACAGCGCGGGCTCGTCGTCGCCGACCGGGCGCACGAGCTCGAGGCCGAGCTCGGGATACGCGCGGCGCCAGGTCGCGCCGTCGTAGCTGTTCCACTCCTCGAGGCCGGCGTCGGTCGTCGTGCGCCAGCCCATGCGGCCGGCGGCGTCGACGGCGATCGCGGGACCCGAGCCCCATTGATAGACGCCGGCGCGGATGTTCGCGCGCGCCGCGAGGAGCAGCTGCTTGGCCTGATCGTCGATCGAGCCCTTCGCGTGCGGCGCGGTCGCGTGCAGGTCCGCCGCGATCTCGTCGTACGCGCCGGGGAAGAACGCCGGCACTTGATCGGTGAGATCGTCGAGGCGCGGATCGGTCGGGTAGTACATCGACATCGGCGACAACACGCCATAGGCGCCGCCCCAGCGCAGGCCGGCGCTCTTGCCGAGGCCGTAGCCCTGGCCCTCGCCGTTCTCGTTGTCCCAACCGGCGTTCCAGCGCGTGTGCGCGCGCATGCCGCCGCCGCCGGCGCCGTGGCCGATCGTGCCGTAGTTGCCCATGCCGATCGTGCCGCCCGCGATCTCGCCGGTGGTGACGACCGGCTCGCCCTCGTCCATCGCGAAGGTGGCGCTGTCGTCCTTCGTGCCGAACTTGTCGACGGTCTTCGCCTCGGCCGCCGCGCTCGCGGCGGGAACGTCGGGCACCGTGGTCGCCGAGACCGGCTGCTGGATCTGCGACTCGAGCGTGACGCGGCCGTCGAAGTCGCCGCGCCCCGCTTCGCGACGCGCGCGCACGGTCCAGTCCGCGTGCATCGGGCCGGCGAGCGCGACGCCGCCGAGATCGTTGCCGTCCCAGTAGCCGCCCCATCCGCCGCCGCCCATCGGCGTGGTCTGCCACGCGTCGCGATACGCGTAGCGATCGTTCATCTGATAGAAGACCGGCTGCGGGGTGCGCACCAGGATCGCTTCCTGATCGCCGCCGGTCGCCGGCGCGGCGCCCTTCGGCGGCACCGGGATCTTCGACGGCACGTTGTACGGCATCCACTCGGTCGTGCGCGTGCGCGGCACGCCGTACTGCGCGTACATCGCGTCGTTCTCGAGGACGAGCAGCGACGTGTGGCGCGACAGCAAGAAGAACTCCTTGCCGAGCGCGACGATCTCCTTGCGCAGCTCTTCGCGATGCTTCTCGCGCAGCTCGTCGGCGCTCGGGCACGCGTCGCCGCTGCACGCCGCGATCGGATCGAGCTTGTCGAGCAAGAGCTTCGCGATGCGGCGCTGCGCCCACAGGCGCGGCAGGTAGCCGGGATCGCCGGCCGGGTGCTGCGCGTCGGCGAGCGCGATCGACTGCGACCACGCGTGACCGTCGAGCAGGCCGCGCACGAGGATCTCTTTCACGTTGGAGCCGGCCGGGACGCGAGCCACGACTTCCAATTCTTCGCCGTCGCCGATCTGACCGTCGCGCAGGTACGCGAGCGCGCCGTCGACGACCTTGCCGTCGGGGCCGATCACGTCGGCGCCGAGCCCGGTCGCGCGCGCGGTGTACATCGCCGCGACGAGATCGAAGGCGCGCCAGCCGAGATCATCGGCGGGATCGATCGTGTACGTCATGCCGCCGGTCGCGTCGGCGAGCGCGGCGAGGGTCGGCAGATCCGCGCCGTCGCCGACGCCGATGCCGACGAAGGTCGCGCGGCCCTTCAGCTGATCGCGCAGCGTGCCGAGCGTGCGCTCGCCGTCGGTGACCTCGCCGTCGCCGAGATAGACGATCACGTTGTCGTCTTGATTCCCCGTCGTGAGCTTCAAGGCGTGCGTGAAGGCCGCGCCGAGATCGGTCGCGCCGACGCCGCCGCGCTCGCGATCGAGGAACGCGCGCACCTTGCGGCGATCGACCGCGCGCACCGGCTGGAGGCCGCCGTTCTCGCGCACGGTGACGTCGAACGCCATGACCGTGACCTGATCGTCCTCGTCGAGCTCGGTGAGGAGCTTGTCGACGACGTCGGCCTGCGCCTTGCGCTCGAGCGCGCCGCGCGACGCCGAGACGTCGTCGAGGATGATCCAGTTGCGCGCGTGGTGCTCGCGCTCGCCCGCCGACTGCGCGAGCGGCGGCTGCGCGCGGACGAGCAGGTACTGATAGCCGCCGGTGACCTTGGTGACCGCGCGCGGCTGCTTCGACGCGTCGCGCACGTCGAGGACGAGCGAGTCGCCGGTCTTCTCGCCGCGGCGATCGTAGGTGACGAGCGCGTCGGCGCCGTCGCTCGACACGGAGATGGCGTGCGACGGCGAATGGATCTCGCAGCTCGCGCAGCCCTTCACGCGCACGCGCATGTGGACCTGATCGACCGCGGCGTCGAGCGTCGGCAGCGGCACCGCGAGCTGGTAGTCGTCGTACAGGCGCTCGAGCGGCTGCGTGTAGCCGAGGATGATCCGCTTGTCCTGCTGCGCCGGGACGGGATAGACGCGCAGCTCGACCTTGCCGGCGCCGGTCCACTCGAGCAGCGCGGGATCGACGCGCTTGTAGACGAGATCTTCATAGACGCGGCGCGCCTGCATGCGCTCGACGACCGCCGACTCCTGCAGCGTGCCGTCGACGTACATCGCGAGGCGCGACAGCGCGGCGTCGGCGGGCAGCGCGAAGCGATACACCGCCTCGAGATCCTGCGGCTGCTCGTTGTGGAACGTCTGATCGATCGCGACGCGCGCGACCTGGTTGTCGACGACGGCGTCGACGGTGAGCGAGGTCAGCGGCAGCGGGTACTCGTCGGGCGAGAACCACGGCGCGTGCATCGGCACGCCGGTGGTGCGCGCGATCAGCGTGCCGTTGCGGACGGTTTGTCCGGTGACGCCTTCTTCGCGGCGGCGCTCGAGCGCGGCCCAGCTCGCGAGGTGCGAGAGCCGCGGCGCGGGTCCGCGCGTGGGCGCGCGCCCGCGGATCGCGGTGCCGAGCTCGCCGGCGTGCAAGACGGTGTCGCCGTCGGCGGTCGCGAGGCGCACGCTGCCGCGGATCACCGCGGCGTCGGTCTCCGCGGCGCTCGCGTCGACGACGAAGCGGGTGCCGAGCACCTCGAGGCTGCCGTTGTCGGTCTCGACGACGAAGCGGCCCTTGCCGGGCACGACGTCGAGCAGCGCGCGGCCGCTGATCTTCACGCGGCGATCGCCGAGCGGATCGAGCGTCGCGCCCTGATCGAGGATCGCGGTCGTGCCGTCGGCGAGCGTGACCTTCTGGCCGTCGCGCGTCGGCGCGCCGAGCGTGCCGGCGCCGTGCGACATCGCCTTGATCGCGAGCACGCCGCCCGCGGCGGCGGCGAGCGCCATCGCGCCGTACGCGAACGCGCGGCGATGGCTCGCCTGCCGCGCCGAGCTGCGGAGCAGCGCTTCGCGGATCCGCGCGCGCGCCTGGTCGTCGATCCGCGGCGGATCGTAGGTGCCGTGCAAGAGCGTCTCGACGTTCTGCTCGAGGACGCGATCATCCTTTTCGCGAGTCATGGCGAAACCTCCGTGAGCTGCGCGCCGAGGGTCGCGAACGTGTCGCGGAACGCGCGGCGGGCGCGGGCGAGGAGCGACTTGGCGGCGGCCTCGGAGAGCGACAGCTCCGACGCGATCGACTCCAAGCTGGCTCCGTCGACGTATTTCTTGGCGAGGACGACGCGATACTGCTCGGGCAGGTTCGCGATCGTCATGTTGACGAGGTCGCGCGTCTCTTCGCGCTCGAGGACCTCGCCGGGGAGCGGCTGCTCGGCGAGGGCGCCGAACACCTGCGCGAGCGATCGATCGATGCGATCCCAGGTCTCGGCGAGCTCGTCGCCGCGCCGGTGCGCGCGCATCGCGTCGCGGATCACGTTGCGCGAGAGCGTGCACAACCAGCTCGCGACCGAGCCGCGCGCCTCGTCGTACGACTCGCGCTTCTCGATCGCGTGCGTGAAGGTCTCCTGCACGACGTCTTCGGCGAGCGCGTTGTCGCGGCCCACTCGATAGAAGACGAAGGCGTACAGGCCGTCGACGTGTTGATCGTAGAAACGGGCGATCGCGCCCGCGTCACCCCGGCCGGCGGCCGCGAGGTCGGCGCCTGGCCCGCGGCGTAGGAGCCGCGACCACAGTGAGGAGAATACGAGGCTCATCGGCCCCCCCTTCGAACGTTCGAGAACATCCGCGGGGGTATGTCAGTGACTCCGGCAAAGGTGTCGCGACTCCCGTAAGTCCTCGCCAGGCAACGCCATGCGTGGGACGATCGTCGAAACGCCGTGCGCTGGTTGGGCCGTGCCCTGGCGGGCTCCGCAGTCGTCCACGCCGCGATCGCCTTCGCGGCGTCGCGCTGGCGCCCGCACACGCACACGATCATCACGCCCGATCCGGAACCCACGATCGAGATCGCGAGCAGCCCTCCGCCGGAAGCGGTCCCGATCCAGCTTGTCACGATCCCCTCGTCGTCAGCTTACGACTTCCGTCCTCCGACTTCCGTCCTCCGGGCCCAGACCCAGACTTCGGATCCGGATCCGATCCGGAAGACGGAAGTCGGAGGACGGAAGTCGAATCCGCCGGTCGCCGGAGAATCGATCTCGACGGGCTCACAGACACCAACCGGGCCCGACACCACGACCTCATCGAGACTTCTCTCGATGAGAGATCCCATCAAGCGCCCGGATGCCGCCGCGATGGGCGAGACGATCGAGCGCATCGCCGCCGAGGGCAAGGCGCCGCCGCCGATCCCGGAGAGCGGACGCATCGAGCCCGACGGCAACGGCGCGGTGATCAACGACCTGACCTTCACCGGCACCGTCGATCCCGACGGCACCGTGCACATCGACGACAAGCCGAACTTCCACGTGCACTTCACGGTGCCGAAGCCGAAGCAGATCGGCAACGCGATCGCGGAGTGGGCCGAGGATCCGTACAAGTACCAGAAGAAGCTCGGCACGCCCGGCGACATGATCGAGCAGGCGCCGCGCGGCGATCGCGCGCGCATCACCGACACGGATCAGAAGCCCGATCAGGGTGGCACCGTGCCGATCATCGGCGGCGGCTTCGACGTCACCGACTGGATCTCGCGCAAGGCGCTCGGCAAGGCGAAGGGCGATCCGTACGCCGCGCGCAAGCTCGCCGCGCTCGATGCGACCCGCGACGAGCGCGTCGAGATGGGCCGCCGCCATCGCAACGACGTCCTCGAGCACGCCGACGAGCTCGTCCGCGACTGGCTCGATCGCGTGTGGGCCGCGCCGATCTCGATCGCCGACAAGAAAGAGGCGCTGTTCGAGATCTGGGACGACTGCGCCGAGACCGGCGACGACCGCGTCGTCGACGCCGGCAAGCGCGCGCGCAACGACGTGATCGGCTTCGTGCGCGTCAAGCTGCCGCCCGGCGGCGCCGACGCGTACACGACGCAAGAGCTCGACGAGATGAACGCGCGCAAGAGCTCGAAGACGCGCTTCGAGCCGTATCAGGGGATGTAGCGCGCGGCCGCGATCGAGTGCGGCGCGCCGAACCCGAGCTGCGCCCAGCCGACCAGCACGTAACGGCCCTTGCTGTCGACGAGCACGTCCTCGGCGATGTCGGGGTTCTGCACGTCGAATGCGGTCGTGACCGCGCCGGCGGTGCCGAAGCTCGGATCGATCGCGCCCGCCGGGGTCACGCGCGCGACATAGAAGTCCATGCTCGCGCTCGTGAACACGCTGCCCGCGATCACGGTGCCTTCCGGCACGCTCGCGATGCCGTTGGCGTAGCTCGCGCCGACGAACAGGTCGACGTTGCCGGTGCCGCCGAAGCTCGCGTCGAGTGCGCCGCTCGGGTCGAGCTGCTCGACGTGGAATCCGCCGTTCGAGATCGGATACTGCGCGGCACCCGCGCCAACCAGCGCGAGATCGCCGACGATGCCATTCTCGATGCTCGTCGAGCCGGTGCCCGTGTAGCCGGCGTCGAGCGTGCCCGTGGTCGAGTAGCGGCGCACGCTCATCTGCTTGGTGCCGTTCGCGAGCTGGTGATAGCCGGCGACGTAGATGCGATCGTTCGCGTCGATCGCGATCGCGTCGAGGTGATCTTCGCCGGCGACGATCGTGCGCGTCTTGCCCGCGATGCCGAAATTCGGATCGAGCGCGCCCGCGCTCGTGAGGCCGATCAGCGCGAAGTCCGGATCGGTCGTGCCCGCGGTGCCGCCGACGACGATGCGCCCGCCGACGAGCGCGAGCGCCTCGGCGGTGTCGCCCTCGCCGCTCGCGTCGATCGTCGCGATGCCGCCCGTACCGAAACCCGGATCGAGCGCGCCGGTCGTGCCGTCGATGCGCGCGATCGTGAAGTCGGCGCCGGCTGCACCCACGATCACGAGCTTGCCATCCGCTTGTCGCGCGACCCGCGTCGCGATGCCGGTGGGCGCGAGCGCCGCAACGCCGGCGGTGCCGAACGCCGGATCGGGCACGCCGTCCGCGCCGATCTTCACCGCGAGCCACTTGCCGCCCGCGACGCCGACCCCGACGAAGCCGTCGCCCGGCACGAGCACCGCGTCGCGCAGCTCCGCGTCGGTCGAGCCGACCGCCAGGGTCAGCGTGCCGTCGGACGCGAACGACGTGTCGAGATCGCCGCTCGCGCCGGTGAACGTGATCGTCACGGTGTCGGTCGGATGCGACATCGCGCCCGCCGGCGATCCGCTGATCGTCACCGTCGCGGTCGTCTGCACCGCCTGCGCGCCGGCGACGACGGTGATCGTGCCGGTGCTCGCGCCGGCCGGGATCGTGATCGGGCTGGCGCCGGTGCCCGCCGGCAAGCCGCTCGCGCTCACGGTGATCGCGCCGGTCGCGCCGCGCCGATCGATCGTCACGTGCAGATCCGCGGTCCGCCCGCGCGCGATCGCGAGCGCGTCCTCGGCGACCGCGAGATCGAAGTCCGCCGCGGTCTCCTGGGTCGCGCACGACAGCCGCGGCACCTTGCACGCGCCCTCGTCGACGACCGAGACCGCGCCCGGGAACCCGCCGGCGACGTAGGTCTGGCAGCCGCTCTCGAAGCCGCCGGCGGCGAACAGCTCGCACATGTGGCCGCACGCGTCGTTGCCGGTCACGCGGAAGTCGGTCTCGTGCAGGCCGGGGACGAGGCCGGGGAACGATCGCGAGTCGCCGGGCGCGAGGTCGAAGCCGTCGCCGGTCGTGTAGAGATCGTCGACCCACGCGTGCACCGCGCACGGCCCCGTGTACGCGCTCGACACCGTCAGATCGCCGGGCTCGTTGTGACACCCGACCAGCACGGCGAGCGCGAGCCAGCGCCGCATCAGCCGCACCCGTGCGTGAAGGTGATGCCCCACGGCTCGTAGTGCTCGCTGTAGCAGAACGGCTTGCCCGGATCGAACTCGACCGGCTTGTCGATGTAGTACTTCATCAGCCCGCTCGACGGGATGAAGCGGATCAGGAAGCTCGCCGCGACGCCGGTGCCGTCGGCGTGCAGGCCCGGCCACTCCCTCAGCGGCTCGGTGTCGAGGTCGAGGTGCATGATGCCGATCGTCAGGCCGTCGTCGTTCGTGTAGCCGGTGAGCGTGAGCCCGGCCATCTGCGCGCTGCCGTGCGCGGGCACGTCGTCGTCGGCGCCGTCGCCGCGCGGTCCGACGCCGCCCTCGCTCAGCTTCTGGTACGCGTAGGTGCCGCGCAGCCCGAAGAAGTGACCGGGGCCGAACCGCACCGGCAGATCGAGATCGCCGCGCAAGCGCCAGCCCGCCGCGCCGAAGTGCTCGGGCAGGCCCGACGCGCCGCGCACTCCGGTCGCGCCGAGGAAGCCGTAGTGCAGCCCGGCGCCGTAGAGATCGAGGTACACGCCGAGGTTGAACGCGACGGTGAACGCGCCCTCGCGGTGCTCGACCGGCGCCGCGGTCCCCTGCGCCACGCGGATCGTCATCGACGGCATGTACGCCGTCGTCACCTCGGCGAAGCAGCCCGAGCACACCAACGCCGCGAGCGCGACCGCCCTCCTCGCCATGCGATGAAGTTATCACCTACTGGTTCGGGCCCGGTCGCAGCCAACCGGTCAGGCGGTCCCACACTATCCCGACGTTACCCGAGCGCGCCGCGGTGGTCGCGGAGCTGGCCTTCACGCCGTCGCCGACGCGACGCATCCAGGCGAGCTCGTCTTCCGAGAGCGGGCCGCGATCGAGCGCGTGCATCGCTTCGTCGAGCTCGTGGCCGTCTTTCGGTCCGCACAAGACGACGTCGACCGCGGGATGCGTGAGCGCGAAGCGATAGCAGTCGCTGCCGCGCGGCACCTGCTCGTGCGGCGGCACCAGGCGCTTGTCGAGGAGGCCGCCCCAGCGGGTCGCGGTGTACGCGACCACGCCCGGCCGCGGCGTCGCGCTCGTCACCGACGGGAACACCTCGCCCTCGGCGCCACGATGCGCGGCGTTGTAGCGGACCATGATCGCGCCGTAGACCGGATCGGTCGCGTAGGTCGGGAAGGTCGGGCGGTGATGGCACGAGATCATGATCGTGCGCGCCTTGCCCGCTTCGCGCAGCGTGAGCGCGGCGTCGAGCAGGCGATCGGGCGGCGGATCGTTCCACCATCCGAGCAGGAGCACGTCGGCGTACTCGAGGCCGAGCCGGCGCAGCGCGATCTCGAGCGAAGGACGCAGCGCGATCGCCGCGCGCGAGTAGCTCTGCACGACGACGATCAGATCCTTGCGGTGCTTCGGCGCGAGCCGCTTGATCGCCTTCCCGAACTCGCCGGTGCGCCGCGATCCCCAGTACAAGTAGTTCACGCCGCGCTCGACCGCGCGCTCGACGTCGGCGGCGCCGATGCCGTAGCTCGACGCGATCCCGAGCCGCGATGTCGTGAGGCCGCTGCGTCCGAGCGTGACCTTGTCCCACAGGCTCATATCGGGAATGCTACCGCATGGCTTTCGACGGGCCGCTCCTCGGCGGCCGCTTCCGCTTGGGTCCGCAGCTCGGCAAGGGCGCGCAGGCGGAGACCTTCCTCGCCAAGGACGGCGACTCGTCCGGCGCGGAGGTCGTCGTGAAGCGCCTGAAGCTCTCCGGCTCGTGGAAGCAGTTCGATCTGCTCGAGCGCGAGGCCAAGGTGCTCGGCCAGCTGCGCCACCCGGGCGTGCCGAGGTACATCGCGACGATCGAGGAGCCGCCGGGCACGTTCAACCTCGTGATGGAGCGGATGCCCGGCGAAGATCTGCGCCGGCTCGCGCAGCGCCGGCGCCTCTCGCCGCTCGAGCTGCGCGACATCTTGGTGCGCTCGCTCGAGGTGCTCGACTACCTGCACACGCGCACGCCGCCGGTCGTGCACCGCGACGTCAAGCCGTCGAACCTCGTCCGCGCGCCCGACGGTCGGATCGCGGTCGTCGATTTCGGCGGGGTGCTCGACGCCGCGCGCGAACGCGGCGGCTCGACGGTGGTGGGAACCTTCGGCTACATCGCGCCCGAGCAGCTGCACGGCCAGGCGATCCCGGCGACGGATCTGTACGCGCTCGGCGCGACGATCGTGTCGTTGGCGGGCGGGATCGAGCCCGAGGACGTCCCGCGCCGCGGGCTGCGCATGGATCTCGACAAGCACCTGCCCAACCTCGATCCGGATCTGCGCGCCGCGCTGTCGGCGATGACGGAGCCCGATCCCGACAAGCGCCCGCAGCGCGCGCGCGACGTCGTGAAGCTCCTCGGATCGCCACCGAAGCCTGCGCCCGA
>DATJIA010000017.1:0-14830 GCA_035493675.1 Kofleriaceae bacterium | reverse complement strand
GCCAACTCGCACTTCATTCGTTTTTCCTGGTGGCTACGCCGGAGAGGCCACACCCGTTCCCATCCCGAACACGGAAGTTAAGCTCTCCAGGGCCGATGGTACTGCAGGGGAAACTCTGTGGGAGAGTAGGACGCCGCCGGGTCTTTTTGAAATCCATGCGCTCCGCGCACGGTGGGAAGGCCGCATCGCAAGATGCGGCTTTCTCCTTTTTCGGCCTCCGGCCTCTTGGCCTTTTCGGCGCATGATTCGCCGCATGCGGATCGTCGACGTGCCGTTCCAGAGCATCGATTGGTCGCGCGTGCCGGCGGTGGAGCATCCCGGGGAGCGCGGGGTCGCGACCTGGAGGACCGTCGAGGTCGGGAACGTGCGCGCGCGGATCGTCGAGTACTCGCCCGGGTACCTCGCGGACCACTGGTGCGAGCGCGGGCACGTGATCCTCGTGCTCGAGGGCGAGCTCACGACCGAGCTGCGCGGCGGCGAGCCGGTCGTGCTGCGCGCGGGGATGGGCTACACGGTCGCCGACGGCACGAGCGCGCACCGATCGCGCACCGAGCTCGGCGCGCGGTTGTTCATCGTCGACTAGCCAGGAGCTCGTCGCGCAGGCGCGTGAGGATCTGGCCGAGCAGGTTCTTGCCGCGCCACTTCGATCGATCGTGGATCAGCGGGCTCGAAGCCGCGAGGCCGACGCCCCAGATCCGATCGAACGGGCTCGCCTCGACCATCGTGGTGCCGGCCGTCGCGAGGAGCTGCTCGAGCAGCTCCGGGTTCTGCGTGAACTTCGCGCGATTGCCGTCGAGCACGATGCGCTCGCGTTCGCGCTCCCAGCGCGCGCCGTCGAAGCCGCGGACCTTGCGGCCGAGCGCCTTGTGCGTCTTCGGATGATCCGCCGCGAGGATCTCCGCGGCGATCTCGGCGTCGCCGAACAGGATCGCCTTGCCGTGCATCATGTACTGCTCGGCGCAGCCGAAGACGCGGCCGTCGATCTCGAAGCGGCAGCGGTACCACTGCGAGAACGGCGACGCCTCGGTGAAGAAGAACGTGAAGCGCTCGCTCATGATGGTGTCAAATATACACGAACGAGGAACGCGGCGCTAGGACGATGTGAACCGCGGTTGCGCGGTGTCGCGTGACGGTGTCGTGTCG
Source organism: Kofleriaceae bacterium (assembly GCA_035493675.1). Taxonomy (GTDB): domain Bacteria; phylum Myxococcota_A; class Polyangia; order Haliangiales; family Haliangiaceae; genus JAIOQA01. Next base: position 13,687 of record DATJIA010000017.1, on the reverse strand, counting down.
ACCGGCGCGCGGTGACACGGCACGCGCGATCGCGGGTCGCGAACGTAAGCGGGACCGGGGTTGGCGGCGAGGCTTGCCGGGCGTTGCTGCGGGTGTGCGGATCGGTGCGGGTCGGCGCGCGGGGCAGGCGCCGGCGCGCTTCGTGCGATGTCGGTGATGCGCAGGCAACTGCCGCGCGCCCCCGCGCGCGATCTCCAACCAAGGACACGCCAATGCGCAAGACCGACAAGTCTCCGATGCGACTCTCGCTCCACAAGACCACCGTCCGCGCGCTCTCGACCACGCAGCTCGAGGACGCCGGCGGTGCGTGGAACTGGCCGACGATCTCGTGCGCGAAGCCGTGCGGCTCGACGAGCGTCCTCAAGTGCTCGTGCGATCAGTGAGCGAGAGGTGATCGATGCGCCCGCACGCCGCACGTTGGGTCCCGCTCCTCGAAGGAGAAGACGCGGCCGCGGCGTCGCGGGCGATCGACGCGATCGCGCGCGATCTGCGCGCGCGATCGGATGATCATCGCGGCGGCCCGTCGGTCACCGATGGCCGCGCGGGCGCCGCGATCTTCTTCCGCTATCTCGATCGCGACGGCGACGCCGCCGACGAGCTCGGCGCGAGCGCCGCGCAGCTCGTCGAGATCGAGGGATGGCCGTCCTTGTGCGGCGGCTTCGCCGGCGTCGGTTGGGCGTTCGAGCACCTGCGCGAGCGCGTCGACGGCATCGACGCGCACACCAGCGACGTGATCGACGACGCGCTCGTCGCGGCGCTCGGCGGCGGCGCGTGGCGCCGCGACTTCGATCTGATCTCGGGCCTGGTCGGGTTCGGCGTCTACGCGCGCGAGCGGATGCCGCACGGCGGCGGCGCCGCGATCCTCGCGCGCGTGGTCGATCGCCTCGCCGAGGTCGCCGAAGGCGCGCGCACGATCACGTGGCACACGCCGCGCGAGCTGCTGCCGCCGGAGAGCCGCGACGACTGCCCGCACGGTTGGTACAACCTCGGCCTCGCGCACGGCGTGCCCGGCGTGATCGCGATCCTCGGCGTCGCGTGCGAGGCCGGGATCGCAAAGGCGCGACCGCTGCTCGAGGGCGCGGTGCGCTGGCTGCTCGAGCGCCGCCAACCGAACGGCGCGTGCAAGTCGACGTTCGCGCTGTTCGAGCGGCGCGGCTTCGACGATCCGCCGCGCACGAGCCGGCTCGCGTGGTGTTACGGCGATCCGGGCGCGGCGATCGCGCTCGACGTCGCGGCGCGCTGCGCGGGCGAGCGTGCGTGGGAGGACGCGGCGCTCGCGATCGCGCGCCGCGCGGCGGCGCGATCGATCGAGGACGCGGGCGTGCGCGATGCGGGCTTGTGCCACGGCGCCGCCGGCGTCGCGCACATCTTCAATCGGCTCGCGCAGACGACCGGCGACGCGGCGCTGCGCGACGCCGCGCGAGCTTGGTTCCGCGCGGTGATCGCGATGCGTCGCGACGGCGAAGGCATCGGCGGCTATCGATCGTGGGGACCGGCGCCCGGCGGCGACGGCACCCGCGTCTGGTACGACGATCCCGCGCTGCTCACCGGCGCGCCGGGCATCGCGCTCGCCCTGCGCGCCGCGATCTCCGATGAGGAGCCGCGCTGGGACCGACTGCTCCTCATGAGCTGACGGTTTCGCACACGATACGTGCGTGAAACACGCGGACTGCACGCTCGATGCGTGCACGTCGACGCCGTCTTGCTCGTGGTGATCGCGTTGATGCTCGCCACCGCGAAGCTCTGCGGTGATCTGTTCGAGCGGATCGGCATGCCGCCGGTCCTCGGCGAGCTCGCCGCCGGCATCGTGATCGGCAACCTGCACCTGAGCGGCTGGCACGGGCTCGACTTCATCGCGAGCGAGCCCAACCTGGCGCTGCTCGCCGAGCTCGGCGTCGTCTTGCTCCTGTTCCAGGTCGGGCTCGAGTCGAACCTCGTGCAGATGGCGCGCGTCGGCGGCGCGGCGTTCGCGGTCGCGTCGATCGGCGTCGTCGTACCGATGGCGCTCGGCTACGCGCTGCACGCGCTGATCGCTCCGGATCGATCGTGGCATGCGCACCTCTTCATCGGCGCGGTCTTGTCGGCGACGTCGGTCGGGATCACCGCGCGAGTCTTCAAGGACCTCGGAAAGATCGATTCGCCGACCGGTCGCGTCGTCCTCGGCGCCGCGGTGATCGACGACGTGCTCGGGCTCGTCGTGCTCGCGGTCGTCGCCGGCGTCGTCAAGGGCGCGGACTCGGGCGTCTCGCTCGACGTCGTCGGCATCTCGATCCTGGTCGCGAAGGCGATCGGCTTCCTCGGCGCCGCGATCCTCCTCGGACCGATCGTGTCGCGCCATCTGTACCGCGCCGCCGGTGTCTTGCGCGTGAAGCACATGCTGCTCGCCGCCAGCCTGATCTTCTGTTTCGTCATCGCGTACTTCGCGAACCTCGTCGGGCTCGCGCCGATCGTGGGGGCGTTTGCCGCTGGCCTCGTGCTCGACGAGCTCGTCTATCGCGACCTCGCGACCCGCGAGGATCGCCCGCTCGAGACGCAGCTCGCACCGCTCGCGGAGCTGCTCACGCCGCTCTTCTTCGTCATCACGGGCGCGCAGGTCGATCTCGCGAGCTTCGCCGACGTCGACGCGCTCGCGCTCGCGCTCGCGCTCACCGCCGCCGCCGTGATCGGCAAGCAGGCGTGCGCGCTGGTCGCCTACGGCGACGGCGTGCACCGGCTCTCCGTCGGGCTCGGCATGATCCCGCGCGGCGAGGTCGGCTTGATCTTCGCGGCGACCGGATCGCAGCTCGTGCTCGGCGGCGCGCCGGTCGTCCCGCCCAGCACCTACGCCGCGATCGTCTTGATGGTGCTCTTCACGTCGATGGTGACGCCGCCTCTCCTCGCGTGGAGCCTGCGTCGAGATGTGATGACGCCTCGCGTCGCTTTTAACGACGATTTGAGAAGTCGGAAACAACCCGTTTACGTGGTGCCGGCAACGTCCGAAGCGGAGGCAGGAACACAATGACCGACCCGAGCGTCGCAGATCTCGCAAAATCGTTGGGCGACACCCAGACCGCGCTCAACATCGTGTGGACCCTCGTCGCAGGGTTCCTCGTCATGTTCATGCAGGCCGGCTTCGCGCTGGTCGAGACCGGCCTCGTACGCGCGAAGAACGTCGCGCACACGATGGGCATGAACTTCCTCGTCTACTCGATCGGCGTGCTCGGGTTCTGGGCCGTCGGCTTCGGCCTGCAGATGGGCGGCGTCGGCGCGGTGTTCGGCGACGACGCGCACCTGACCGGCGAGTTCACGATCAACCTCTTCGGCCACACCATGGGGCTCTTCGGCACGAAGGGCTTCTTCCTGACGAGCGGCGCGTTCACGACCGGCGTCGCCGCGACGTTCCTGTTCCAGATGGTGTTCATGGACACCACCGCCACGATCCCGACGGGCGCGATGGCCGAGCGCTGGAAGTTCTCCGGCTTCGTGCTGTTCAGCTTCTTCATCGCCGCGCTCATCTATCCGATCTTCGCCAACTGGACGTGGGGCGGCGGATGGCTCGCGACGCTCGGCACGAACTTCGGGCTGGGTCACGGGCACGTCGACTTCGCGGGCAGCTCGGTCGTGCACATGACGGGCGGCGTGATCGGCCTGGTCGGCGCGTGGAAGCTCGGTCCGCGCATCGGCAAGTTCGGGCCCGACGGCAAGCCGCGCCCGATCCCCGGCCACAACATGACGATGGTCGTGGTCGGCACGTTCATCCTCGCGTTCGGTTGGTTCGGCTTCAACGCCGGCTCGACCTTGTCGGGCATGGACGGACAGATCGCGATCGTCGCGGTCAACACGATGCTCGCGTCGGCGTCGGGCGCGTTCCTCGGCTACCTCTGGTCGAAGGTGCGCTTCGGCAAGCCCGACGTGTCGCTCTTGTGCAACGGCATGCTCGCCGGCTTGGTCGCGATCACGGCGCCGTGTGCGTTCGTCGACGCGCCGATCGCGATCTTGATCGGCGCGATCTCGGGCGTGCTCGTGATCGAGGCGGCGCTCTTCATCGAGCGCGTGATGAAGATCGACGATCCGGTCGGCGCGGTCGCGGTCCACGGCGTCAACGGCGCGTTCGGCGTGCTGGCGATCGGTCTCTTCGCGAACGGCAAGTACGGCGCCGGCTTGAACGGCGTCGATGGCGGCGTCACCGGCTTGTTCTACGGCGGCGGCATGGGCCAGCTCATCGCGGAAGCGATCGGGGTCGTGACGAACTTCATCTGGGTCGGCGGCACCGCGCTCGCCGCGTACAAGATCGTCGACATGCTCGTCGGTCACCGCGTGAAGGCGGAGGACGAGGTCGAGGGCCTCGACATCCCGGAGATGGGCGTCGTCGGCTATTCGGCGGAGCCGGGCAAGGTCGTTCCGCCCGAGCTCGCGGGAGACAGCGCGCCGGTGGCGGCGCCCGCGATGAGCGCCGCCGAACCGGCGTAGGTGATAATCAGCGCGGCGGCATCAAGAGCTTGATCGCGTCGTCGCCGATCGTGACCTTGACCTCGTCGATCTCGGTCGCGATCTTCTCGAGCGCCTCGAGCTCCTTCAGGCGCAGCAGCACCGGGTTGTCGGCGATCACCTTCGCGGTCGTGACCATGTTGCGGGTCGCGGCCGCGTCCTCGCGTCGGAGGATCACGTTGGCCGCGGCCTGCTTCTCGGCCTCGATCACGCGATTGAGGATCGTCTTCATCTCACCGGGAAGGACGACGTCCTTCACTCCGACGCGCCGGACGGCGACTCCGTACTGGAGCGCCGCCGGCTGGACCTGCGCCTCGAGGTAACGCGTCATCGCGTCGCGTCCCTCGAGCAGCTCGTCGAGCGTCACCCCGGCGACGTAGTCGCGCGCGGCGAGTTGGACGAGCAGGTACAGCGCGTCCTTCACGTCGGCGACGGCGTGCGTCGCGAGCGGCGCGTCGGCGGGCGCGTACTCGGCGGTGAGCGTCAGCCGCAGGGTCACCTTGTCCTTGGTCATGAGATCCTGACCGGCGAGGGTGATCTGCTGCTGGCGCACGTCGAGGTACGCGATCGTCACGCGCGCTTCGGTGTGCGTCCACAAGACGTGGCGTCCCGGCTCGAGCAAGCGCACGAACCGACCGTTCACGTAGAGGAGCCCGCGCTGGTGCTGTTGCACCGTGGCGTCGATCAGCTCGCCGGCCGGGATCACCGCGCGCAGCTCGTCGGTCAGCTCCGGGGGAGCATGATCGACGTCGAGCACGCGGATCTCGACGGTCGGATCGATCGCCCACACGCGGTGCGTTCCCGGGCGCAGGAACTTCACGGGACGTCCGTCGCGCAGGACGATCGCGCGCTCGCGCGGGCCGAGCGTGATCTCCTTGATCCACTCCGGCGGGAGCACGGCGCGGATCGCGGGCGGCGCGACGAGGACGAGCTCGTCGGTGTTCAGGCGGTGGATGGTGACGCCGGCGCCCCACACGGTGTGCTTTCCCGGCGCGAGGGCGCGCACGGGGAGGCCGTGACGAACGAGGACGGCGCGCTCGTTGATCGAGATGTGCAGCGTGGTGAACATGTGCTTCTCCTGTGCGTGTCGATGAAAAAGGGGGGCGTCGGCGGGCGGAGACCTCGGCCGTGGGCGAGCGCGCGCACGCGATCGCCGGTGGCGCGGTTTCGGTCCGGCGCGCGGCGCGATCGACGTGGCGCACAGGCGGTGCGGGTGCATGGCCTGCGCGCGGCGTCGGCGCGGCGCGCGTCGGGTGGGCTGGGCCCGGGTCTCCCGACCGCGTTCGCCGGCTCAGAGTTTTGACCGTTATAGTTACGGCCTCGAGAGCTGGGGTGAGCAGCCCAGTGAGCGATTGGCTATCGCCCTCTCTCGGGTGCCGACGATTCGTGTCTCCCGGGACGCTACGTTCGGACGCGGAGGACAACCGCGCGGCGGAGCGCCGGTGCGTACGAGACCGTTTCTCGTCGGAAACTCACGCCACGTGGTCGTGCGAACCGCAGCGACTCGGCGTGCGCTGATATGGATTCGCGGCCAACATGGGAGTCGAAGCTATTAAGGGATTGCGATCGATCCGTCAAGCGATTCTCGCAACCGGAGTTGTGGTCGCGCGGCCCGGGGCTCGGAGCGGCGTGATTCTGTTCGCGTAATCGCGCGCGCGCGCACGATAAGATCGATCGCATGAGGAGAAGCGCCGGCTGCGCCGTGCTCGCGATCTGTCTTTTCGCGTGTGGCGGGAAGAAGGGCGGCGGGCCCGATGCGACGGGCTTGTGCGGAGGCGTGACCTGCCCCTCCGATCAAGTCTGCCGCTACGATCAGTGCGTCCCGCCGCCGCCCGCGTGCGTGAACGGGCTGTGCGACGGCGACGCGTGCTGCGACACCAGCGCGAACGAATGTCTGCCGTACGGCTTCGGGCCGTGCGGCGCGAACGACACCAGCTGCACGAGCACGCCGGTGCCGGGCGTGTTCTTCCCCGGCGTGCAGTGCGAGTGGCTCGGTCCGCCCGCCGGCGATCCGTATCCCGATCACAAGAACGTGCTCGGCACGCCGATGGTCGCGAACCTCGCGTCGGTGCAAGGCGAGATCACGCGGCCGTGGATCGTGTTCGTCTCCTACAACTTCACCGACGGCGGCGCGCAGAGCTGCGTCGGCACCGACGCCAACTACTTCGGCGTGATCCGCGTGATCGACGGACGCACCTGCGAGCAGGTCGCGTCGATCGCGACGCCGACGATCGTCGCGTCGACCTCGGTCGCGCTCGCCGACATCGGCGGCTTCGACGCGCAGCCCGAGATCATCGCGGCGACCACCGGCGGCGGCATGGCGGCGTGGTCGCGCAATCCCGCGACCGGCGACTTCGAGCTCTTGTGGCAGACCGCCGAGACGCCGGCGGCGGCCTTCTGCAACTGGGGCGGTCCGTCGGTGCACGACCTCGACGACGACGGCAAGCCGGAGATCATCTTGCTCGGCGACGTCTTCGACAGCGCGGGCAAGGCGCTCGATCTGCAGTTCGCGCCCGGCGCGCTCGATCCGAGCTCGAACGGCTACATCCCGATCGTCGCCGACGTCGACGGGGACGGCGCGCCCGAGCTGGTCGCCGGCACCGAGCTCTACGGCTGGGACATCGCGAACCACCAGTGGGTCGCGAAGCAGGCGCTCGGCGTCGCGGGGCGCGTCGCGGTCGCCGACTTCGGCACGTATCCGCAGGATCCTTCCGGCGACGATCGCTCGAAGCTCGACGGCAAGGCGGAGGTCGCGGTGATCCGCAGCGGCGTCGCGCACATCTACAACCTGTTCGGGCGCGAGATCTTCACCGCGAACCTGCAGGGCACGCCCGCGGGCAACGGCGGACCGCCGACGATCGCCGACTTCGACGGCGACGGCCGCGCCGAGTTCGCGAGCGCGGGCGGCAGCGCGTACTCGGTCTTCGATCCCGACTGCGTGGCGGGCGCGACGCCCGACGTGTGCCCGAGCGGGCGCAGCGACGGCGTGTTGTGGTCGCAACCGTCGCAGGATCTGTCGTCGAACGTGACCGGCTCGTCGGTGTTCGACTTCGACGGCGACGGCCACGCCGAGGTCGTGTACGCCGACGAGTGCTTCACGCGCGTGTACGACGGCAAGAGCGGCACCGTCGAGTACTCGCGGTTCCGGCGATCGTGCACGTGGTTCGAGAACCCCGTGATCGCCGACGTCGACGCCGACTTCAACGCGGAGATCGTCGTGCCGTCGAACACGAACTGCCCGGGCATCACGTGTCCCGCGGTCGATCCGATCTTCGACGGCGTCGGCTGCAAGGACGACGCGGATTGCCCGAAGGCGACGCACTGCGGGCGCGAGCAGCCCGGTGACGTGTTGGGCAAGTGCCGGTGCAGTACGGATCCCGACTGCGGCGGTGACAACTTCGTGTGTCGCGATCCGATCGCGGGCCCGTCGGCGGCGGGCAAGGTGTGTCGCGCCGAGAACCCGGGGCCCGCGACCGCGTTCGGCGTGCGCGTGATCAGCGATCGCTTGGATCGCTGGGTCAACACGCGCCAGATCTGGAACCAGCACGCGTACGCGGTGACCAACATCAGCGACTCGGGCAAGGTGCCGCGCACGTCGCAATGGCTGCAGAACTGGACGCAGCCGGGGCTGAACAACTTCCGCCAGAACGCGCCGGGCGCGGGCTCGACCGCGGGCGCGTCGCCGGATCTGACGGTGAAGCAGGCGAAGGCGACGTGCAACGGCGCGGATGCCAGCGTCACGATCGACGTCTGCGATCGCGGCACCGAGCCGGTCGCCGACGGCCTGAAGGTCGCGGTGTACGCGGGCAACCCGCCGTCGACGCTCGCGTGCGTGGCGGTGACGCAGGCGCCGGTCTATCCGGGCCAGTGCGTGACCGCGACCTGCACGTGGCCGAACGCGAAGGGCGACGCGACCGTCGTCGTCGACGACGACGGCACCGGCGCGGGCGCGAACACCGAGTGCAAGGAAGCGAACAACAGGCTCGTCGTCGCCGGGGTCGCGTGCGCGCCGTGAGATACTGCGCGGCGTGACGGTTCCGAAGAAGCGCGCTCCGAAGATCGACGGGCGCAGGCTGCGCTCCGAACGAACGCGCGCGTCGATCCTCGGCGCGCTGCTCGCGCTCGTGAAGGACGGCAACGTCGCGCCGAGCGCGCCGCAGATCGCGGCGAAGGCAGGCGTCGCGCTGCGATCGATCGCGCAGCACTTTCCCAGCCGCGAGGCGCTGTTCGCGGCGGCGGCCGCGGCGTATCGCGACGTCGCGCCGCGCACCGAGGCGGTCGACGTGGCGCTCGCGCGCGACGAGCGAGTCGTCGCGTTCGCGGCGAAGCGCGCCGACGTGCTGGAGACGACCGCGCCGTATCGCTTGACCGCGACGATCATGGCGGCGCAGTCGCACGCGGTGCACGACGGCCTGCGGGTGGCGGCGCGGCTGAGGCGCGCGGAGGTCGCGGCGGCGTTCGCGCCGGAGCTCGAGCGGATCGCGGGTCGCGCGAAGGCCGAGATCTTGGATGCGCTCGACGCCGCGGCGAGCGGACGCGCGTGGGACGCGTGGCGCGACGACATGCAGCTCGCGCCGCGCGCCGCCCAGGCGCGCATGGCGATGGTGCTGTCCGCGATCCTGGCTACGATCGCGTGACGTCGTCGGCGAGCGCGAACGTGCGCGCGTGCTCGGGCAGCGCGGTCAAGAACAAGTGGCGCAGCGCGGGATCGCCGATGCGCAGCGCGCGCGCCTCGAGGCGCGTCTTCGCTTCGAGCGCGGCGGTGCGGGCGCCGTCGCGATCGCCGCACGCGTGGAGCGCCTCGGCGCGCGCGAGGCGGATCATCGCGTCGCCGTCGTCGGTGCCGCCGATGTCGACGAGGATCTGATACGCGCGCTGCGCGTGATCGAGCGCCTCGTCGCAGCGACCGAGCGCGAGCAGCGCGCGCGCGAGGACCGCGCCGCTCGACGCCATGCCGGTGAGGAGCGGCGGCTCCGCGCTCGAGACGGTGAGCGATCGGCGCGCGCAGTCTTCGGCGTTGCGCAGATCGTTGCGCATGAGGTGGATGATCGCGAGGTACTCGAGCGACGCGGCCTCCATGCGGCGCGAGCCGCTGCCGACGAAGGCGGCGACCGCGGCCTCTTCCTCGATCAGCGCGCGATCGAGCTGCCCTTGGTACGCATAGACGAGGCCGAGGTTGTGGCGCACGACGGCGACGGTGTCGTGGCTGCCGAGGCGCTGCGCGTCGGCGAGCGCGTGCTGCAAGGTCGACGCGGCGGCGGCGAGATCGCCGATCGAGAGCAGCGTGTAACCGAGCGCGGTGCGGCGGCTGGTCGCGTCGAGCAGCGCGCCGGCGCGCTCCATGTGACCGAGCGCGCTGCGATCGAACGCGAGCGCGACGCCGAGATCACCCTGGAACTGCGCGCGCAGCGAGCGCGCCCAGTCGCAGCGCGCGGCGACCAGCGGGTCGGTCGCGATCCACGCGGGATCGAGCGCGTCGACCGCGGCCATGATCGGCTGCGCGAGGTCGAGCTGCGCCATCAAGAACAGCTCGGCCGCGAGCATCGCGCGCGCCATCGCGTCGCGCGGCGAGACGATCGGCTTGTCGATCACCTCGGTCGTGAGCGCGCGCAGCTCGTCGACGCGGCCGAGCATCGCCGACGCCGACGCGAGCTCGCTGAGCGCGCTGAACCATCGATCGTCGCCGTACGGCAGCCAGCGCAGCGCCGCGCGCGCGGCCTCTTCGGAGCCGCTCATGTCGCCGCGCCAGAACAGCGCGTCGGCCTCGTACCAGCGCACGGTGCCGAGCGCCTCGGCGGTGATCCCGCACGCGACCGCGCGCGCGACGTGGCGCAAGACGCCCTCGATGTCCTGACCCGCGCGCGCCTTCTCGGTCGCGCGCACGTGCCACTCACCCGCGCGATCGGGCGCGCCGCCCTTCTCGTAGTGCTCGGCGAGTCGCACGGGATCGCGATCGCCGACGCGCTCGAGCCAGCGGCCGGCGAGGCGATGGCCGAGCACGCGATCGTCGGCGGTCATGAGCTGGTACGCGGCCTCGCGCACGATGCCGTGGCGGAAGCGCAGCTCGTCCTCGCCGGGGAAGCGCGTGATGCTCGCGCGCACGATCAGCTCGCGCGCGGCGAGATCGCCGAGCCAGTGATCGACGTCGCGGCGCGAGGTGGTCGCGCCGAGGAGCGCCGCGACACCGCCGGCCCAGAACGCGTCGCCGAAGACGCTGGCGGCGTAGAGCACGCGGCGCGCGCCGGGATCGAGGAGGCTGAGGCGCGACTGCACCATCGCGATCACGGTGTCGGGCGTCGCGGCGCCGGCGCCCTCGGCGACCGCGCGGCACAGCTCCTCGAGGTAGAAGGCGTGGCCGCCGGCGGTCGCGACGATCTTCGCGACGGTCTTGTCATCGGCGCGCTCGGCGAGCACGGCGCGCACGAGCTTCTCGGCGGCGCGCTCGCCGAGCTCCTTCAGCCGGACCTCGGACAGCGCGCGCTCGGCGAACAGGCGCGGGAAGCGCTCGTGCACCTCGGGCCGCGCGGTCGCGACGACGAACAGCGGTTGATCGTGGAGATCTCGCAGCGCGAGATCGAGGTACGCGATCGAGAGCGGATCGGCCCAGTGCAGATCCTCGGCGACGATCACGACGGGGCCGGCGGCGCACTCGGCGCGCACGAAGTCGAGCCACGCGCGGCGCAGCTGCTCGGCCATGAGCGCGGGATCGAAGCGGGCCGCGCGCACCGCGACGTCGTCGTCCGGAAACCGGACGCTCACGATCTCGCCGAGGAAGGCGGCGACGCGCGGCGCGGCGTCGTCGCCGAGGTGGCGGGCGGCGCGCGCGACCAGCTTGTCGCGCTGCACGTTCGCCGGTTCGCCGTCGAGGACGTGGGCCGCGTCGCGGATCGCGCTCGCGATCACGCCGAACGCGGCGCCGGCGGCGGTGACGTCGCCGCGGCCGACGAGCACGCTCGCCTTCTCGCCGACGCGCGCGACCAGCTCGTGACGCAAGCGGCTCTTGCCGAGCCCAGGCGCGCTCGTGATCAGCGCGGCGCGCGCGCCCGGCTCGGCGACGCACGCGTCCCACGCGGCGACCAGCGCGCCGAGCTCGGCCTCGCGCGCGACCAGCGGCGTGGTCTTGCCGAGCACGGTGCGCAGCTCGTCGGCGTCGATGTTCTCGCCGCGCAGCTCGAGGCCGCCGGTGTCGCCGCGGACGTCGAAGCGCGGATCGAGGAGACCGGCGGTCGTCGGATCGATCGCGATTCGGCCCGCGATCGGCGCGTGGCGCTTCGCGGGCGTCTCGATCTGCGTCTGCAAGGTCGGGAACGGCGGCGTCGTGCGCGAGTTGGTGCCGCCGGTGCGCGTCGGCGACGAGTCGGGCTCGCGCGTGCGCTTGCCGCGCAGGAGCGAGACCGCGCGATCGATCACCTCGCCGATCGGCAGCGCGCTCGCGGCGGGCGCGCGGCCGGTGACCAGGGCGAAGCGCGCGGTCGGCGCGAGGCCGCGCAGCGCGAGCACGCAGCGCGCCGCGCGTTGCGCGAGATCGGTCGCGGCGCCCGCGCCCGCGAAGACGATCGCGGCGGTGCCGTCGGCCATCGGCAGGACGCGTGCGCCGCGCTCCTCGGCGAGCACCTGCAGCTCGGGCCAGCGCGAGTGACGGCACAGATCCGGCGCGAGCACGAGCGTGACGAGGCGGTGCTCGCCGACGCCGACCGCCATCTCGCCGGTCGGGCGGCGGCGCGCGTCGGCGGCGAGCGCGCGATCGAGCTCGGCGGCCACCTCCGCGCCGTCGGCGGGACGATCCATCGCGTCCTTCTCGAGCATGCGCATGATCAGCGCGGCGAGCGCGCCCGGACAATCGGGGCGCAGCTCGCGGATCGGCTGCGGATCGGCGAGCAGGATGCGCGCGATGATCGCCATCGCGTCCTCGGCGGCGAACGGGCGCTTGCCGGTCAAGCACACGTACAGGACGACGCCGAGCGAGAAGACGTCGGACGCGGGCTCGACGTTGCGCACGCCGCGCGCTTGCTCGGGCGACATGTACGCGGGCGTGCCGACGCGCGCGTTCTCGACGGTGAGCTCGCTCTCGCGCGCGAGGAAGCGCGCGACGCCGAAGTCGAGCAGCTTCGCTTGATCGGGCGCGCCGTCGGGCAGGAAGACGTTGCCCGCCTTGACGTCGCGATGGACGATGCCCTGCGCGTGCGCGGCGGCGAGCGCCTCGGCGATGCGGCGGCCGAGCGCGATCGTGTCGGCGATCGAGAGCGGCGATCGCTCGAGCCGCTCGCTGAGATCTTCGCCGCGCAGCCACTCCATCGCGAGGTAGCAGATGCCGGCGGGCGTCGCGCCGTGCGCGACGTACTCGACGACCGCGGGGTGTCGGAGATCGGCGAGCGCGACGGCTTCGCGCAGGAAGCGCTCGGGGTTGGCCTTCGCGCGATCGAGGACCTTCAGCGCGACGGTGCGGCCGAGCGCGCGATCGCGCGCTTCGTACACGACCCCCATGCCGCCTTGTCCGGCGCGCCGGACGATCTCGAAGCGATCGGCGACGACGTCGCCCGGGCGCAACCCACCACCCATTCCCGATCAGGATATCTCACCAGCGGGGTGCCGCGGGATCAGCGCCGCGTGCGCACCGCGAAATGTGATCTCGCTAGGGGTCCCGACGAAGTCGGGGCGCCTAGACGCGAACGATCTTGTCGCCGAGCGCGGCTTCTCCGCCCTCGACGACGCGCGCGTTGACGCCGCGCAGCCGGCGGCCGCGGTGCTCCTTGGCGTTGACCCAGTCGAGCGCTTCGTCGCCGACGCGGGCTCGGAACTTCGCGCAGCCCAGGTGCGGCTTCGCGGTGATCTCGAGGAGCGCGGTGCCCACGCGCAGGCGCGCGCCGACCGGCAACGCGTCGGTCGAGAGATCGAGATCGACGACGAGGTTGTCGCCGGGGACATGGAGCTGATCGCGGTCGTCGGCGAACAGGAGCGACGCGACGCGTCGCTCCATGAGCGTGACCTGCGCCTCGGGGTGCGGATGCTCGGCCTGCGACCAGCGATCGCCGATCACGCCGTGCGCGGGATCGAAGCTCACGCGGGTCGGCAGATCGTGCGCGCCGTCGCCGCGGCGGAGGACGATCACGTGGATCGTGCCGTCGTCGATCACGGGGCGGTCGAGGAAGCGACGCTCGAACTCTTCCATGCGACGACGATGCCGTGCGGCGCGGCGCTCTGCCACCTGTGCATGTGGCAA
>DATJIA010000016.1:0-5875 GCA_035493675.1 Kofleriaceae bacterium | reverse complement strand
CTCGCGCGACACGACGATCAAGCGTCCGACGTTCTCCGTCAGCATCCGCTCGACGGCCGCGCGGAGCGTCTCGTCGGGGAACGCGGTCACCGCCGGCCGCCGCACCAGCGCGCCGACCGTCGTCTCGTCGGTCGCCGCGATCACCTCGTGGCGAGTGACCACGCCGAGCAGCTTGCCGTGCGACGCGACCGGATAGCCGTGGTGCAGGAGCTCGCGATCCATCCGCGGGCGCAGGCTCGCGACCGAGTGATCCGCGTCGAGCACGACCGGCTCGCCGTGCGCCTGATCGCCGACGTGGATCTGATCCATGAGATCGGCGCCGTACGCCTCGGGCACGCGCAGGCCGCGCCGCCGCAGCTTCTCCGTCATGATCGATCCCGGCATCACGAGGCACGACACCAGGTACGCGGCGCTGCAGCCGCCGAGCAAGGGGAGCAACCCGAGCGGCTGGCGCGTCGTCTCGAACGCGAAGACGACCGACGCGAGCAGCGCGCGCGACGCGCCCGCGAACATCGCCGCCATCCCGACCAGCGCGCCGACGCGCGGATCGACGCCCGCCGCGGCCGCGAGCAGCGCGCCCACGCCGCCGCCCATCGTGAAGAGCGGCGCGAGCGTTCCGCCCGACGTGCCGCTGCCGAGCGAGATCGACCACGACACCAGCTTCGCGAACACGAGCACCGCGAGCGTCTGGCCCTCGAGCGAGCCCTGCAGCGTGCGCTCGATGTTGTCGTAGCCGACGCCGAGCGTGTGCGGTTGCCACACGCCGACCAGGCCGACCGCGATCGCGCCGATCGCCGGCCACCACATCCAGTGCACCGGCAGGTGCTCGAACATGTCCTCGATCCAATAGATCAGGCGCGTCACGCCGACCGCGGCGATGCCGACGATCACGCCGATGCCGCAGTAGATCGCGATCTGCTCGCCGGTGAGCTGCGGGACCTGCGGCATCGCGAACACCGGCGCGAGGCCGACCGCGGCCGAGCGCATCGCCTGCGCGGTGACGCACGCGAACGCGACCGGCACCAGCGAACGCGCGCGATACTCGAAGAGGAGCAGCTCGATCGCGAGGAGGACCGCGGCGACCGGCGTGCCGAACGTCGCGGTCATGCCGGCGGCGGCGCCGGCGGCGAGGAGCGTCTTGCGCTCGTTGGCGGAGACGTGGATGGCCTGGCCGAGGACGGAGCCGATCGCGCCGCCGGTCGCGATGATCGGGCCCTCGGCGCCGAACGGACCGCCGGTGCCGATCGCGATCGCGGCGCTGATCGGCTTCAAGAACGTCATGCGCACCGGGATGCGGCTCTCGTTGGTGAGGACCTGCTCCATCGCCTCGGGGATGCCGTGCCCGCGGATCGCGGCGGAACCGTAGCGCGCCATGAAGCCGACGATGATCGAGCCCGCGATCGGGATCACGACGATCCACCAGCCGAGCGGGCTGTCCGCCGGCGACACGAGATCGGTGCCCCAGCGGCCGTAGAACGACAGGTTGGTGATGAGGCCGATCAGCGCGGTCAACACGCGCGCGATGATCGCGGCGCCGGCGGCGACGCCGACCGCGAGCAGCGTGATCAACACGACGCGGCGATCGACCGGCGGCGCGTGGACGCCGACGCTCGCGAGCGTCGGATCCAAGGACGGCGCGACCGGCAGCTGGCCGCTGTGCTCTGGGCTCACGAGCGGCTCCGGCGCGCGCGCGGCTCGTCCTCGAACAGGAGCTTCGGCTCGGTCTCGTCGGCGCCGATCGCGTCGACGAGGTGATCGAGGGCGTCGACCATCGCCTTGCGATCGCGCGCCGACATCGTCGCGATCGCGGTGACGATGCGCGGCTGCGCGAGCTCGGGCGCGCGCGCGAGCAATGCCTTGCCCTTCGGCGTCAGCGCGAGCTCGGCGCGACGCTTGTCACCGGCGGCGGCGCGGCGCGTGACCAGGCCGCGCGAGACCAGGCGCGCGACCACGGTCGAGACGCTCGACGCGTCGGTCAACGTGCGCGCGGCGAGCTCGGCGAGCGACGCGGCGGGCGCGGTCGCGAGCTGCTGCAAGACGAACAGCTGCGCCGCGCTCGCGCCGGTCGCCTCTTCGGCGGTGCGGTCGGCGAGCCGGAGGAAGCGCACCAGGCGCCGCAAGGCCTCCAAGACCCGCTGCGCGTCGTGATGCGCCGGCCGCGCGACCGGGCGAGAAGCATGGGATCCCATGGAATCCGGCCAGCGTGCCTCCCCCGGCCGGCGCGGTCAAGGACGCTCAGATGGGCTCGGACCCGCCGCGACACCACGCCGCAGCCAGCTCGACGGTGCGCGCGTTCTCGGGGATGGCGCCTAGGAACGAGGCTCGCAGCCCGGGATCCCGAATCTTCGCGGCGCGCTCCCGCAGGCGCGCGTCGGCGTGCGCGATCGCCGAGACCGCCGAAGCGACCTCGCCGGTCGCGTGGAGCGCCTGCGCGTGGGCGAGGCGGATCATCGGCTCGCCGCCGTCGATGCCGCCGAGCTCCTCGAGGAGCCGCATCGCCTCCTCCGCCGCCGCGCGCGCCTCGGCGGCGCGGCCCTGCGCGAGCAGGATCGCCGCGAGGATGCCCAGGCCCTCCGCGCGCACCGGCGGCAGGAGCGGCGGCCCGAGCGCCATCTCGACCGCGGCGCGCGCGCTCTTCTCCGCGCCCGCGAGGTCGCCCGCGATCAAGCGGATGTACCCGAGGTAGTAGCGCGACGCGACCTCCATGCGGCGGTTGCCCGACTCGAGGAACTCCTGCGCGGCCTTGCCCTCTTCGTCGCGCGCCTCGTCGAGCCGGCCGCGGTGCGCGAGCGCGAGCGCGAGGTTCTGGCGCGCCGTCGAGGCGATCGACTGCAGCCCGAGCCCGCGCGCGGTGTCCATCGTCTCGCGCAGCCACCGGATTGCGTCGTCGAACGCGCCCAGCTCGAGCGCGCAGTAGCCGACCGTGCCGCGGCAGCGCTGCACGCGGCGCAGATCGCCGGCGCGCTCGAACAGCGGGATCGCCGCGCGGTTGTGATCGAGCATGCCGGCGGTGTCGCCGTCGAAGACCGCCTGCGCGCCGCGCGCCATCGCGATCGACGCCGACAAGGCCGGCTCCTGCTCGAGCACCTCGGGCGCGACCGCGTCGAGCATCGGCCACAGGCGCGCGGCCTCCGCCGGCGAGCCGAGGTAGAGGAGGTGCGGGAGGATGCGCGCGACGGTCCGGAGCTCGGCGGCGCTTCCGACCATCCCGAGCTCGCGCGCGATCGCCGCGAGGCGCTCGCGCTCGCCGAGCGAGAACACCGCGGTCGCGGTCTGCTCGAGCGCGGCGAACCACGCATCGCTGCCGCGCGCGAGCCAGCGCAGCGCCTGCTCGCCGGCGGTCGCGGCGTCGCCGTTCTCGGCGCGCCACACGTGCGCCTCGGCCTCGCACAAGCGCAAGGCGCCGAGCGTCTCGCCGGCGGCGCCGCACGCGACGCCGCGCGCGGTCGCCGACAAGACCGCCGCGAGATCGTTCGCGCCGAGCGCCTGCTCGGCGGCGCGCCGCCACCACTCGACCGCCGCGCCCGGCTCGCCGCCGCGCTCGAAGTGCTCCGCGAGCACGAGCGCCGACGGCTCGCCGAGCTTCGCCAGCCACGCGCCGGCGAGGCGATGGCCGAGCGCGCGATCGGCGTCGGTGAGCATCGCGTACGCCGCCTCGCGCACGATCGCGTGACGGAAGACGTACTCGCTCTCGCCGGGGAAGCGGCTGTTCGGGCGCGCGCTGACGACCTCGCGCGCGATCAGCTCGCGCAACCACTCGCCGACCTGCACCGTCTGCGCGGAGCCGCCGAGCAACGTCACGACGCCGCCGGTCCAGAACACCTGCCCGAACACGCTCGCCGCGCGCAAGACGCGCCGCGCCTCGCCCTCCATGCTCTCGAGGCGCGCCTGCACCATCGTGAGCACGGTGTCGGGGAGATCCTCGCGGCCGTCGGCGACCGCGCGCAGGAGCTCCTCGAGGTAGAACGCGTTGCCGCCGGCGCGCTCGACCAGCTTCGCGATCGCCTCGTCGCTCGCGCGCGCGCCGAGCACCTCGCGCGCGAGCCGCTCCGCCGCGCGGCGCGGGAGATCGCCGAGCCGGATCTGCTGCAGCCCGCGATCGTTCCACAGGCGCGGGAAGAGCTCGTGAACTTCCGGACGCGCGAGCGCGACCACGAGCAGCGGCAGCTCCTTCCAGCGGCGCAGCGCCGCGTCGACGAAGCTCACGGTCGGCGCGTCGCCCCATTGCAGATCCTCGATGACGAGCACGAGCGGGCGCGCCGCGCACTCGGCGGCGAGCAGATCCTCCCACGCGCGGCGCATCTGATCGCCCATGAGGATCGCGTCGCGGCGCGCGGCGCGCAGCTGCACCGACTCGTTCGCGAACGGCGCGCCGACCAGCTCGGCCAGGAACTCGGTCACGCGCGGCACGTCGGCGTCCGGCACGTGGCGCGCGACGCGCGCGCGCAGCTTGCGTTGCCGCACGTCGAGCGGCTCGCCGTCGAGGATGCCGCACGCGCGGCGGAGCGCGCCGGCGAGGAGCCCGAGCGGCGCGCCGACTGACGAGGGATCGCCGCGCGCGATCCAGACCTCAGGGCCCCCGTCGCGCGCGGCCAGGCGCCGCAAGAGCTCGTAGCGCACGCGCGACTTGCCGACACCCGCGGGCGCCGTGATCAGGACCGCGCGCGCCTCGCCGCCTTCGCACGCCGCGTACGCCGCCTCGAGCGCCGCGAGCTCCGGCTCGCGTCCCACGCACGGCGTCGGACGCCCGAGCAGCGTGCGGGTCGCGTCGACCGCGGGCCGCTCGCCGATCAGCGCGAGCGCGCGCTCGTCGCCCGAGATCTCGAAGCGCGCGTCCAAGAGGCCCGCGGTCGTGTCGTCGACGCGGATCAGGCTCGCGGACGCGCGCGGCTGCTCGCTCAGATCGATCGTCTCGTCGTCGTCGCTGACCGCGGCGACGCGCAACAAGCGCGACACCCGCTCGATCACCTCACCGACCGGCAAGGCCGCCGAGACGTCGGCGCGCCCGGTCGCCAGCGCGACCGGCCCGCGGGTCGCCGCGCGCACGGCGAGCGCGACCCGCGCCGCGCGCGCCGCGAGATCGGTCGCGACGTCGGTCCCGGTCACCGCGATCACGATCGTCCCGTTCTTGAGCACCTCGACGCGCACGCCGCCGCCGAGCGAGAGCTGCTCGACGCGCGCCGCCGCCTCCGGATCGTGCGCCGCCACCACCGACACGACCCGCCGCTCGCGCACGGTCAACGCCGGCGGCGGCGACGTCGTGGTCGGCGCCTTGCGCGTGCGCGCGCCCGGGATGACCTCGCTCGCGATCCGCGCCGCCTCGCTCGCGACCGCCGCGCCGTCCTTCGGCCGATCCGCCGGATCCTTCTCGAGCATGCGCGCGCACAGCTCCGACAGCGCCGCCGGCGCGTCGAACCGCAGGCGCTCGACCGGCGCCGGATCCTCGAGCAGGATCTTCGCGAGCACCGCCATCACGTCGTCGCCGGTGAACGGCTTCACGCCGCACAGGCACTGATACAAGACGCAGCCGAGCGAGAAGATGTCGGTGCGCGCGTCGATGCGCGACAACCCGCGCGCCTGCTCCGGCGACATGTACGCGGGCGTGCCGACGCGGACGCCGGTGCGGGTCGGCTGGCCGGTGTCGTCGACCAACCGCGCGATCCCGAAATCCAGGATCTTCACCCGATCGATGCGCCCGTCGGGCAGGAACAGGTTCGACGGCTTGATGTCGCGATGCACGACGCCGCGCGCGTGCGCGACGCCGAGCGCCTCCGCGACCACGCGCACGAGCACGAGCGCCTCGCCGATCGTCAGCGGCGCGCGCGCCAACCGCTCGCTGAGATCCTCGCCCTCGAGCCACTCCATCGCGAGGTAG
>DATJIA010000015.1:0-34171 GCA_035493675.1 Kofleriaceae bacterium | reverse complement strand
CTTGCCGATGCGCGCGCCGTCGAGGAGCGTGCCGTTCTTCGAGCCGAGATCGGTGACGTTGAAGCCGTGCGCGGCGGGCGCGATCATGCAGTGGCGGGAGGACACCGCGGGATCCGCGAGCACGACGTCGCAGCCGGGATCGGCGCCGATCACCGCGCCGACCGGCGGCAGATCGATCTCGAGCCCGGCGTCGGGCCCGGCGAGCACGCGCAGCCGCGCGTGCGGCATCGGCCGCCGCGACGGCCCGACGTTGGTCACTCGCGTGACGCGCACGCGGCGATCGTAACCTATTCGCCCAGCTCGGAGCGGATGCGCAGGCGCAGCGCGTTGATCTTGATGAAGCCCTGCGCGTCGCGCTGGTCGTAGACGGTGTCTTCCTCGAACGTGACGATGTCGGGGCGGTAGAGGCTCTTCGGCGCCTTGCGGCCGGCGATCGTGACCGATCCTTTGTAGAGCTTGAGGCGCGCGGTGCCGGTGACCGACGATCCGATGTCGTCGACGAGGCGCTGCAGCGCCTCGCGCTCGGGCGAGAACCAGAAGCCGTTGTAGACGAGCGCCGCGTAGCGCGGCATCAAGTCGTGGCGCAGGCGCAGGACCTCGCGATCGAGCGTGAGCGACTCGACCGCGGCGCGCGCGTGCTGGAGCAGCGTGCCGCCCGGCGTCTCGTAGACGCCGCGCGACTTCATGCCGACGAAGCGGTTCTCGACGAGATCGACGCGACCGACGCCGTGCTCGCCGCCGATCGCGTTCGCGCGCGCGAGCAGCTCGACCGGCCCGAGGCGCTCGCCGTCGATCGCGACCGGGTTGCCGGCCTCGTACTCGAGCTCGACGTAGCGCGGCTGGTCGGGCGCCGCCGCCGGATCCTTCGTGCGCTGGAACATCGACGCGTCGGGCTCGCGCCACGGATCCTCGAGGATGCCGCCCTCGTAGCTCGTGTGCAGCAGGTTGCGATCGACCGAGTACGGCTTGTCGGCGGTCGCCTCGATCGGGATGTTGTGCTGCTTCGTGTACTCGATCAGCTCGCGGCGCCCCTTGAAGCTCCACTCGCGCCACGGCGCGATGATCTTGATGCCGGGACGGAAGTGATACGCGGCGAGCTCGAAGCGGACCTGATCGTTGCCCTTGCCGGTGGCGCCGTGGCCGATCGCATCGGCGCCCTCGGCGGCGACGCAATCCATCATGCCCTTCGCGATGCACGGGCGCGCGAGCGAGGTGCCGAGCAGGTAGTAGCCTTCGTAGATCGCGCCGGCGCGCAGCGCGGGGAAGACGTAGTCGCGCACGAACTCGAGGCGGAGATCCGCGACGACCGCCTTCTTCGCGCCGACCTTGAGCGCCTTCTGGCGCGCGGCCTCGAGATCCTCGTCCTGGCCGACGTCGGCGCAGAAGCACACGACGTCGCAGTGGTACGTGTCCTTGATCCACGACACCGCGACGCTGGTGTCGAGGCCGCCGGAGTATGCGAGCACGACGGTACGAATCGCCATGCGTCCGTGAATATCACGGAGGGGAGTTCAGCGAACCGACAGGATGCCGCGGGCGACCAGCTTGGCGAGGTGACGCAGCGTCTCGAGGCGGGTCATGCCCGAGACGTCGAGGATCTCCTCGAGCGTCAGGTTGCCGTCGACGCGCGAGAGCAGGAACGCGGCGCGCGTGTCGAGCTGCTCGCGCGGCAGCTCGTGCATCGGCACCGCGAGCGCGGGCCGCGCGTCGAGGTTGCCGAGGAAGCCTTGGTAGACGGAGACGATCGCGTCGCGCGAGCGGTGCACGAGCTTCTGCGCGACCGCGCTGTCGGGCGCTTCGGCGAGCGCGAGATCGCAGGCGGCGACCGCGTCGGCGTGCTGGCCGCCCTTGCTCGACGCGGTCGCGCGATCGAGCAGCCCGGTGATGCGGCGGCGCGTGCGATCGTCGGGGCTCTCGCCGGCGGGCGCGGCGGCGTCGAGCTCCTCGAGCAGCCGCGAGGCCGGCACCGGTGGCGCAGGCTCGAGCGGCGCGGCGCCGTCGGGTGAAGGCGCGGGCGGCGCGGCGACGCGCGCGCCGCGCGGGATCGTCTTCGCGGTCGTCGGCGCGGGCGGGAACTCGAGCGTCGCCTTGGTCGCCGGCGGCGACGACGGCGACGCCGGTCGCTTCGTCAGCGGCGGGAAGTCGCGCGTCTTCGATTGCGTCGGCGTCATCGGGAACTCGCGCGTCGGCGAGTTGCGATGCGCGGGATCGAACGCCGCCGGCTCGGTCATCACCGGATCGTCGATGATCAGCGGCGGCGCGATCGACGGCGAGCCGCCGTCGTCGAGATCGAGGTGATCGATGGAGCTGCCTTCGCGCGACGACACGCGCGGCGATCGCGCGCGCGCCCAGCGACCGCGCTCCTGCGTGCGCTCGTCGTCGTCGGAAGGCGAAGCGGCCGCGGCGCCCGGCGGGGTCGGCAGCCCGAGATCGATCGATCCGGGCGGACCGAGATCGAGCGTCGCCGACTTCGACTGCGGATCGGGCAGATCGAGATCGGCCGCCGGATCGATCTGCGCGGCGGCGGGCTCGAGCGACGGCCGCTCGCCGGAGACGTCCTCGTCCTTCTTGAAGCGCACGCGGATCTCCGCGGTCGACATCTCGGGGCCTGCGAAGCCGGAGCCGGGTTGCAGCGCGGCGGGATCTTGATCGTTGGGTAGCTTCACGAAGCCCAGGTGTTGCTTGCCGAGCTCGGCGGTCTCGTCGCGTCCGTCGCCGAAATCGAACTCGTTGGTCGCCGGTTCCGGAGGCAAGACCTCGTCGGGCGGCTTGGCCTCGACCAACCCGGGCGATGCGGGCGCTGCGCTCGATTCGCTCGGCGGCGCCGGCGCGTTGGTCTCGGCGGGATCGTCGAACGGGTGCACGCCGTCGAAGTCGGCGAGCCGCTGCAGGCGCGCGGGTTGGAAGTCCTGCGTCTTGTCGTCGTCGCCGGTGTGGATGCGCGTGTACGGTCCGATCGCGGGCGCGCGATCGTCGCCCTCGGGCTCGTCGGCCTCGAGCTCCATCTCGAGCGGCGCATCGATCGAGTCGGGCCGGGCCGGCAGCGGCAGCGGCCGCGCGATCGTCGGAAGCTGGGCATCCTCGTCGAGGAACCAGCCGTCGTCGACGCGATCGATGAACGCCTCGACGCGCGCGCGCTGCATCTCCTCGCTGATCTCGATCTCGTACTGATCGCTCTCGTGGAGGTCGGCGAGCCCGAACGGCACCGCGAGCTCGGAGTCGGTCTCCGCGCCGCCCTGCCCCTTCAAGAGATCGTAGTGACCGCGCACGTACTCGACGTAACCCGCGGCGCGCAGGTCGTCCGGCGCCAGCGCCAGCGCGCTCTCCCATGCGACCAGCGCGCCGTCGAGGTCGCCCTTGCCGTAGCGCTCGAGCCCCTGATCGATCAGCCGCTCGACGGGAGAGTCCGCCATCGCGCTACGTCACCCCGGGCCGCGCGTCTTCGACACGACGCCGCGGAACATGTTGAGCGTGCGCGAGAGCGCCTCGGTCGCGTCGTTGAGCGACGTGAGATCGCGGTTCGCGATCGCGGTGCGCGCGCGCTCGACGACGCCGCGCGCCTTCTTGACCGCGTCCTGACCGAAGTCGCTGCCGCTGATGATCTCGGAGACCTGCGGGAACAAGGTCTCGACCTCGTCGAGGACGCGCTCGGCGCCGTGGCGCGCCTTGTCGAACTCCTGACCGGAGCGGACCTCGATCATGTAGTCCTTGTTCGCGTCGATCATCTTCTTGATCTCGTCCTCGGTCAGGCCCGAGGTCGCGGTCACGGTGATCGACTGCTCGAGGCCGGTCTCGAGATCGCGCGCCTTCACGCTGACGATGCCGTCGGCGGAGATGTGGAACGTGACCTCGACCTCGACCTCGCCGCGCTGCGCCCTTCGCAGTCCGGTCAAGACGAACTCGCCGAGCAGCTCGTTCTCCTCGGCGCGATCGCTCTCGCCTTGCAAGACGAGGATCTTCACCGAGGTCTGGTTGTCCTTGACGGTCGTGAAGACGTGCGACTTCGAGGTCGGCACCGTCGTGTTCTGCTCGATCAGCTTATGGAAGTAGCCGCCGACGATCATGATGCCGAGCGAGTGCGGGGTGACGTCGAGCAAGAGGATGTCGTTCTTCTCGTCGGTGAGCGCCGAGCCCTGGATCGCGGCGCCGAGCGCCACCACCTCGTCGGGGTGCACGCCCTTGCACGGCTCGAGGCCGAAGAACTCCGCGCAGACCTGCTGCACGCGCGGCATGCGGGTCATGCCGCCGACCAGGATCACGTCCTCGATCTCCGACTTCTGGATCTCGGCCTCCTCGAGCGTCTTGGCGCAGATGTCGACCGTGCGATCGACGAGATCCGCGGTGAGCTCCTCGAGCTTGTCGCGCGTGAGCGTGGTCTGTAGGTGGAGCGCTTCGTTGCGGCCGGTCGAGATGATGAACGGCAGGTTGATCTCGGTCTCGCGGACCGACGACAGCTCGCACTTGGCCTTCTCGGCGACGTCCTTCAGCCGCTGCAAGGCCATCTTGTCCTTGCGCAGATCGATCTTGTGCTCCTTCTGGAAGCCGAAGACGAGCCAGTCGATGATGCGGCGATCGAAGTCCTCGCCGCCGAGGAAGGTGTCGCCCGCGGTCGAGATGACCTCGAACACGCCGTTGCCGATCTCGAGGATCGAGATGTCGAACGTGCCGCCGCCGAGATCGTAGACCGCGACCTTGCGCTCGATGTTGCGGCCGAAGCCGTAGGCGAGCGCGGCCGCGGTCGGCTCGTTGATGATGCGGATGACGTCGAGGCCGGCGATGCGGCCGGCGTCCTTGGTCGCGGTGCGCTGCGCGTCGTTGAAGTACGCGGGCACGGTGACGACCGCCTTCTGCACTTCCTCGCCGAGGTACTCCTCGGTGATCAGCTTCATCTCCTGCAGGATGAACGCGCTGATCTCGGGGACGCTGAAGACCTGATCGCGCAGCATGATGCGGACGTCGTCGTGCGGGCCCTCGACGATCCGGTACGGCATCGTCTCGAGCGACGTGCGCACCGCGGCCGAGCCCCACTTGCGGCCGATCAGGCGCTTGGCGGCGAACACGGTGTTCTCGGCGTTGGTGATCGCCTGGCGCTTCGCGATGTGGCCGACGAGCCGCTTGCCGTTCTCGGCGATCGCGACCATCGACGGCGTCGTCTTGTAGCCGCCGCGGTTCGGGATCACGACCGGCGTGCCGTCCTCCACGATGGCCACGCACGAGTTCGTCGTCCCCAGGTCGATGCCGATGACCTTGTCCGAAGCCATGCGCCTCTATCTTCCCCCCGTTTTCACGGTGTTCGCCAGTCTATGGATGCGGGATCGCATGTGTGCTCAGTAGCCTTGGGATCGGGCCAGGAGACGCCTGACCTCGGCGAGATCGGTGCGGAGCTCTTTCGCGAGGACGTCGTTCTCGGTGCGGATCTGCATCGCCATGAGCAGCACCTCCTCGGCGAGCGGCAGCTTGCCGGCGGCGCGGAACGCGCGCGCGAGGAGCCGCTGGGTCGACGGATCCTGCGGCTCGAGCGCGGCCGCCTTCTTCGCGTAGTCCTCGGCGACGCGCGGCTCGTTGGCGGCGAGCGCGCAGCCGGCGGCGCGCTTCAGGTAGCGGGCCTGTCCGTCGACGCGGATCGCGGCGTCGAAGATCTTGAGCGCCTCGGCGGGCGCGCCGGCGACCTCTTGCGCGCACGCGCGCTCGAACAGCTCGGTCGCGTACTCGGCCGGCGTCTGCGCCTGCTGATCGTGCACGTTCATCGGGCGCTCGTCGGTCTTGTCCTCGGTGAGATCGGCGTACGCGTGCGAGATCGCCTCGAAGACCTCGGACAGGCGCGCGGCGAACGAGCCGAGCTTCTTGCCGTAGTAGCGATCGGGGTGGATGTCCTTCGAGAGCTTGAAGTAGGTGCGCTTGAGCGCCTTCTTGTCGGAGCCGCGCGGCACGCCGAGCAGCGCCCACGGATCGCCGAGCTTCATGCGCCGCTGCATCGCGAGGATCAGCGTGCGCTCGGGCGCGCCGAGCTCCGACGCTTCGGCGAGCGCCGCCTTCTCTTCGGCGGTGGGGTTGTCGAGCGTGGTCGGCGGATCGGGCGGCGGCGGTTGCGCCGGCATCGGGCTCGACGGCGGCCGCGGCTGCTGCGGGATCGGGCCGGTGCGCGCGCGCGGCACCGTCGGCGGATCGGGATCGCGGGGCGGCTGCTTGGCGATCGGCTGGCTGGCGGGCCTCGCCGGCGCAGCCTCGGGCGGCTTCGCGCGCGCCGCCATCGTCTGCGGGTTCTCGCCGGGCAAGAGGATCGCGCCCAGCCCGCGCAGGCGCTTGACGATCGCGATCGCGTGCTCGACGGGGAAGCCCGTCATCAGCAGGAGATCCTTGAGCGACGTCGTGCCGTCGAACCGCGACCACACGAAGTAGTCCTCGGTCGAGAGCCCCGCGCGCAGCGGATCGAACGCGGGGTTCTGCGCGAGCTTCTGCGCCGTCGAGCCGACGTCCTGGATCTCGGCCGGGATACCGCTCATGCCCCCGGTCGATGATATCAGGCTTAGGACAAGAGCGCTTCGAGGAGCGCCTTCTGCACGTGCAGGCGGTTCTCGGCTTGATCCCACACGACCGAGCGCGCGCCCTCGATCACGTCGTCGGAGATCTCCTCACCGCGGTGCGCGGGCAGGCAGTGGAGGACGACCGCGTCGGGCGCGGCGGCCTCCATCAGGCGCGCGTCGACGCAGTAGCCGTCGAACGCGTTGCGGCGCGCGTCGGCCTCTTCCTCCTGGCCCATCGACGCCCACACGTCGGTGTTGATCACGTCGGCGCCGCGCGCGGCGAGCCGCGGATCGCCGACGACCGTGAGCGAGCCGCGCCCGAGCGTGACCTGGCGCGCCATCGCGTCGGCGACGACCTGCGGATCGGGGCGATAGCCGTCGGGGCACGCGACGACCAGATCGAGCCCGAACAGGCCGGCCGCCTCGATCCACGACGCCGCCATGTTGTTGCCGTCGCCGATCCACGCGTAGCGGAGGCCGTCGATGCGGCCGCGCTTCTCGAGCACGGTGAACAGATCGCTCGCGACCTGACACGGATGATGTTGATCGGTGAGCCCGTTGATCACCGGCACGCGCGCGTGCTTCGCCATCGCGACGACGCGGTCCTGCCCGAACGTGCGCAGCATGATCGCGTGGCAGTAGCCCGACAGCACGCGCGCGGTGTCGGCGATCGGCTCGCCGCGCGCGATCTGGCTGCCCTGCGCGTTGATCACGACCGCGTGGCCGCCGAGCTCGAACACGCCGACCTCGAAGCTGACGCGCGTGCGCGTCGACGCCTTCTCGAAGACGAGCGCGACCGACTTGCCGGCGAGCGTGGTCGCGCGGCGCGTGACCTTCAGCTCCGCGGCGCGCTTCCAGACCGCCGGCCAGGTGTCGACGGAGAGATCGGCGAGGGTGAGAAAGTCTTTCTTCATGACGACAACACCTGATCGAGGACGTTGATCGCTTCGTCGATGTGCGCGCGATCGATCACGTAGGGCGGCGCGAAGCGCACGACGTTGGCGCCGGCGAGCGAGAGGAGCACGCCCTTCTCGCGACACTTCGCGATCACGGTCGCCGCGGTGCCGCTGACCGCGACGCCGCGCAAGAGCCCGCGCCCGCGCGCCTCCTGCGCGAGCCCCTTCTTCACGAGCTCCGCGAGCCGCGCGCCGAGGTACTCGCCCGCGCTCGCGCAGCGCTCGATCAGGCCTTCGCTCTCGAGGATCTCGAAGACCGCGAGCGCCGCCGCGGTCGCGAGCGGGTTGCCGCCGAAGGTCGACGCGTGCGGCACCGCGCCGCCGGGCTGCGCGGTGAGCCCGCCCGCCGCCTTCTCGCTGCACGCGATCGCGCCGATCGGGATGCCGCCGCCGAGCCCCTTCGCCATCGTCATGACGTCGGGCGTGACGCCGTCGTGCTGGTAGCCGAACCAGCGGCCGGTGCGGCCCATGCCGGTCTGCACCTCGTCGAAGATCAGGATCGTGTCGGTCGCGTCGCACAGCTCGCGCAGGCCCGCCAGGTAGCCCGGCGGCGCGACGATGATGCCGCCCTCGGCCTGGATCGGCTCGACGATGAGGCAGCACGCGGTCTTCTGCTCGAGCAGCGCCTTGGCCGCGGCGAGGTTGCCGTACTCGAGGAACTCGACCGGCCCGACGAGCGGACCGAAGCCTTCGCGATACTTCGGCTGGCCGGTGATCGAGACCGTCGCCATCGAGCGGCCGTGGAAGCTGCCGTGCGTCGAGACGATCGTCGTGCGCTCGGGGCGACCGGCGAGGAACTGGTAGCGGCGCCCGAGCTTGAGCGCGGCCTCGTTCGCCTCCGCGCCCGAGTTGCAGAAGAAGACGCGCTTCGCGAACGAGTGATCGACGATCGCCTTCGCCGCCAGGATGCCCTGATCGTTCCAGTACAGGTTCGACACGTGGACGAGGCGCGCGAGCTGCTCGCCGACCTTCGCGACGAACTGCGGGTGCGCGTGGCCGAGCCCGCACACCGCGATGCCCGCGGTCATGTCGAGGTAGCGCGCGCCGGTCGCGTCCCACACCTCGGCGCCGCGCCCGCGCACGAGCACCATCGGCTGCTGCCGGTAGTTCTTGACGAAGACCTGATCCGCGATCGCGAGGAGCTCTGCTTGCGTCGGCATATGTCGTTCTCACTCGGCGTCGGGCACGAGCTGCGTGCCGACGCCTTCCTTGGTGAAGATCTCGAGGAGCAGCGCGTGCTCGAGCCGCCCGTCGATGATGTGGACCTTGCGCACGCCCGCGGCGAGCGCGGCGACCGCGTTCTCGACCTTGGGGATCATGCCGCCCGCGATCACGCCGGCGGCGACCAGCTCGCGCGCGATCTTCGGCGTGAGCGTGGTGATGAGCTGCTTCTCGGCGTCGAGGACGCCGGCGATGTCGGTGAGCAAGACGAGCTTCTCCGCGCCGAGCGCCTGCGCGAGCCGGCCCGCGAAGACGTCGGCGTTGACGTTGAGCGCCTTGCCGTCGTCGCCGGTCGCGACCGGCGCGATGATCGGGATGAAGTCGGCGATCAGGCGATCGATCACGGTGCGATCGACGTGCGTGACCTCGCCGACGCGCCCGAGCGCGGGGTTCGCGATCTGCGCGCGCGCGAGCTGGCCGTCGGCGCCGGTGAGCCCGACCGCGGCGCCGCCGAGATGGTTGACCAGGCGCACGAGCTCTTGGTTCAGCGATCCACCGAGCACCATCTCGACCACGCGCAGCGTCTGATCGTCGGTGACGCGGATGCCGTCGACGAAGCGGGCGGCGATGCCGAGCTGGTCGAGCGTCTGTGTGATCTGGGTCCCACCGCCGTGCACGACGACGACGTGGATGCCGACCCAGTCGAGCAGGATCACGTCCTCGGCGAAGCGGCGGCGCAGGGTCTCGTCCTCGAGCGCGACTCCACCGATCTTCACGACGACGGTGCGCCCGCGGAACTCGCTGATGAAGGGCAGCGCCTCGATGAGGACGCGCGCCTTCTGGATCAGCTCCTGCATCGGTGGACTAGACCACGACGCGCTCCGCGTGAATAGCCGGTGCACGACCCTCGTCGTATCTTGACGCTTCATGCGATTCGCCTTCGCAACGCTGTTCGTGATCGCGATCGCGCGCGCCGCCGCGGCGGCACCCGCGGCGGAGCCGGCGTCGACGCCGTGGCAGCTCGGGCTGGTCGGCGGCGCGCTGCAGCCGCTCGGGTCGATGAAGTTCTCTCACGAGCGCGGGCTCGACGCGGGCATGCGCGTGTCGTGGACGTCGCGGCTGGGCCTCGGCGTCGAGGCGGCGGTCGACTACTCGCCGCTGCCGCACGTGCCGACCGCCGACGGCACGCGCTTCGACACGACCTACGCGACCGCCGCGATCGGGCCGCGCTTCGCGGCGGGGTGGTCGCGGCTCGCGTTCGCGATCGCGGCGGGCGGCGGCGTCGCGATCGATCACACGATCACGACCGACGTCGCGCCCGCGATCGAGGCGGGCCTCGAGATCCAGGTGACCGTGGTCGACGGCGGCGGCATCCTCTTCACCGGCGGCGGCACGCGCGCGTTCGGATCGCTCGGCTACGAGTACGCCTGGGGCATGGGCGGGCTCGCGCTCAGCTTCTGAGCGCCCGGCGCTACTTCAGGATCGCGGGTAGCTCGATCGACGCGCGCTCCCACGACAGCTCGAGGTTGCCGTCGCTGTCGCGCTTCGCCGTCATCGTGCGCTGCTTGCGCAGCTCGGCGGCGAGCACGCCGCGCATCTCGAAGACGACGCGCACCTTGTCGTTCGCGATCCACGGCGCGATCGGATGCGCGATCTCGGCGAGCGACATCGGATCGACCTTGCCCTTCACGCGCGGCGCCCACGCGTCACGGTAGAGCGCCACGCAGCGCTCGTCGTCGTCGAGCCCGCTGCCGAGCGCCTTCTCGAGCTCGCTGCAGAGCTCGTACGGCGCCAGCCCGGCGAGCTTGTCGGCGAAGGCCGGCGATCGCGAGACGATCAGCTGATAGATGTCCGCCATCGACGCCTTGGGGAAGAGCGTGAACTTGTTCTTGAGCGCGTAGTCGGGATCGTCGGTGATCGTGTAGCCGTCGACGCGCTTGCCGAGCTCGTCGTCGTCGAACTTGCCGGCGAAGTACGCGTAGTAGTCGAGGAAGGCCGTGTAGTAGATCGTCGCGAAGCCGATCTCCTCCGGCGTCGCGGCGCCGAGCCGGTACTTGATCCCGCTCTTGCCGAACGCCCGGAGCAGCTTCGCCTGGCTGCCGTAGAGGTCGGCGATGCGATCGTCCGCGAACTTCTCGACGTCGACGGCGACGCTCATCTGCACGCCGGCGCCCTGGACGCCGTCGATCGACATCGGCACGCCCGCGCCGTCGAGCTTCCCGATCAGCTTCACCTTGTCGGCGTAGGTCGCGTCGAAGTTGCGCGACGGCGTCGTGTAACAGCGGGTCGTGAACCCGGGGCCGAGCTCCTCGACGAGATCCGCGACCGTCACCGCGCAGACCGCGACCTCCTTCTCCTCCGACTTGTTCTTGCGCGTGTACGTGGTCCGCCGCGACGGCTCCTTGCACAGGCGCTCGAACGCGCGGAAGTAGGCCTGCACGGCGCCGAGCGCGCGCTTCCACTCGTCGTCGTTCGACGACTCGATCGGTCCGGTCACGATCTCGAGGCGGCGGCTGTGGTGCTTCACGTACGCCTGCGTCCACATGTCGTAGGTGAAGCTGACGAGCGGATAGTCGCCGTCGACCGTCGACGGGTCCTTCGTGCAGAGGATCCGCGGCTCGATCTCCTTGTCGCCGCCGAGGTAGGTCGGCGTGCCCCACGCGCGCAGCGCGGTCGCGTCGGTGAGATCGATCCCGAAGTCCTTGATCTCGGCTTCGATGCCGAGCGTCGTGGGCGCCGCGAGCGCGGACGAGGCGTGGACGAGGAGCGCGGCGAACGCGAGGCGGTGGAGGCGCATGCGGGTGTCGAGCGCAAGCGACGTGCCGCGCGTGGAGCCCGCGATCCTCGCGCGATCGGCGGGCGCGCCGCGCGCGCGCATCGCGCGCGCAGCCCTCGGGCGCGTCGAGGCGCGGACATCCTGCGCGCGGCGCGGGCATCGCGCGTGCACCAAGGGCCGGCATGTCGATCCTCCGATCTCTCTCGATCCTCGGCGTGCTCGGCGCCCTCGCCTCCACCGCCCGCGCGAAGGACTACGGGTACACCGTGCTCGGCCCCGACGGGCCGGTGTTCCGCCACGTGATCGAGGACGCGAACGCCTCCTGCAAGTCGATCGAGCTGGCGCCGAAGGGCGGCACCGCGCAGAAGCTGCCGATGACCGAGCGCTTCCGCGGGTCGGCCGATCCGAACAGCGCGCGCGGCAACTGGCCGATCGTCGTGTGCGAGAAGTCGATCTCGTACACCGACGCGTACGCGATGGCGTCGGCGACGATCGATCCCGACGGCGCCAGGCTCGCCGTACCGCTGCCGGTCGCGAAGGCGGAGCGCATCGCGGTGATCGGCGACACCGGCTGCCGGATCAAGATCGAGAACAAGCAGTACGCGATCCAGCCCTGCAAGGATCCGGCGAAGTGGCCGCTCGCGAAGATCGCGGGGATGCTCGCGGCCAAGCAGCCGCAGCTCGTGATCCACGAGGGCGACTACATCTATCGCAAGGCGGATTGCCCGAACGATCGCAGCAGCGACTGCGGCGGCTCGCCGTACGGCGTCGCGTGGGACACCCTGCGCGCCGAGCTGTTCGAGCCGGCCGCCGCGCTGCTCCGCGCCGCGCCGTGGGCGGTGCCGCGCGGCAACCACGAGAACTGCGCGACCGAGCGGCGCCTCGAGGCGCAGGGGGGCATCGCGTTCTTCATCCTGCTCGATCCGCGACCGTTCGCGTCGGTCACGCGCACGGCGGAGCTCGATCACTACCTGTCGTTCTTGAAGCCGCGCCGCGCCAAGGGCGACGAGCAGCAGTGCAGCGCGTGCGCCGAGATGACGCCGCCGTACGTCGTGCCGGTCGACGACGACCTCGAGCTGTGGATCCTCGACTCGAACTTCGCCGAGGACGAGGTGGCCGACTCGCCCGACGACACCGCCAACGACGCGATCGCGGCGTTCGCCGAGCAGTTCGCGAAGCTGTCGGCGCTGTCGAAGCCGAACAAGCGCGCGTGGCTGGTCACGCACCGGCCGCTCTACGGCCTGTACCCGGGCGCGCGCAAGAAGCTCGACCTCGACAAGCCGCCGCCGCTCAAGCCGATCAACCAGACGCTGCAGGAGGCGTTCGAGCTCGCGCACATGGATCAGATGACGAAGTCGTTCGACCTCGCGCTGACCGGCCACATGCACGCGTTCCAGGTCATGCAGGTGATGGATCAGAGCTCGCCGCACGCGCCGAACATCACCGTCGGCAACAGCGGCACCCAGCTCGACGATCACTTCACCAAGTACAAGGACCTCGAGGTGATCAGCCGGACCTACAAGCTCGGCACGCGCGGGCCGTGGCTGCCGGCGCTCGGTTTCTCGGTCTCGCACCGCTTCGGTGGGCTCCTGATCACGCGGACCCAGGCGCCCTACGACGCCGAGCTCTTCGATCCCGACGGCGCGTCGATCGCGAAGTGCGCGATCACGCCGGGCAAGGGCGCGGGCGTCGCGACGGTGACCTGCGACGAGATCTCCGAGGAGTGACGCGCGGGCTAGGTCAGCTCGTCGAGCGAGTCGGCGACGCGCACGAGCCCGCGCATCGGGTTGCCGCTCCACGCGACCACCGCCGGCGGATGGCTGCGATGATCGAGGAACAGCACGACGTCGGCGGGCAAGGCGTCGCGCCAGGTCGGGCCGAGCTGCTTCATCCCGGGCGCGCCGACCAGCGCGATCGGCTCCAGCTCGGTGCGCGACCACACGAGATCCTCGCCGATGTGATCGAGGATGAGGCGATCGACGTCGGCGGGCGCGAGCGCGGGGATCGCGCACGCGTCGTGGGGCCCGGGGCCGAGCCCGACGGGATCGCCTGGGAGCATCAAGCCATCGTCGATGCGCTCGCGCTGCACCGTGCTACCTTGGAAGAAACGACGAAGGGGATCAACGCGAGGTGCCCTACTTCGAACGCGACGAGGTCGTGACGACGGGCCGCGTAGTACGGGTCACAGGTTCCGGGCCGGGTACGGGTCCGATCCTGGTGCACACGATCTTCGTCGGCGGCGGGCTCGCGATCCCGGGACGCTTCCACCGCGAGGAGTTCGCGGTGATGACCGACGGCGGCGTGAAGTTGCGCGTCAACCCGCGCAACCTGGTCGCGTGGCGGCCGCAGCGTCGCGTGCGCGGTCGCTGGCGCGACTTGCGATCGCATCCGGGCGCGCCCGATGTCGATCTGCCGGCGGGGCGGCGCGTGCGCTTCGACGGCTTCTGGCTCGAGGAAGGCGATCGCATCGCGATCTGCGGCTGGCCGGTCGGCGCCGGCTTCGTCGACGGCACCGGCGGCCCGCGCCAGGCGCCGCGCATGGAGCTGCGCCGCGTCGATGCGAGCGCGATCGGCGCCGGTCGCGATCCCGCGACCGAGCTCGTGCGCGCGCTCCGCGATCGCCGGCGCGCGCTCGCGGCCGCGCCGGAATGGCCGCGGCGATTCGCGCTCGGATACGGCACGCATCTCACGTGGTGGACGCGCATCTGAGCGCGTGACGCGCGCGCATGCGCGCGCGCGATCGCCGCCGCGCGATCGTCGCGCAACCACACGCCCGCGGAGGGCACGCGCGCTGCAGCGTGACGCGGGATGCGCCTCACCCGACCCCTCTCCTTCCTCATCGCGCTCGCCCTCGCGATCGCCGCGTGGCTCCCGCGCGCGCGCGCCGACGGCTTCGCGGTCGTCGTCACCGCGAGCGGCGGCAACGTCGTCCAGGTCTCGGTCCAGGGCCGCCCCGAGCGGTTGAGGTTCCTGTCGAAGGAAGGTGACCACACGACCGCGTGGGCGGTGTCGCGCTACATGGTCGACGAGCGCCTCGCCGGCAAGTCGCTCGCGGCCGCGTCGGACGAGCTCGAGACGTTGCTGAGCGAGGTCGAGGCGCTGCCGGGGGCCACGCGCTTCGCCGCGGCCGAGACCGATCTCACCAAGGTGGCGGAGTTCGCGAACAAGCCGCGGGTCAGCAAGAAGATCGGCGTGTGGGTCGAGTTCTCGAAGGCGCGCCACGCCGACGCGACCCGGCTCGTGCGGGCGGCGCGCCGGATCTGCAACGACGGCTCCAAGACCGACGCGGACAAGACCGATGCGCTGCAGCGCGGGATCGCCGCCCTGCTCGCGTACCGCAACTCGATCGGGCTGTCGGTCGTCTACGACGGCAGCGGCGCGTCGGGCGACGGGGAGCGGATGCCGCTCCGCATCCTGCGCTACTGGGAGGCGAACTGGACCAACGCGAACGCGCCCGACGTCACCCGGCTCAAGGAGGCGATCGCCGCGTTGCTCACGCCGAAGATCCGGGTGCGCGCCGACGGGCTCCAGATCCCCGGCCGCAAGCCCGGCGCCGACAACGTGCGCGCGGCGATCCTCGAGCAGCACCGCAAGTCGATCGCGATGGCGTTCCCGAACGTCGCCAACCGCATCGGCATCGCGTCCACCGCCTCGTTCAGCGACGCCGACCTGACCAAGACGCCGCGCAAGCAGTGGGCCGCGAGCAACGCCGAGAAGACCTTCGCGCGTCCGGCGGAGTACGCGGTGCAGCTCGAGCTCGCGGGCGGCGTGATCTCGGTCGTGCGCGCCGGCGAGCGCCCGCTGCGCGCCAAGCTCGACGGCGGCACCGAGGGCGATCACACGACGGCGTGGGTCGTGACCCGCAAGACGATCGAGGACAACCTCAAGAACAAGTCGCTCGCGCAGGCCAAGGCCTACCTCGACACGCTGAAGCTCGGCTTCGAGGCCCTGCCCGGCAACGCCGACGTGCGGCTCCGGCGGCTCAACCCGAAGTTCACGACCTCGTACAACGACGCCAAGACCGAGCTCGCCAACGCGAAGACCGCCGCCGACGCGAGCACCGATCTCACGACGATCCAGCGCTACGCCGGCGCGCTGATGCGGTTCCGTAACGCGCTGCCCCTCAGCGTGGTGATCCACGAGGGCGGCGGCTCGCGCTCGCACGACGAGGCGAACCTGCCGACGCTCGAGGCGAAGATCATGAAGACGTTCGACACCGAGGCGCTGCAGACCGCGCTCAGCTACAACACCGACGACGCCGCCAACGAGTCGCAGATGGACACCGATCAGTCGCGCGTGAACTTCGTGCCCGGCTACGTGCGGTCCGAGCCCGACGAGGATCTGATCGCGGAGGTCGAGGACCAACACCTGCGCTCGCTGCGCCTGTGGCTCGGCGGCGAGCTCGACAACTGGGTCCAGGAGGACGGCCGCCTGCAGGGCTTCGTCCTGCGCGGGCTGTCGGACCAGCAGTTCGATGCGCAGAAGGTCTACGACACGATCAAGACCGACCTCGAGACGCTCGGGCTCGACATCCCCGACTACGATCCGAACTTCGAGCAGGACGAGCCGGAGACCAAGCGCCAGAAGGGCGACGAGGACTACGAGGAGGAGTGAGCTAGAGGATGTAGCTCGCGAGGTCTTCGTCGGCGACCAGCGCCTGCAGGCGCTCGGCGACGTACGCGGGCGTGATCGGGATCGTCTGCGCGCCGATGTCGGGCGCGTTGTAGAGCAGATCGTCGAGCAGGCGCTCGAGCACCGTGTGCAGGCGGCGCGCGCCGATGTTGTGCGTGCGGCTGTTCACCTCGGCCGCGATGCGCGCGATCTCGCTGACCGCCTCGTCGGTCCACGTGATCGTCACGCCCTCGGTCGCGAGCAGCGCGGCGTACTGCTTGGTCAGCGCGTTCTTCGGCTCGGTCAGGATGCGCACGAACTCGTCGGGGCCGAGCGGCTGCAGCTCGACGCGGATCGGGAAGCGGCCCTGCAGCTCCGGGATCAGGTCGGAGGGCTTCGCCATGTGGAACGCGCCGGCGGCGATGAAGAGCACGTGATCGGTCCGCACCGGCCCGTACTTGGTCGTCACCGTCGAGCCTTCGACGATCGGCAGGAGATCGCGCTGCACGCCCTGGCGCGAGACGTCGGCGCCCTGGCGGCTGTCGCTCGACGCGATCTTGTCGATCTCGTCGAGGAACACGATGCCGGTGGTCTCCGCGCGCTCGACCGCCTCGCGCGACGCCTTGTCGTGATCGATCAGCTTGTCGACCTCTTCTTCGGTCAGCGCCGCGTGCGCCTGCGGCACCTTCATCTTGCGACGCTTGGTCTTGCGGCCGAGGTTGCCGAGCATGTCCTTCAGGCCGCCGAGGCCCATCTCCTCGAAGCCGCCGCCGCCGCCGCCGGGCGCGCCGCCGAAGATCTGCAGGAACGGGGTCGAGTCCTCGGTGACGTCGACCTCGACCTCGCGATCGTCGAGCTTGCCTTCCTTGAGCATCGTGCGGAGCTTGTCGCGCGTCGGATCGGGGCCGGGCGGCTCGCCGGGGCGATCGGTGAACGCGCGCCCGCCGCTCGCGCGCGGCAAGAGCAGATCGAGCATGCGCTCCTCGGCCGCCTCGCGCGCGCGCGGCCGCACCTTCGCGGCCTCCTCGTCGCGCACGAGCTTCACGCTGACCTCGACGAGATCGCGGACGATCGAGTCGACGTCGCGTCCCACGTAGCCGACCTCGGTGAACTTCGACGCCTCGACCTTCAGGAACGGCGCGCGCGCGAGCTTCGCGAGCCGGCGCGCGATCTCGGTCTTCCCGACGCCGGTCGGGCCGATCATGATGATGTTCTTCGGCGCGATCTCGTCCTTGAGCTCGCCCTCGACGCGCTGGCGGCGCCAGCGATTGCGCAACGCGACCGCGACCGCGCGCTTCGCCTCGCGCTGGCCGACGATGTAGCGATCGAGCTCCTCGACGATCGCCGCCGGGGTCAGGTACGAGGCGTTCGGCGTCACGCGACCTCCTCGATCGTCAGCTCGTGGTTCGTGTACACGCAGATGTCGGCCGCGATGTCGAGCGCGGCCTCGGCGATCTGGCGCGCCTCGAGCGACGAGTGCGCGAGCAGCGCGCGCGCCGCGGCGAGCGCGAACGGTCCGCCCGAGCCGATCGCGACCGCGCCGTCGTCGGGCTCGATCACGTCGCCGGCGCCCGACAAGAGGAAGGTCGACTCCTTGTCGGCGACGATCAACATCGCCTCCAGCCGGCGCAGCACGCGATCGCTGCGCCAGTCCTTGGCGAGCTCGACCGCGGCGCGCCGCAGGTTGCCGCGATGCTCGCGCAGCTTCGCGTCGAGCTTCTCGAACAGCGTCATGCCGTCGGCCGCGCTGCCGGCGAAGCCGCCGATCGCGTGGCCGCCCTCGCCGAGCCGGCGCACCTTCTTGGCGCCGCCCTTCACGATCGTCTGGCCGAGGGTCACCTGGCCGTCGCCGGCGACGACGACGCGACCGTCCTTACGCACCGACACGATGGTGGTCACGACGCGTTCGTAGCACTCGCGCGACGCGCTGTCACTTGCCCGCGCGCGGGTGGGCGCCGTCGTAGACCTTGGTGAGGTGGTCGAGCGAGATCTTGGTGTAGATCTGCGTCGACGACAGCGAGGCGTGGCCCAAGAGCTCCTGGATCGAGCGGAGGTCGACGCCGCCGTCGAGCAGGTGGGTCGCGAACGAGTGCCGGAGCGAGTGCGGGGTCGCACGCTCGGCGATGCCCGCGGCGACGCGCCACGACTGCGTCTCGCGCTGGATCGATCGCGCGGTGAGGCGGCGGCCGCCCTTGTTGACGAACAGCGCCTCGCGATCGCGCGCGAGCGCGCCGCGCGCGGTGATCCAGAGATCGAGCGCCTCCTGTGCCTTGGCGCCGAGCGGCACCATGCGCGACTTGCCGCCCTTGCCGCGGCGCACGGTGACCATCAGCGTGCCGTAGCGATCGCGATCGAGATCGGCGAGATCGAGCGCGGCGGCTTCGGAGACGCGCAGGCCGGCGCCGTAGAGGACCTCGAACAGCGCGCGATCGCGCAGGCGGAACGCGGCGTGCCTCGTCTCCTCCGACTTGCCGAGCCGGCGCTTGGTCGGGCGCGGCGCGGCGGTCGGCGCCTCGACCAGCCGGAACGCGTCGTCGACGTCGAGCGCGCGCGGCAGGCCGCGCTTCTTCTTCGGCCCG
Organism: Kofleriaceae bacterium; assembly: GCA_035493675.1. GTDB lineage: Bacteria > Myxococcota_A > Polyangia > Haliangiales > Haliangiaceae > JAIOQA01. The sequence continues at coordinate 15,564 of DATJIA010000015.1, read as the reverse complement.
CGGATCGCGCGCGCCGGGTTGCCGGAGGTGACGCCGCGCTTGGCGAGGAAGCGGAAGAACGCGCGGATCGAGGACAGCTTCTTGCCGATCGTCGCGGGTTGATCGGCGTGGAAGAGGTTCGCGAGGTGGTGGCGGACGTCGATCGCGTCGAGCTTGTCGGGCGCGCGCGGGCCGCCGCGGCGCAGATCGAGCGACTTCTTGAACGCGCCGACGTCGCGCAGGTACTGCTCGACCGTGCGCGGCGAGTAGTTGCGCTCGACCGCGAGGTAGTCGCGGAACTGCGCGAGCGCGACGTCCCACTGCATCGCGTGATCGTACGTGACGCCCGCGCGGCACGCGAGAAAATGCTCGAACGCCGTCAGCTGGGCCCGACATCGAGCGAACCATCTGTGCAGCGCTGCGCGCTGCACATTCCCCTTCGAAGGATGCCACGCAACGGCGCCCGAGCATCGTCCGGAGGCCTGCGGCCTCCTCCGATCGGGGGAGCCGGTAGGGCTCCCCCAAGACCCCCATCCGAGAAGTACGATGCGCCCCTATGGCTTCGGGGCGGCTCTATCTGCGGAATCCGGGCGTGTTGATCGTCGGCGCCGGCGCGCGCGCGATCGCGGTGGGGCGCGGCGCGCCGGTGCTCCTGCCGATCGAGGGCGCGGCGCTGTCCGCGCTGCTCGCGCGCGCGATCGCGCCGGTCTCGGCGGCCGCGCTGGGCGCGAACGCGAAGACGCTCGCGTCCTTGGTCGACGCCGGCGTGCTGCTCGCGAACGACTCCGCGGAGGCGCTCCTGCGCGCGCGCGGGCCGGCGCCCGCGGATCTGGTCGGGCAGAAGCCGTGCAAGCACCTCGTGCTCGGCGTGACCGGCGCGATCAACGCGGTGCACACGTTCGCGATCGCGAGCTACCTCGCCGACTACGTGTGCGATCGCCTCGACGTCGTGCTCACCGAAGCGGCGCAGCGCATCGTGCGGCCGGACGCGTATCGCTACCTCGGCTTCGACGTGTGGACCGACGCGTTCGAGACGCGCGGCGAGACCAACGTGCCGCACGTCGCGCTGGCGGGCGCGGAGCTCGTCGCGATCCTGCCGGCGTCGGCGTCGACGATCGACAAGCTCGCGCGCGGCGCGTGCAGCGATCTGCTCTCGCTCGTGGTCGCGGCGACCAAGGCGCCGGTCGTCGTCGGGCCGTCGATGAACGCGACGATGTGGGCGCACGAGGCGATCGCGGACAACGTCGCGACCTTGCGCCGGCGCGGCTTCTACGTGCTCGAGCCGGCGATGGGCACCGAGGTCAGCGCGAAGCACGAGGCGCGCTGGGAGCTCGGCGCGATGCCGATCGAGCCGGCCGCGATCGCGCGCGCCCTGCTCGCGGTGCTCGCCGCCGCTACAGCTCCACGACCCACGCCTCGGGCGCGTCGGGCGCGCGCGAAGCGATGATCGCGGCGGGCAGATCGATCCACGCGCCGCAGCGATCGAGGATCCACGAGTCGCTGGTCGCGATCACCCCGGGCGTCTTCGCGAGGACGGGATCGACCGCGTCGACCAGCTCGACCTGCCAGCGCGCGTCGGCGTCGCGCAGCCGCGCGGCGAGGCGCCCGCTGTTCGAGACCGGACGATCGAGGAGCCACGTCACGCGCTCGACCTTCGCGAGCAGCGTGGCGAGCGCGGCGATCACGACGTCGGTCTCCTCGACGCGGCGATAGGTCCCGTGCACGGAGCTGAGATCGCGGAGCGCGCCGTCGCGCCCGCGCAGGATCACGCCGCCCGACAGCGCGGCCTCGCCGGTGACGAGGACGTTGAAGCCGTCGAGCGTGAGCGGGCCGTCGATCCGATCGATCGTGATCTTGCGCGCGCGCCGCGCCTCCGCGTCGCGCGCCGACGCCGCGCACCGCCCCATCGCGATCCGCGCGCGCTCGCGCAGCTGGTAGCGATCGCCGACCAGCTTGATCGCGCCGTCGTCGCCGTAGCCGCGCCCGCGCAGCCAGCTCAGATCCGCGACCGCCTCGCGCAACGCCGGCAGCGCGGCCGGCGCGAACAGCGACGCATCCTTCGGGTGCGGACCGCGATGGCTCACGAACCGCTGTCGGTGACGAGGTACCAGCGGCCGCCGAGCTGCACCGCGGTGAACACGTCCTTCGAGTCCTCGGGCTTGGCGCCCTTCTCGACGACGTGCTCGGACAGCTCGACGGTCTGGATCGCGACGGGCGCCTTCGCCTTGCAGTCGGCCCACGCCTCGTCCTTCGCGAGCGTGCGCGCGTCCTTCATGTGGACCTCGATGTCGATCTCGACGCCGTCCATCGCGTGCGGATCGGCCTCCATGTGCTCGCGCGCGGTCTTCGCGCGGTAGACGACGCCCTCGTGGTCGGTCGGGCAGTCGAACGACGCCGCGAGCAGCTCGGGCGTCGCGAACGTCTGCTCGATCCCGGCGAGATCGTGCGCGTGCACCGCGGCGGCGAACGCCTTGGCCGTCGCTTCGGCGGTTTCGGTGGCCGGCGCCGCGCTCGCGCTCCCCTTCCCTTCCTCGCTCTTCTTCGACGAGCCGCAGGCCGCGATCAACATGCACACGAGATAGGTCCGCTTCATAACGCTCCAGCAGGTGGCGTGACGACCAGCTCGTCGACCGCGAGCGCCGGCCGCGTGACGAGCTCGATCACGAGCGACGCGAGGTCCTCGCATCGCATCATCTTCGAACGATCGAAGCCGGGCCGATCGTCCCAGATCGGCGTGTCGGTCGCGCCCGGCATGAGCGCGGTCACGCGCACGCCGTACGGGCGCGCCTCCTCGGCGAGGACGCGCGTCAGCCCGAGCTGACCGGCCTTCGCCGCCGTGTACGCGCCGCACTCGGTGAACGCGCGCAAGGCGGCGTGGCTCGCGATGTTGACGATGTGGCCGCGCCGCTGCGCGGACATGAGGCGCAGCGCCTCGCGGTCGCACAAGAACGTGCCGGTGACGTGGGTGTCGAGCATCGCGCGCAGATCCGCGACCTGCGCGGTCGCGATCGGCGCGAACGTGCCGGTGCCGTGACTGCAGACGAGGAAGTCGAGCGCGCGCAGGGCGCCGAAGCGCGACTTCACCTGCGCCTCGTCGGTGACATCGAGCGAGAGCTCGGTGATGCGGCCGGGGCCGGGCGCGAGCGCGGACTCGTCGCGGAAGCGACGCGCGAAGGCGAACACCGTCGAGCCCTCGGCGGCGAACGCGCGCGCGATCGCGGCGCCGATGCCGGAGCTCGCGCCGGTGACGGCGCAGATGGTCCCGTGCAACCTCATGCGCTCTTCTCCTCACGCGTGCGGTGCGCGAGCCAGGCGTCGAGATCCGATTGCGCGCGCGCCGACATCAGCGCCTTCTTGTCGTCCTTCTTGATCTTGCCCGGCCCGTCGAGCGGCGGCAGCAGGCCGTAGTTGACGTTGGTCGGCGCGTAGCGCTCCTTCGGCTCGCGCGCGCGGGTGACGTGGCGATAGAGCGCGCCGAGCATCGTGGTCGCCGGCGGCGGGACGAACGCGTCGCCCTCGAGCGTCATCCATGCGACGAGCAGGCCCATCGCGCAGCTCTCGATGTAGCCCTCGACGCCCGTGAGCAGCCCCGCGAAGCGCAAGGAGGGGCGCGTCTTCAGCTCGAACGTCGGGCCGAACAAGCGCGGCGCGTCGAGGTACGTGTTGCGGTGGATCGATCCGAAGCGCAGCCACTCGGCGTTCGCGAGCGCGGGGATCATCGCGAGGATGCGCTGCTGCTCCGGGTACGCGAGCCGGGTCTGGAAGCCGACCAAGTTGTACGCGGTCCCCCACGTGTTCTCGGGACGCAGCTGCACGACCGCGTACGGCCAGCGACCGGTGCGCGGATCGGTGAGCCCGACGGGGCGCATCGGTCCGTGGCGCAGCGTCTCGAGCCCGCGCTCCGCCATGACCTCGATCGGCAAGCAGCCCTCGAAGTAGCGCGGCTCCTCGAACTCGTGCGGCGTGACTTTTCGGCCGCCGATCACCGCGGTCACGAACGCCTCGTACTCCGGCTTGGTCAGCGGGCAGTTGAGATAGTCGCCGTCGGACTCCGCGGAGCCGTCCTTGTCCCAGCGGCTCGCGCGGAACGCGCGCTCCTCGTCGACCGAGTCGGCGGCGACGATCGGCGCGATCGCGTCGTAGAAGTACATGCGATCGCCGCCGAGCTCCTTCATCACGAGCTCGGCGAGCTTGCCGCCGGTGAGCGGACCGGTCGCCATGATCGTCGGTCCGTCGGGCAGCTCGTCGAGCACGCGGCGCTCGAGCCGCACGTTCGGGTGCACGGCGAGCGCGCGCGTCACCGCCGCGCCGAACCCGAAGCGCTCGACCGCGAGCGCGGCGCCGGCCGGCACGCGGTGCGCCTCCGCGGCGCCGATCACCATCGAGCCCGCGCGCCGGAGCTCCCACTTGAGGAGCCCCGCCGGCGTGACCGCGTCGTCGCTCCGCAGCGAGTTCGAGCAGACCAGCTCGCACAAGAGCGGCGTCTGGTGCGCCGGCGACATCGCGCACGGCTTCATCTCGACGAGCGCCACCCGCGCACCGCGCTCCGCGAGCTGCCACGCGGCCTCGCAGCCGGCGAGCCCGCCTCCGACAACCGTTACGTCGGGCTCACGCCAGAGCATTCGTCTTCCGTCCTCCGTCTTCCGTCTTCCGTCTTCCGTGGAATGCGCTCGAGCGCGAACGCTACGCGATCTATGCGCGCGTAGCGAGGATGGTCGCCAGCGAGGCGCTGGGAGGGCCCCGAGCCGGAGCGTACGAGGGTACGTGAGGACGAGGGAGGGGCCCAGCAACGTAGCTGGCGACCACCGCAGTAGCGCCCCCGGTCGAGCTCCACGGCTACGCGGCGTTTTCTTCGGTCTCGTCCGCGCCCGACTTCCAGTCGCAGGTAAGGCACCTGAGAATCACGCCGCGCTTGTTCTCTTTCTTCACGACGAACTTCGCCTGACAGACCGGGCACGGCTGCGGGATCGGGCGATCCCAGGTGACGAAGTCGCACTGCTTCTTCTGCCAGTTCGAGCAACCGAAGAACGGCTTGCCGCGGCGCGAGCGCTTCTCGGCGAGGAAGCCGCCGCAGCCTTCGCGCGGGCACTTCACGCCCAGCGAGATCGGCTTGGTCGTCTTGCAGTCCGGGTAGCGCGTGCACGCGAGGAACGAGCCGAAGCGACCGCGCTTGACGGTCATCGGCGCGCCGCACGTCTCGCACTTCTCGTCGGTGGTCTGCTCCGGCATCGCCTCCCACTTGCCGTCGTCGTTCTGGAAGGCCTCCTTCGTGTTGCGACACTCGGGATAGCCCTGGCACGCGAGGAAGCGGCCGTTGCGGCCCCACTTCACGACCATCGGCTTGCCGCACTTCTCGCAGACGAGGTCGGTCGGAATCTCCTCGCGCTTGACGTCGCGCATCTCGGTCTTCGCGCGCTCGAGATCGTTCTTGAACGGCCCGTAGAACTCGCCGAGCAGCTTGCGCCAGTCGGCGGTGCCCTCCTCGACGTGATCGAGCTCGGACTCCATCTTCGCGGTGAACTGCGCGTCGACGATCTCGGGGAACGACTCGACCAAGAGCCCGTTCACGATCTTGCCGAGCTCGGTCGGGAAGAAGCGTCCCTCCTTCTTCTCGACGTAGCCGCGGTCGACGATGGTCGACATGATCGACGCGTACGTCGACGGGCGGCCGATGCCGTCCTCCTCGAGCTCCTTGACCAGCGACGCCTCGGTGAAGCGCGGCGGCGGCTGCGTCCAGTGCTGCTCGGGCTTCACCTGCTCGAGCGTGATCGGATCGCCCTCGCTCATCGGCGGCAGGAGCTTGTCGGAGCGGTCGGCGGCGTCGGCCTTCTCGTCGTCGGACTCGGCGACGTCGTAGACCTTCGTGTAGCCGGCGAACTTCATGACCTGGCCGGTCGCGCGCACGATCGCGCGGCCGCGCTCGATGTCGACGGTCGTCTGATCGTAGACCGCGGGCACCATCTGCGACGCGACGAAGCGCTGCCAGATCAGCGTGTACAGCCGGACGAGGTCGTGGCCCTCGGGGTGCTCCGCGAGCGCGCGCGCCACGCGGTCGGGCGTCCATTCCATGAGGGTCGGGCGGATCGCCTCGTGCGCGTCCTGCGCCCGCTCGCCGGTCTTGTAGACGTTCGGCGCCTCGGGCAGGTACTCCGCGCCGTAGGTCTCGGCGACGTGCGCGCGCACCGCGGCGAGCGCGTCGTCGGAGACGCGCGTCGAGTCGGTACGCATATAGGTGATGAGGCCGGTCGGGCCCTCGGCGCCGAGCTCGACACCTTCATAGAGGCGCTGCGCGAGCGCCATCGTGCGCTTCGCCGAGTAGCGCAGCTTGCGCGCCGCGTCCTGCTGCAGCTTCGACGTGATGAACGGCGCGAGCGGCTTCCTGCGCCGTTCCTTCTTCTCGACCGACGCGACCTTCGCGGTGCCGGCGGCGAGCTCCGCCGCGATCAGCTTCGCTTCCTCGGCGGTCTTCGGCTCGGCCTTCTGGCCGTCCCAGCGCCAGATCTTCGCGGCGAACGGCGGCGGCTCGGCCGCCTTCGCGACGCACTCGACCGACCAGTACTCCTCGGGCTTGAACGCGGCGATCTCGTTCTCGCGCTCGCAGACGAGGCGCACCGCGACCGACTGCACGCGTCCGGCCGACAAGCCGCGCTGCACCTTGTTCCACAGGATCGGGCTGATCTCGTAGCCGACCAGGCGATCGAGGATGCGGCGCGCTTGCTGCGCGTTGGTCATGTCGGTGTTGAGCGCCGACGGATGGGCGAGCGCCGCGGCGACGCCCTTCTTCGTGATCTCGTGGATGCGGACGCGCGAGAGGTTCTTGTTCTCGTGCTTGATCTCTTCGGCGATGTGCCACGCGATGGCCTCGCCCTCGCGATCGGGGTCCGACGCCAGGTAGACCTTCTCGACCTCGCGCGCGGCCTTCCGGATCTCGGCCATCACCTTCTTCTTGCCGTCGATCACCTCGTACTCGGGCTCGAAGCCGTTCTCGATGTCGACGCCGATCTTCGACTTCGGCAGATCGCGCACGTGACCGACCGAGGCCTTCACGGTGTACAGGTTGCCGAGGTACTTGCCGATCGTGCGCGCCTTGGCGGGTGACTCGACCACCACGAGCGCGGAGCCCGGCTTGATCTTCTTCGGGCGCGCCGGCTTCTTCTCGAGCTCGGCGATCTCCGCGTCGACCTCGGCCGCCTTCGCGGCCTTCTTGCCCTTGCCCTTCGGTTCGACGACCTTGGCCTTCGTCTTGGCCTTCTTCGGCGCGGCGGGCGCAGCCTTCGGCGCAGCGGCCGCAGCTTTCGCCTTCGCCGGCTTCTTGGCCGGGGCCTTCTTCGCCTTCTTGGTCTCGCTCTTGGTTTCGGCCACGTTGACCTCGTTCCCCTAGCACGCCTCGGCAAGGACGGTGGAGCGCACGTAGATACGACCGGGCAAGGCGATTGCCAAGCCCCGGAGGTCCAGCTCGAACAACGCCGCGCCCGCGCGCGACGCGGATAGCCCGCTCGCGAGCGCGATCTCGTCGGTGCTGCGCCCGACGCGCACGTCGAGGACGGCGAGCACCGCCGCCTCGTCGCTGCCGGCGTCGATCGCGACCGGCGGCGCGCTGCGCGCGACGTCGAGATCCTCGGCGCGCTCGCACACGGCCGCGCCCATCGCGATCAATTGATCCGCGCCGCGCGTGCCCGGCACCGCGAGCACGCGGCGTCCGAGATCCATGGCGAACCGCGCGGTGTGCAGCGAGCCCGAGCCGGTCTCCGCCGCGACGACGACCACCGCGTCGGCGAGCGCCGCGATCACGCGGTTGCGCTGCACGAAGTGGTGCGCGATCGGCGGCGCACCGAGCTCGAAGGGCGACAGGATCGCCCCGCCCTGCGCCACGATCTGATCGTAGAGCGACGCGTGACGCGACGGGTACGGCACGTCGACTCCCGATCCGAGGACCGCCCAGGTGGTGCCGTTACCCTCGAGCGCGCCGCGATGCGCCGCTGCATCGACGCCGATCGCGCCGCCCGAAACGATCAGATCGCCGCGCGCCGCCCACGCCTTGGCGAGCTCGTACGCGAGCCCGACCGACTCGACGCGCGCCGCGCGCGAACCGACGATCGCGACCGACCGCTCGCAATCGCGAAGGATTCCCCTCACGTGAAGCGGGCCGCCGCCGCTCGCACGGCGCGGGTAGTCCGGATGTCCCGACTCCACCCGGTATGGTCGGACAGGCTTCACAAGGGGGAAGCCTTTAGCCAGCCGAGGGGCCCCCGTCAAGGGCGGTCCGCACGAAGGCAATCATTCCAGCCTGTTACAAGATCAGGGATCGCCCTACTGATTGGCTTGCATCATCACGAGGTCGCCGACCCCCATCTCCTGCACCGCCAACGTCACGAGCCCGATCGAGACCTGCTTGCCGATGTCGACGATCACGATCTCGCCGATCGCGTGCGCGGGGAATCGCCGATCGTCCTGACCGACCGCGGTCCGCGCCTTCACGTCGATCGGATCGCCGCGTCGCACGACGTACATGCGGTTGCCGACCTGGAGCCCGCTCTTCTCGCCGAGGTCGACGAACACGACCTCGCCCTCGCCGATCAGCTGCTCGCCCGCGAGCATCGCGACGATCGTGCCCTGCGCGTCGACGCTCGCGCGCGCCGGCGGCACGGTCGTGAGCTTGCGCTGCAGCGGCCCGACGTGGGCGCCGCGCTCGATCTCGTGCGTCGACGACGTGATCACCGCGGTCGCGCGCTTGTCCTTCTTCACCGACTGCACCTGCAGCTCGCCGAGCAGCTTCACGTAGGCGCCCACCTTCTTGTGCGTCTTCGGGTGCTCGACCTCGTTGCCGATCGTGTAGATGCTGTAGCGCTCGCCGACCTTGGGCGGCTTGCCCGCCGGGTAGCTGAGATAGATCGTGTCGCCGGCCGACAGCATCGTCTTCGCCTCGACCGATCCGTCGACGAGCGTCGGCGTGTCGAGCTCCGATTGATCGATGAACGCGGTCTGGCGCAGCTCGACGCCGAAGCTCTTCGCGGGCGTGGGCTCGCTGTTGTCGACGGTGTTCGGGGCCGTCTCGACGTCGGTCGGCACGGGCGCGACCTGCGACTGCATCATCCCCTTCGGGATGAGCCGCACGAGATCACCGGGGTAGATCCAGTGCGGGTTCGTGATCTGCGGGTTGTACGACCAGATCTTCGGCCACTGCCACGGATCGTTGAAGTAGTACCAGCAGATGTCCCACAGCGTGTCGCCGCTGCGGACCACGTGCAGCTCCGGCGTCGGCCCGGCGTGCAGCTGCACGGTCTGATCCTGCGGCTCGCCTTGATCGTCCTGGTAGTAGTAGCCGGTCGGCCCCGCGGGCGCGGGCGCGATCGGCTTTCCGTCGGGGCCGATCGTGATGATCGTCGGCGCGACCGGCCCTTGCGGCTGCGGCGCGGGCGGCGGCGTCGGATCCGATTGGCCGCCGTGCATGTCGATCGTCATCGGCGCGTTGCCGGGCGTCGGCGAGTACTGGCCGGTCGGCACGGGATCGGGCTGCGCGTAGGCGGTCGCGCTCGCGAAGATCAAGACTGCGGGGATGCGCTTCACGGATTGCCTCACTTGCCGAGGGTGTCGAGGCGCTGCGCGGCGAGCTGTGCGGGGCCGGTGCGCGGATACACCGCGACCACCTGTTCGAGCGTAGCGCGGGCCTGCTCGATCTGCCCGAGGGCGGCGTAGGAGTAGCCGAGCTTGAGGAGCGCGTCGGGCGCCTTGTTGCCGCGCGGGTACCGCTCGACGGTCTTGCGGAACTCCTCGGCGGCGCGCTTGTAGTCCTTTTGATCGTAGTAGGCCTCGCCGAGCCAGTACTGCGCGTTGTCGGCGTAGTCGTGATCGGGGTACCGGCGCACGAACTCGCGCAGGCCCGCGATCGCGGCGGCGTGATCGCCTTGCTTGAGCGCGTCGACGGCGGACTGGTACTCGGCGCGCGGATCGTGCGTCTCGGCGTGATCGCCGCGCGGCGCGGGCGGCGGACGGTGCGCGGCGACCGCGGAGACTTTCGGGACCTCGCGCGTGGTGCCGAGCTGATCGGACGCGGTCGTCGACGGGATCGGCGCGAGCTCGCGCGGCGGCGCGTGGTTCGCGCGCGGGCGCGGCGCCGGATCTGACGCGTCCGGATCCGGATCGGCGGGCGGCGCGGCCTTGCCCGCCGCCGCGTCGCCGACGTAGACGATCTCGGTGCCGTCGTCGGCGACGCCGACGACGCGCGCGCCGTCGCCGAGCTCGCTGAGATCGCTGTCGCCCGCCGGCGGATCCTTCTCCGTCTGCGGCGCGAGGACCTCGACGGGCAGCTTCGGCACCTGCCCGGGCGCGCGGCCGGCGGCGACCTGCGCGGTCTCGAGCTGATCCTTCAGGACGAACACCTGATTCTGCAGATCGCGGATCGTCGCCTTGTCGGCGCGCGTTTCGGATCGCATCGATCCGACCTGCTCGGTCAGGTGCTCATTCGATCGTCTCAGCTCCGAGAGCTGACTCGCGCATCCCGGCAGGAGCGCGAATGCGATCACGACTCTCGGAAGATGGTTCGGCACGTCGCCGAAATCGTAGAAGCCGCGCGCGCGATCCGCAAAATTTCCGCTCGACGCCGCGCGCTTATCGAAGCGCTTAGGTACGTGTGCAGGCCGCGACGATCTCGGCGGCGCCCTGCTCGAGCAGCTGCTCGGCGGCCGAGCGGCCGAGCTGCTCGCCGTGCTCGGGCGGGCCTTGCACGCGCGCGCGCAGGATGCGCGTTCCGTCGGGCGTGCCGCAGATCGCGTCGACGATCATCAGCCGATCGCCGGCGTACGCGTGCGCGGCGAGCGGCGTCTGGCAGCTGCCGCCCATGCGCGCGAGGAACGCGCGCTCGGCGATCGTGCGCGGCGCCTCGTCGTCGTCGTGGATCGCGGCGCGCGCGAGCGCGATCGTGCGCTCGTCGCCGGCGCGCGTCTCGATGCCGAGCACGCCCTGCGCGACCGCGGGCAAGCAGACGTCGGCGGGCAGCTTCTGCGTGATGCGATCGGCCAGCCCGAGGCGCGTGAGGCCGGCGGCGGCGAGCACGATCGCGTCGAACTCGTCCTCGTCGAGCTTGCGCAGGCGCGTCGGCACGTTGCCGCGCAGCATCTGGATCTGGAGATCGGGACGGCGCGCGAGCAGCTGGCACTGCCGGCGCAGCGACGACGTCCCCACCCGCGCGCCGTGCGGCAGCTCGTCGAGCGAGCGCCACGTGCCCGGACGGCAGCAGAGCGCGTCGTGCGGATCCTCGCGCGTCGAGGTCGCGGCGAGCACGAGCCCGGGCGCGAGCTCGGCGGGCACGTCCTTCATGCTGTGCACCGCGAGGTCGGCGTCGTTGCGGAGGAGCGCCTCTTCGATCTCCTTGACGAAGAGGCCCTTGCCGCCGACCTGCGCGAGCGGGACGTCGAGGATCTGATCGCCCGAGGTCTTGATCTTCAAGAGGTCGACCTCGAGCGCGGGATCGACCGCGAGGAGCCGCGCCTTGACGTGCTCCGCCTGCCACAGCGCGAGCGCGCTGCCGCGCGTGGCGATCGTGATCTTCATTTGGCTCCCACTTTCTTGTCTTCTTCGTCCGGAAGCGCGACGGGCGCCGGCTCGTACGGGCTCGGATCGATCCCGAACAGCGCCACCGTAGCCTGGATGCGGTCCTCGACGAGCGCCGCATCGGTCTCCTTGAGCGCCATCTGCGGATGGTGCAGGAGCTTCGCGACGATCAGCTGGCCGAGCCGCCGCACCGCCTCGTCGCGCTGCTCGGCGCTCAGATCCTTCTTGTGCAGCAGCTCGATCGTCTTCTGCACCTCGGCGGCGGCGACGTGCTCGAAGTGATCGCGGAGCGCGCGGATCGTCGGCACCACGCGCTGCGAGCGCAGCCACTGCTGGAAGTGCAGCGCCTCGTGCTCGACGATCTTCGCCGCGTGCTCGGCGGCCTTCGCGCGCTCGGCGAGGTTCGCGGCGACGACGCGCTCGAGATCATCGATGTCGAACAGGTACACGCCGTCGCGCGCGGCGATCTTCGGATCGGCGTCGCGCGGCACCGCGATGTCGATCACGACGATCGGCTTGTAGCGGCGCGCCTTGGTGACCTTCTTGAACATCGGCACGGTGAGCACCGGCTCGCGCGCGCCGGTCGACGAGATCACGACGTCGGCGATCGCGAGCTCGTCCTCGAGCTGCGCCCACGGCCGCGACACACCGTCGATCTCCTCGGCGAGGCGCGCCGCGCGGTCGGGCGAGCGGTTGGTCACGATGATGTCGTCGACCCCCGCGGCGCGCAGATGGCGCGCGGCGAGCGTCGACATCTTGCCGGCGCCGACGACCAGCACGCGCTTGCCGCGCAGATCGCCGAAGACCTTCTGCGCGAGATCGACCGCGACCGTCGAGACGTTGGCGGCGCCGCGCGCGATGTGCGTCTCGCTGCGCACGCGCTTGGCCGCGCCGAACGCGCGCTCGAGGCAGCGGCCGAGGAGCGGGCCGGTCGTGCCCGCGCCGCCCGCGATCGCGTACGCCTCCTTCAGCTGGCCGAGGATCTGCGCCTCGCCGAGCACGAGCGAGTCGAGCGCCGCCGCGACGCGGAAGACGTGCTTGATCGCGCCGTCGCCGCCGTAGGCGTACAGGATCGGCTCGACCTCCTTGAGCGCGACGCCGCGGCTCTTCGCGAGCGCCGCCTTGACCGCCGCGTGCGCGCCGTCGTCGCCGACGCCGTAGACCTCGACGCGGTTGCAGGTCGAGATCAGCATCGCCTCGGTCACCGGCGGCGCGGCCAGCTCCTTGATCGCGAGCTCGAGCTCCTCTTCGCGGAAGGCGAGCTTCTCGCGGACCGCGACCGGCGCGGTTCGCCACGAGACGCCGACCACGAACAGCTCCGCCACCGCTAGCTCCCGACGATCCGGCGGACGAGGTAGATCGCGAGCACGGTCAGCGCCGCGCCGAAGCCGACCAGCGTCAGCCGCGCCGCGCGCTTGCCGCGCCATCCGTACGCGACGCGCGTCGCGAGCAAGGTCGCGAACGACAGCCAGGTGACGAGCGCGAGCGGATACTCGGGGCGATCGAACGATTCGTGCCGCTCGCTGACCCAGATGACGCCGAGCACCATCGCGAGCGTGAAGATCGGGAAGCCGACGACGACCAGCCGGTTGGCGAGCTTGTCGAGCGCCTCGAGCGGCGCGCCGCCGCCCTTCCACGCGATCGAGTCGAGCTTCTTCGCCTTGAAGCTCTTCTCCTCGAGCAAGTAGATCGCGGCGAGCGCCGACGCGATCGCGAAGATCGACACGCCGACGATCGCGAGCATGATGTGGATGCGACCGAGCGGCGTCAGCTCGGTCGGCTCGTTGCCCGCCGGCGTCAGGCGCGCGGCGAGCAGGATGCCCATCGCGACCGGCGCGACCACCGCGCCCGCGAGCTCGAGGCGATAGCGCGACGCCGCGGCGAGGTAGCCGCCGGCGAGCAGCCACGCGAGCAGGCCGAGCGCCTCGCGCACCGACTCGGCGGGGTGCACGTGATCGACGCCGCGCCAGCCGATGTCGATGCCGTGCGCGACGAACGCGAAGGTCATGAGGACGTGCGCGACCCGCGACGCGCGCGTGCGGCCGGAGGCGCCGATCACGAACGCGAGCGCGGCCGCGAGGTACAGCGTGATCGCGATGAAGAACGCGGGCGACGGCGCGACCGAGAGGATGCGGCTTTCGACGGGTGGATTCACGGCGGCAACGGCACGCCGACGAAGCCGTTCTGCACGTCGTAGGCCGTGTCCACGTAGATCACGGAGCTCGCCATGTGATCGGCGCCCATCTTCGCGAGCTCCTCTTCGTCTTTGACCAGGCCGACCAGGCCGTGCGGATCGGCGTCACCGCCGGCGACGCCCAGGAAGTGCACGGCCGGCTTGATGTCGAAGATCCGGCCGAGCTCGGTCAACGTCATGCGCGTCCCGTCGACCTGGACGCGATTCTCCGCCGACCAGTTCTCGAGACGCTCGACCGAGATGAAGAGGCGAGCCACGGGGGCCGATCATACGCAAGTGTAGGCGGCCTGGCCAACCTGCCCGAAGGCGGGTCTTGCGAACGTCATCCTTGGAGGTTAGATAAGTGCCTCAGCAGCGTACCGGCTGCTCATGGAGTAGCGAAGATGGCCTCTGCCAACGTCAAAGAGTTCACCGACGACAACTTCGAGTCGGAAGTCCTGAAATCCGACGTCCCGACGCTGGTCGACTTCTGGGCGGTCTGGTGCGGGCCGTGCCGCCAGATCGCGCCGACCGTCGACGCCCTGGCCGAGGAGTACAAGGGTCGGCTCAAGGTCGGGAAGATGGACGTCGACAACCATCAGATCGTGCCGCAGCAGTACGGCGTGCGGTCGATCCCGACGCTGCTCGTCTTCAAGGGCGGCAAGGTCGTCGGTCAGGTCGTCGGCGCGGTGCCCCGGGCCAAGCTCGAGGCCGAGATCCAGAAGCACCTCGCGTAATCACCCAATCTCGCCCGCCCGCGCCGCGTCTCATCTACGATGATGTGCATGCGCGCGTGGGCCTGGGCCTTGGTGTTGTTCGTTGCGTGCTCGAAGCAGTCGGCGCCGACCGGCACCGAGCGCGGGCCGTGCACGAGTGATCACACGTGCTCGGGCGGCCTCGTGTGTCTGTCCGATCTGTGCGTGCGTCCGCCCGCGGGCGACTGCTCGCAGGTCGCCGAGGCGCTCGCGAGCGTGAAGCTCGGCAACTACGCGTCCGCGGATCAGCGCACGCCGCTGGTCGCGTCGCTGCGATCGCAATGCGATCGCGAGGAGCTCTCGGTCGACGACGCGAAGTGCCTCACGGCCGCGAAGTCGAAGTTCGAGATGTCGCGCTGCGCGAAGCCGCTCCTGCCCGAGCTGGTCGCGATGAAGAACGACAAGGGCGGCTGCAAGACGGTCGGCGCGCGCATGGAAGAGATGGCGAAGACCGAGATGAGCAAGGATCCGAGCGATCCGATGAACAAGATGATGCCGCAGCTGATCGAGGCGGTGATCGCGTCGTGCAACGAGGACGGCTGGCCCGACGACGTCAAGGGCTGCATCGCCACCGCCGACGCGTCGAACTCGCACGCGGCGGAGAACTGCATCGAGAAGATGCCGAGCGACGTGCGCGACAAGTTCATGAAGCGCATCCAGACGATCATGGAAGGCGCGATGAAGGACGCGGCGCAGCCGCCGACCACGCCGCCCGCCGCGATGCCGCCGCCGACCGCGCCGACGACGCCGTAGCGGTTGCCGTTTCCGTTGCGGTTGCCGTTGCGGTTGCGGTTGCCGTTGCCGTTGCCGTTGCCGTTGCCGCTGCCGCTGCCGTTGCCGTTGCCGCTGCCGTTGCCGCTGCCGCTCCCCCGTTCGCCCTGAGCGGAGCGCGAGCGAGCGAAGCGAGCGAGCGCGGAGTCGAAGGGGCCCGCGCGCTCGAGCCATCGAATGCGATCGGTCTCCTGTGGTGGTTCTTCGCCCGATCGCGCACGCCGCGTGCCCGCTCCGGGCGAATCGCTGCCGTCGTCGGGTTCGCCCGGAGCTGGGCACGCGGCCTGCGCGGGGGCGGGCGAAACCACCGCAGGAGACCTCTCATGGCATTCGAAT
>DATJIA010000014.1:0-39516 GCA_035493675.1 Kofleriaceae bacterium | reverse complement strand
AAGCGCTACATCCGCAGCTACGAGATCGTGACGGGCCGGCCGTTCGTGCCGGACACCGCCGAGCCGCAGGCGCGGATCTCGGCGACGCTGCACGGCAGGAGGAAGGCGTGATCTTCTGGGCCGCGGAGGGCGCCGCCGCGCTGTCCGCGGCGAAGCTCGCGAAGACGCTCGCGCGCGTGAAGCACGCGAACCCGAGCGTCGAGGCGATCCGCGCGCGCTACCTGCACGTCGCGGAGCTGGCGCGCGCGCTCGGCGCCGACGAGGAGCGCGTGCTCGGCCGCCTGCTCGAGTACGGCCCGACCCGCGCGGTCGAGCACCTCGAGGGCGTGAGGCTGATCGTCGTGCCGCGGCTCGGCACGATCTCGCCGTGGTCGTCGAAGGCGACCGACATCGCGCGCATCTGCGGGCTCGACGCGGCGATCGTGCGGCTCGAGCGCGGCGTCGTGTGGACCGTCGCCGGGAAGATCCACGATCAGGCCGCGCTGCGCAGCGCGCTGCACGATCGCATGACGGAGAGCGTCCTCGATCGGATCGAAGACGCGCAGCGGCTCTTCGCGCACCAGACGCCCGCGCCCGCCGCGACGATCGCGGTCGCCGAGCTCGAGAGGGCGAACCGCGAGCTCGGCCTCGCGCTCGCGCCCGACGAGATCGAATACCTCACGCGCGCGTACGGCGAGCTCGGCCGCGATCCTACCGACGTCGAGCTGATGATGTTCGCGCAGGCGAACAGCGAGCACTGCCGCCACAAGATCTTCAACGCCGAGTGGTACGTCGACGGCGCCAAGCAGGAGCGCTCGCTCTTCCAGCTGATCAAGCGCTCGACCGAGGCGTCGCCGGCCGGCGTGCTCTCCGCGTACAAGGACAACGCCGCGGTGATCGAGGGCCCCGAGGCGTCGCGCTTCTTCCCCGACGCCGACGGCGTCTATCGCGCGCACGCCGAGCGCGTGCACATCCTCGCCAAGGTCGAGACGCACAACCACCCGACGGCGATCTCGCCGTTCCCCGGCGCGGCGACCGGCAGCGGCGGCGAGATCCGCGACGAGGGCGCGACCGGCCGCGGCGCGAAGCCGAAGGCCGGCATGGTCGGCTTCACGGTCTCGAACCTGCGCCTGCCCGGCGCGATCGAGCCGTGGGAGATCGATCACGGCAAGCCGCGCCGGATCGCCTCCGCGCTCGACATCATGATCGACGGCCCGCTCGGCGGCGCGGCGTTCAACAACGAGTTCGGGCGCCCCGCGATCGTCGGCTACTTCCGCACCTACGAGCAGCGCGTCGACGACGTCGTGCGCGGCTTCCACAAGCCGATCATGATCGCCGGCGGCGTCGGCAACGTGCGCCCGATGCACGTCGCGAAGGGATCGATCCCCGCCGGCGCGCCGCTGGTCGTGCTCGGCGGGCCCGCGATGTTGATCGGGCTCGGCGGCGGCGCGGCCTCGTCGATGGGGCAGGGCGCGTCGGCCGAGGACCTGGACTTCGCGAGCGTGCAGCGCGACAACGCCGAGATCGAGCGCCGCTGCCAAGAGGTGATCGATCGCTGCAACGCGCTCGGCGACGCGTCGCCGATCCTGTCGATCCACGACGTGGGCGCGGGCGGGCTCTCGAACGCGATGCCCGAGCTCGTGCACGAGTGGCGTCGCGGCGCGCGGCTCGAGCTGCGCGCGGTGCCCAACGACGA
The DNA here is from genome assembly GCA_035493675.1 of Kofleriaceae bacterium. Lineage (GTDB taxonomy): Bacteria > Myxococcota_A > Polyangia > Haliangiales > Haliangiaceae > JAIOQA01. Next base: position 37,841 of record DATJIA010000014.1, on the reverse strand, counting down.
GCCGGGCATGTCGCCGCTCGCGATCTGGTGCAACGAAGCGCAGGAGCGCTACGTCCTGGCGCTCGATCCCGCGCGGCTGCAAGACTTCGGCGCGCTGTGCGCCCGCGAGCGCGCGCCGTGGGCCGTGCTCGGCCACGCGACCGACGACGGCACGCTGGTCGTCGCCGACGCGCACTTCGCGAACGCGCCGGTCGACGTGCCGCTCGAGGTCATCCTTGGCAAGCCGCCGCGCATGACCCGCCGCGCCGAGACCGCGCCGCCGCCGCGCCACGGCTTCGATCCCGGCGCGCATCGCATCGACGAAGCGGTGCGCCGCGTGCTGCGCCTGCCGACCGTCGCCGACAAGACGTTCTTGATCACGATCGGCGATCGCACCGTCGGCGGCATGATCGCGCGCGATCCGATGGTCGGCCCGCACCAGGTGCCGGTCGCCGACGTCGGCGTCACCACGACCGCGTACGACGGCGTCGCCGGCGAGGCGATGGCGATCGGCGAGCGCCCGCCGGTCGCGATCCTCGACGCCGCCGCGTCGGCGCGCCTCGCGATCGCCGAGGCGATCACCAACATCGCCTCCGCCGACGTCGGCGCGCTCGGCGACATCAAGCTCAGCTGCAACTGGATGGCGTCGGCCGGCTTCCCGGCCGGCGAGGACGCGCGGCTCTACGCGGCGGTGCGCGCGGCCGGCGCCGAGCTCGCGCCCGCGCTCGGCATCGCGATCCCCGTCGGCAAGGACTCGATGTCGATGCGCACGGTCTGGGACGACGCCGGCGGCAAGGGCACGGTCGTCGCGCCGGTGTCGCTGGTCGCGACCGCGTTCGCGCCCGTGCGCGACGTGACGAAGACCGTCACCCCGCAGCTCACCGACGATCCCGACAACGTGCTCTACGTGATCGATCTCGGCCGCGGCAAGCACCGCCTCGGCGCGAGCTGCCTCGCGCAGGTGTTCGGCGCGATCGGCGAGACGCCGCCCGATCTCGACGATCCCGCGCTCCTGCGCGGCTTCTTCGCGGCGACCCGCGAGCTGATCGAGCGGCGCATGCTGCGCGCGTATCACGATCGCTCCGACGGCGGGCTGGTCGTCACGCTCGCCGAGATGGCGTTCGCGGGCGGCTGCGGCCTCGACATCGATCTCATGGCGCTCGCCGGAGAGCCGATGCCGCTCCTGTTCAGCGAAGAGCTCGGCGCGGTGATCCAGATCCGCGCCGCCGACGAAGCGCAGGTGCTCGCGATCTTCGCCGCGCACGCTCTCGGCGCGTTCGTGCACCCGATCGGCCGCGCGATCCACGGCGACGGCGTCACCATCCGCCGCGGCCCGCACGTGCTCCTGTCGTCGACGCGCACCGCGCTGCGCGCCGAGTGGTCGCACGTCACCCACGCGATGCAGGCGATGCGCGACGATCCGACCTGCGCCGCCGAGGAGCACGCGTCGCGCCTCGATCCGGACGCGCCCGGGCTCACCGCGAAGCTCACGTTCGATCCCGCCGCGGCGCCGAAGGTGCACACGCACCGCCCGCGCGTCGCGATCCTGCGCGACCAAGGCGTCAACGGTCAGGTCGAGATGGCCGCGTGCTTCACGCGCGCCGGCTTCGACGCCGTCGACGTGCACATGACGGATCTGATCGAAGGCCGCGACGATCTCACCTCGTACCGCGGGCTCGCCGCGTGCGGCGGCTTCTCGTTCGGCGACGTGCTCGGCGCCGGCGAGGGCTGGGCCAAGAGCGCGCTCTACAACGCGCGCGCGCGCGCCGCGCTCGAGACGTTCTTCGCGCGCGGCGACACCTTCGGCCTCGGCGTGTGCAACGGCTGTCAGATGTTCGCGGCGCTGAAGGAGATCATCCCGGGCGCCGCCGCGTGGCCGCGCTTCGTCAAGAACCGCAGCGAGCAGTTCGAGGCGCGGCTCGTCGCGATCGAGCTGGTCGAGTCGCCGTCGATCTTCTTCGCCGGCATGGCGGGCTCGCGCATCCCGATCGCGACCGCGCACGGCGAAGGCCGCGCCGAGATCGATCTCGCCGGCGCGCGATCGCTCCTGGAGCGGAGGCTGGTCGCCGCCCGCTTCGTCGACGGCCGCGGCCGCGTGGCCGACACCTATCCGGCGAACCCGAACGGCTCGCCGCTCGGCATCACGGCGATCACCACGCCCGACGGACGCATGACCGCGCTCATGCCTCACCCCGAGCGCGTCTTCCGCAGCGCGCTCTTGTCGTGGCATCCGAGCGAGTGGCCCGAGGCCTCCCCGTGGCTTCGGATGTTCGTGAACGCGCGCGACTGGGTCGGTTGATCGATCGATCGGCGATCAGGCGCGCTTCGCGGCCCGCGCGGCCATGATCTTCTTCTGATTCGCGAGCACTGCCTTCTGGTTCGCGAGCACCTGGTCGAGCTTCTTCTGGTTGCCGGCGATCTTCGTCTGGTTCGAGATCACGGCGTCGAGCTTCTTCTGGTTCGCCTCGATCTTCTTCTGGTTGGCGAGGACCTGATCGAGCTTCTTCTGGTTGCCGGCGATCTTGTCCTGGTTCGCGATGATCTTTTCCTGGTTCGCGACGATGCGATCCTGCTTCGCCTTGATCGCGTCCTGGTTCGCCATGATCGCCATCTGGTTGGCGACGATCTTGTCTTGATTCGCGATGACGTCCGTTTCGGCCATGGTGCTTCCCTCCGGGGAGGCATCTTCACGGCGCGGAAGGCGCGCGCGCAACGGGGCCCGCGATCAAAACAGCGGCAGCGCGACGAGCGCGAGGGTCCCCGCGGCGAGCACGCGACGCGCCGCGCGCGCGGCGTTCGGGCTGTGCTCGAAGCCGAGCAGCTCGAGCATGTGCGGCGCGGCGCGACCGATCGAGTACAGGCCGGGGACGGCGGCGAGCATCGATGCGGCGCCGATGATCCGCAGCGTCGTGTCGCCGTCACCGGTGACGACGAAGGGCGCGAACGTCGCGACGAGCACCGCCTCGGTGACGACGAGCACCGCGATTCCCCAGCGCAGGCCCGCCAGCGTGATCACCGAGAGCACCGCCAGCGTGGAGGCGATCTCGGGTCCGCTCGCGATCGGCGGGAGCGGCAGGGCCAGGAGGCCCGCGACGAGTCCCGAGATCGTGACAACTCGCTCCCAGGGCTCCGGCGAAAGCCCCGTGGAACCAACAGCTTCGGTTCTACGGGGTACATCCATAGGACAATTGTAATCATCCGGAGACTTTTGTCGAGATGATTGTAATCACATCGCGACAAGTGTCCGTGGGGCCCGAAAGGCTTGGGGGCGAGGCTCCGCCGTGTCATCGTCGGAGGACATGACCTGGATCCTCGTCAAGCTCGGCATCCGACTGCTCGCGTTCATCCTGGTCTTCTGGTTCGCGACGAAGAAGAACCCCAAGGTGAAGATCCAGCCGCGCTGGGCGATCCCGCTCGTCGCGGGTCTCTTCGGCCTCTTCAACACCGGCCTCTACTGGCTGATGAAACCGGTCCTCAACATCGCGACCTTCGGCGCGGTCGCGCTCGCGATGCCGCTCGTGATCAACGGCCTGCTCCTCTACGCGACCGCGCGCGCGGTCGAGAAGAAGAAGTGGCTGCAGTTCGAGGGCTGGTTCGCGACCGTCTGGCTCGCGCTGATCCTCACCGCCGCGCACGGCGTGCTCTGGTTCGGCCTGGACTACATCCCGGCGAACGTCTAACGCCCCGACGTAGTCGTCGACGTGGTCGTGGTCGTCTTGCTTTGACGGCGACGGCGACGTGGACCTAGACGTCGCCGTCGACGACCAAGTCGCCGTCGCCGTCGCCGTCAAAGCCCAACGAGTACGACCAAGACCACGTCAACGTCCACGTTGACGTAAGGCTAACCGGCGACTTCGCGGAGCTGGCGGAGCAGCTCGCGCGCTTGATCGACGTTGGACGCTGATTCCTTCAGCGACTGGCGGATCAGCTCGAACGACGCGCGCGGGATCGTGTGCGAGTACTGGTCGAACTCGCCTTCGGCCGCCATCACCTCGATGCGGAGCGAGGACAAGAGATCGTTCAGCGACGTGACGATCTCGGCCGCCTTGCCGCGGATCTCGACGGCGCGCTGGACCTTCACGTTGCCGCCCTCGCGGGAGATCTGCTCCTCGAGCTCGGCGACGCGCGTCTTCAGCTGGTCGCGCTCTTCCTCGATGCCGACCATGTCCTTCTCGAGCTCTTCCATCTTGCGCGCCTTGTCGGCGCCGAACTTGCCGCCGCGGAAGACGCGCAGCTCGGTCTGGAGCTGCTCGATGCGCCGTCGCAGGCGCATGATCTCTTCGTTCGCCTCGGCGCGATTCGCGCCGCCCGACGGCGCGCCACCACCCGCGCCCGGCGGAGGCGCGGCGGGCGGCGGACCGGCCGCGGGCGGCGGGCCTTGCGCGGGCATCGGCGCCGAGCCCGGGCCGAGCGGCTGCGCGCCGAGCCCTTGCAGCTGCTGCGGCGACACCGCCTGCATCGCGTGACCGGTCGGGCCCTGGTGCGAGACCGCGCCCATGCCCGGGTGCTGCATCATCGGCGACGGCGGCGCTTGCGCGGGCGCGCCGCCACCGCCGCCACCGTCGGCGCCGAGCTGCGCGGTGTCGACGAAGCGGAGCCAGAGGCTTCCGCACCGGACCGCGTCGCCGTGCTTGAGCAGGTGCGATTGCACGCGCTGCTCTTGGTAGTACACGCCGTTCGCGGATCCGAGATCCTCGAGGACGTAGCCCTGACCGCCCCAATAGATGCGCGCGTGATGGCGCGAGACCATCGCGTCGTCGGTGCGAATCGCGCAGTCCATGGATCGACCGATGCGGATCTCTTGGGACCCCATGTCGAGAGCCCCTTCGATACCTTGCGCGTCGCGCCACAGAACTCGAGCCACGGCCATAGAATTGTTAGGCGGAAAGCCCACCTAGCACAAGTTCCGGCGCCGCATGCCGACAGCGATCGTTCGCTTGGCGTCGTCGGAGGCGCGTGATAGACGGGTCTTGCCATGTGCGGCATCTTCGGCATCCACGGGCACGACGAGGCCGCCAACATCGCGTACCTGGGGCTGCATTCGCTCCAGCACCGCGGTCAGGAGTCGGCCGGGCTGGTCGCCGGCGACGCGGGGCCGGGGCAGGGCCAGGGCAAGATGCGGCGCCACGTCGAGATGGGCCTCGTCTCCGACATCTTCGATCGCGACACGCTCGCGAAGCTGCCGGGCCGCCAGGCGATCGGCCACGTGCGCTACTCGACCGCGGGCTCGTCCGAGCTGCGCAACGCGCAGCCGTTCCTGTTCGACTACGCGCTCGGCTCGATCGCGATCGCGCACAACGGCAACCTGGTCAACGCGACGACCCTGCGCCAGCGCCTCGAGGCGCGCGGCTCGATCTTCCAGACCACCAGCGACACCGAAGTCATCGTCCACTTGATGGCGGAGTCGCGCGAGCCCGACGTCGTGGGTCGCCTGATCAGCGCGCTCCGCCAGGTCGAGGGCGCGTACTCGCTCGTCCTCCAGACCGACGACGGCAAGGTGATCGCCGCGCGCGATCCCAACGGCTTCCGCCCGCTCGTGATCGGCCGCCTGAAAGACGCGTTCGTCTTCTCGTCGGAGACGTCGTCGTTCGATCTGATCGAGGCCGAGTACATCCGCGACCTCGAGCCGGGCGAGCTGGTCGTCGTCGACCAGGGCATCCTCACCAGCCACCGCATCGAGCCCGCGCGCGCGAAGCGCTTCTGCGTGTTCGAGCACGTGTACTTCGCGCGCCCCGATTCGCTCTTGAACGGCAAGGCCGTCTATCGCGCGCGCGAGAAGGCGGGCATGCGGCTCGCACAGGAGGCGCCGATCGAGGCCGACGTCGTGATCCCGGTGCCCGACTCGGGCGTGCCGGCGGCGATCGGCTTCGCGAAGCAGGCGGGCCTGCCGTTCGAGATGGGCCTCATCCGCTCGCACTACGTCGGGCGCACCTTCATCGAGCCGCAGGACTCGATCCGCCACTTCGGCGTGCGCCTGAAGCTGTCACCGGTGCGCACCGTGGTCGACGGCAAGCGCGTGGTCGTCGTCGACGACTCGCTGGTGCGCGGCACGACCTCGCGCAAGATCGTCAAGATGCTGCGCGCCGCGGGCGCGAAGGAGGTCCACATGCGGATCTCCGCGCCGCCGACGACGCACCCTTGCTACTACGGCATCGACACGCCGTCGCGCAGCGAGCTGCTCGCCGCGTCGCACTCGGTCGACGAGATCGCGCGCTACATCACGTGCGACTCGCTCGCGTACCTCTCGCACGACGGCCTCATGGCGTCGGTCGGCGCGCCGCCGTCGGGCGAAGGCTATTGTTCCGCGTGCTTCACCGGCGTCTACCCGGTCTCGCTCGAGCAGTCCGACGAGGCCGAGCTTGTCAAACTGCGACGCAGCAAGGTATAGCGTCACGCCATGCCGATCGACGGAGTCGATGTCGCCGCGGTTCGCCGCTCGCTGAAGGAGCTCTCGGCGCAGACCGAGCAGCTCCGGAGGCATCTTTGACCTCGACCAGAAGCGTCTGAGGATCGAAGAGCTGGATCACATCGCCGCGCAGCCGAGCTTCTGGGAGGACCAGAAGAAGGCGCAGACGCTGCTCAAGGAGAAGAAGCAGCTCGAGAGCATGATCGGCATGTACGACGCGCAGGTCCGCGCGATCTCCGACGCCGAGGTCCTGCTCGATCTCGCCGAGGAGGCGGGTGACGTCGACAGCGCGAAGGAAGCCGAGCAGGGCGCGGCGAACGTGCGCAAGCAGCTCGACGAGATCGAGTTCAAGCGCATGCTCTCGGGCGAGCTCGATCACAACGGCGCGATCGTCTCGATCCAGTCGGGCGCCGGCGGCGTCGACGCGAGCGACTGGGCGCAGATGCTCGAGCGCATGCTGCTCCGCTTCGCCGAGAAGAAGGGCTGGAAGACCGAGATCCTCGACGAGACGCCCGCCGAAGAGGCCGGCATCAAGAGCGCGACCTTCTCGGTCAGCGGCGACTACGCGTACGGCCTCATGAAGGCCGAGGACGGCGTGCACCGCCTGGTGCGCGTCTCGCCGTTCGACGCGCAGGGCCGCCGCCAGACGTCGTTCGCGGCGGTGACCGTCACGCCCGACATCGACGACGACATCGAGGTCGCGATCGACGAGAAGGATCTCAAGATCGACACCTATCGCGCGGGCGGCGCCGGCGGCCAGCACGTCAACAAGACCGACTCGGCGGTGCGCATCACGCACGCGCCGACCGGCATCGTCGTGCAGTGCCAGAACGAGCGCTCGCAGCACGCGAACAAGGCCAAGGCCTACAAGATGCTGCGCTCGAAGATCTACGACTACGAGCTCGCGAAGCGCGAGGCGAAGGCGGCGGCCGAGGCCGCGGCGCGCTTGAAGATCGAGTGGGGCTCGCAGATCCGCAGCTACGTCTTGTTCCCCTACCAACAGGTCGCGGATCACCGGACGGATCTCAAGACGTCGGACGTCGACGGCGTGCTCGACGGCGATCTCGACGAGCTGATCCGGACGTTTCTTCTGAAGAAGTCGAACGCCGCAACCGCGTAGCGCGGCGCGTGTCCCTCGTGCATGAGGGGCGCATTCGCGTTGGTGATCCTGTCCGGATGCTTCGGTGCGCTCGGCGAGCGCGGCCATCGCGCGCCGCCCGGGCTGGCGTACTGCGAGCCGCACGCGATCGAGCTCGCGATCAGCCTGCGCACGATGCGGCTCACGTGCGATCCGTTCGGCCGCGTGACGATCGCCGACGGTGACTACGCGGCGACCGCGAACCGCGAAGACGCCGAGGCGCTGTGGGATCTGATCGAGACGACCGCGCCGCTGCGATCGTGCACGCGCGACGACGGCCGTCGCTTCTCCCTGCGCTTCTACGGCGACGACGGCGTCGTCGAGGAAGCCGTCTGCCCCCTCGGCGCCGACGCGGACTTCGATCGCGTGCTCGGCGCGATCATGACGATCCGGCACCCGCCGCACGTGCGGTGGATGGACGTCCTCAGCAGATACATGACACCACCCCGGGGCTTCATCGATTCACCGGAGGCAGGTCGCGAGCTGCGAGCTCCCGGTGGGCGTCCCGCTGAGCGCGCCGGCGACGATGCTGCGCAGGGCGTCCTGCGAGAGCGGGCGGATCGACTCGATGCGGATGGGCAGCTTGGTGACCGTCTTTTGCTTCATGCTCGAAGGAGCGCGGCGCGCGCGCTGGTCGCAGCAAGCATGTGAAAAGGCACGAGGCCTGGCCGCGGCCAGCTAGCGATCCAAGGCCGCCAACGCGGACTTGGCCTTCGCGATCGTGTCGGCCGACACCTGGCCGGGTGGCAGCGACTCGTACTGCGCGACCACCGCCGCGCGCAGCGACTTCTCACCGTCGTGATCGCCGCGCGCCTTCGCGATGTCGGCGGCGAGCGACAACACGCGCGCCTTGCGGGGGCCGTACGCGAGCTGCGCCGCGTGATCGATCCAGATCTTCGCTTCGTCGGGCTGGTTCGCTTTCAGCAAGACCCACGCGAGGCGATACGGCGGATCGTAGTCGTCGGGCAGCGCGCGCGCCGAGGCCTCGAGCGCCGGCACGATGTCGAGCGGACGCCCGAGATACACGTAGACGTCGCCGCGCTGGTAGTTGAACGTGCCGGCGGCGGCGGGCGAGGGCGCGTGGTTGGCGGCGTCGTCGAGCAGCGCGCGCTGCTGCTCGGCGGCGGCGAGCGCGAGGTCGTGATGGCCGAGCTGGTCCTCGAGCTCGCGCAGGTTCGCGAGCGCATCGCTGCGATCATCGACCGACAGCGGCGTCGACGGATCGTGCGTGATGTCGGTGAGCCGCGCGGCCGCCGCTTCGCGCATCGCGCGCGCGCGCTCGGGCGCGTCCTTCTCGCGCTCGTCGGCGCAGCGCAGGGCCCAGACCAGGAAGTCGGTCACGCTCGACGAGCGCCCGGTCTGATCGAGCGCCGCGAGGCCGAGCTCGAGGCAGCCCGCGATCTCGCCGCGCTTGTAGCGCGCGCCGATCTGCGAGACCAGCACGTCGGGCCGGCGCGGCCAGTCGGCCGGCGCCATCGCGAGCGCCGCGCCGTACTCGCGATCCGCCGCCGCGAGATCGTGCGCGACCATTGCGCGATCGCCGTTGCGCACGTGCGCGAGCGGCGAGCCCTCGGGCAAGTCGTTCGCCGCGTACGCGCTCTCGCCTTGGCCGAGGAACTCGCGCCACTGCCGCACGGTCGCCGCGCCCTCGAAGCGCGCCTCGATCGTCTCGTCGTCGGGCGACAGCACGAAGTAGGTCGGCCACACGTTCTGCGGCAGCTTCGCGACGACCGCCGCGTTGGAGGGCTTGTCGGTGTCGATCCCGACGAAGACGAAGCGATCCGCGAACGGCGCGAACGCCGGATCGGTCAAGACGTACTGCGACATCGACAGGCACGTGTGGCACCACGGCGCCCATAGATCGACGACCAGCGGCACCTTGCGCTCGGCGGCGCACGCGCGCGCCTGATCGTAGTCGTCTTCGCTCCACACGAGCGCGCCGCGGCGCTCTCCGCGAGGCGACGCGCACGAAGAACCTTCGGCGACGATCCCGGGCCCGACCTTCTCGCAGGCGGCGAGCGCGAGGAGCAACCACGCAGCTTTCATCGCAGAACGCTCATAGCACGAGGGAGGCGTTTCGTTTAGATTCGCGCCGCCATGTCGTCCCGCGCGCCCGACGCCGCCCCCGAGTCCACCCTCGACCGCATCATCGGCGAGCGGAAGGACAAGGCCGCCGCGCTCGCGCGCGCCGGCAAGCATCCGTACCGCAACGATCTGCGTCCGTCGCACACGATCGCCGAGGTCCGCGCGCGCTACGAGGCGACCAAGCCGGCGACGCCGAACGCGGAGATCACGCCCGTCGACGGCGAGGTCGTGAAGGTCGCGGGTCGCGTGATGGCGAAGCGCGGCTTCGGCAAGACCGTGTTCGCGCCGATCCGCGACACCAGCGGCGACCTCCAGCTCTATCTGAACGTCGACGCGCTCGACAAGGACGACTTCGAGACCACGCTGCCGCAGGTCGACTCGGGCGACATCGTGCTCGCCGAGGGCAGCGTGTTCTGGACCAAGCGCGGCGAGATGTCGGTGCTCGCGACGCGCCTCCACGTGCTCACGAAGTCGCTGCGCCCGCTGCCCGACAAGTGGCACGGCCTCACCGACGTCGAGGCGCGCTATCGCCAGCGCTACGTCGATCTCGCGGTCTCGCCGGAGGTGCGCGACGTCTTCCGCAAGCGCTCGCAGATCGTGCGCGGCATCCGCAGCTTCCTCGACGCGCGCCGCTTCCTCGAGGTCGAGACGCCGATGATGCACCCGATCATCGGCGGCGCCGCGGCGAAGCCGTTCGTCACGCACCACAACGCGCTCGACATGAAGCTCTACATGCGCATCGCGCCGGAGCTCTACTTGAAGCGCCTGGTCGTCGGCGGGCTCGAGCGCGTCTACGAGATCAACCGCAACTTCCGCAACGAGGGCCTGTCGCGCCAGCACAACCCCGAGTTCACGATGCTCGAGTTCTACATGGCGTACGCGAACTATCGCGACCTCATGGATCTGACCGAGGAGATGGTGGTCGGGCTCGTCCACGACGTGAACGGCGCGACCAAGGTCATGCAAGACGGCACCGAGATCGAGCTCGCGGCGCCGTGGCGCCGCATCTCGATCCGCGACGCGGTGCGCGAGCTCGGCAAGGTGCCCGCGTCCGAAACCGAAGCGCTCTTCGACGATCCGCTGCGCGGCGCCGAGATCGCGGTCGCGCGCGGCGTGCCCGCCAATGAGGTCATCCGCGTGCTCCTCGAGGGCGCCGGTCCCGAAACGGACGTCGGCGCGACGATCGCGGCGTTCGCGGACGTCGCTCGTCGCCCGGAGGTGGCGCGACAGGTGATCGAGCGCTATCCCGATCGGGACACCGCGCGCGCCCGCGCGGGCCACCTCGGGTACCTCGTGTTCGAAGCCACCGCCGAAGCGCAGCTCGTGCAGCCGACGTTCTTGACCGAGTTCCCGGTCGCCGTCTCGCCGCTCGCGCGCCGCAGCGACGCCGATCCCGCGTTCTGCGATCGCTTCGAGCTGTTCATCAACGGCCGCGAGATCGCGAACGCGTTCAGCGAGCTGAACGATCCGGAAGATCAGCGCGCGCGCTTCGTCGCGCAGGTCGCGGCGAAGACCGCCGGCGCGCACGAGACGATGGACTACGACGAGGACTACTGCCGCGCGCTCGAGGTCGGCATGCCGCCGACCGCAGGCGAGGGCGTCGGCATCGATCGCTTGACCATGCTCCTCACCGGGCAACCGTCGATCCGCGACGTGATCCTCTTCCCGCTGATGCGGCCCGAATGACCCCAGGCGGCTTCCAATCCTTCGTCGCGTGGCGCTACCTGATGGCGCGCCCGCGCAAGGTGAGCCGGATCGCCGTCTGGTTGGCCGTCTTGCTGCTCGCCGTCGCCGCGAAGAACATCGCGCTGTGCTTGTTCGTGAAGCGCCCGCAGCCGGGCGCGTTCTTCGAGCAGAACGTGATCCCGTCGCAGCACTGGATCTTGATCGCGCGCGGGCTGCTCGGCGTCAGCGGCACCGTGTTCGCGCTCGCCGCGTTCGGGTCGTGGCTCCTCACGCGGCGGGTCGGCGCCGGGCTCGCGCGCATCGTCGCGGGCTACGTCGTCAGCGCGACCGGGATGGAGATCGCCGCGCGTTGGTTCGTCACCGCGCCGCGCGGCTTCACCGGCGTCGCCCGCGGCGCCACGGTCTACGAGTACGTCGGCTGGATCGCGCTCGGGCTGGTCGCGATCGCCGCCGTCACCGGCGGCTGGCGCATCTTCCTCGATCGCACGAAGACGTGGTCGCCCGCGATGAAGCTCGTCTCGGCGCTGTCCGCGTTCCTCGCGCTCGCGCTGTTCGCGTCGACCTTGATCCTGATCCAGCGGCCCGAAGTGCCCGACGGCTACTACTTCGCGTGGCTCTTGGTCGGCGTGATCGCCGGCGTGCTCGCGCTGATCGTCGCGCTGTTCGGCGTGATCCGCTACTACTTCACGTTCTTCACGACGGTGCCGATCGGGGGCGTGTGGATCGGCGTGATGGCGCTCGTGATCGTGCTGTCGGTGATGAGCGGCTTCGAGAACGATCTGCAGAACAAGATCCTCGGCTCGAACGCGCACATCCAGGTGACCAAGATCTCGCCCGACGAGGGCGATTCGAAGCCGTTCGTCGAGTGGAAGAAGGTCGAGGACGAGATCGATCACGTGCCGGGCGTGATCGCGTCGATGCCGTTCGTGACGAGCGAGGCGGTGATCGCGGCGAACAACAACTACGCGACCGTGATCATCAAGGGCATCGATCCCGACAAGGTCGGGAAGGTGACGAAGCTGGTCAAGGACGTCGAGGATCACGAGAAGGCGATGAAGCGCCTCTATCCGGAGACCAAGGACGATCTCGTCCTTCCGCCGGTCGCGCCGGCCGGCAGCGGCAGCGGATCGAACGTCACCGATCCTGCGCCGAGCGACATGCCGGGCGGCGCGCCGCCGGTCGACTTCTCGGGCGGCGACGTGGTCGTCGATCCGGCGCCCGGCGATTTCGGATCGCCCGTGCAGACGCCGGAGCCGATCGATTACAGCAAGGCCGCGCCGGAGCCCGATCCGAGCTACGGCGGCGACGCGAAGGAGATCATCGGCACCGGCTCGGCCCTTCGACAGGCTCAGGAGAACACGGTCCATACGCTGGCGATCCCGATGGGCGGCACCACGATCGACAACTCGGTCGTGATCGACGACGAGAACCCGCACGACAACGGGCGCACCGCGTCCTTGCCCGGCATCCTCGTCGGCAAGGAGCTGGTCAAGACGATCCACATGTACGTCGGCGAAGAGGTGCGCGTCGTCTCGCCGCTCTCCGATCCCTCGAACCCCGACGCCAACGGCAACCCGATGCCGTACCACCGCGACTTCCGCGTCGCCGGCATCTTCTACACGGGCATGTACGAGTACGACCTGAAGTTCGTCTACGTGCCGCTCGATTCGCTGCAGGAGTTCCTCGATCTCGGCGACGCCGTCGACGGCATCGAGGTCCGGCTCGACAACCCCAACGCGACCGACGACGTCGGCGCCGCGATCCAAGCCGCGATCGGCCCCGACTACACGGTGCGCGATTGGAAGGAGCTCAATCGCAACCTGTTCTCGGCGCTCAAGCTCGAGAAGATCGCGATGTTCCTCGTCCTCGCGATCACGATCCTCGTCGCGTCGTTCTCGATCATCGGCAACCTGATCATGGTCGTCGTCGAGAAGGCGAAGGAGATCGCGCTGCTCAAGACGCTCGGCGCGAGCGATCGCGGCGTGATGTTCCTGTTCGTCACGCAGGGCTTCTTCATCGGCCTCATCGGCACCGTGCTCGGCGTCGTGTGGGGGCTCGGCCTCTGCTGGGTCGCGGCGACCTGGGGCCTGCCGCTCAACCCGGACGTCTATTACATCGATCAGCTCCCGATCCACGTCGAGCCCAGCTCCGTGATCGCGATCGCGGCCGCCGGCATCGTGATCAGCGTCGGCGCGACGATCTATCCCGCGTTCGTCGCCGCGCGCCTGCGCCCCGCGCAGGGCCTCCGCCACGATTGAGCGGCTGGATATCTGTGCTGCTGCGACACGCAGATCGCGGTTTTTCGTGAACGCAGGGCGACACGCGGCGCTCGGTTCCATGAGCTGACGCGGGCTTGCCGCGCGGCACGCCGGCTGCAGTGACCTGCGCGCGTATGAAGTCGATGGCCGCCTCGCTCGTCGCGCTCGCGCTCCTCGGAACCGCCGCCCACGCCGGGACCAGCGGCTTGTACGTCAGCGGCGGCATCGGCACGAGCGCCTCGACCGGAGGCGCGATCAGCGACTTCGGCTCCGACGGCCAGATGTCGGGGCGCCTCGAGATGGGCAAGACCTTCGGCATCGTCTCGTTCGCCGGCGGCCTCAACTACTACGGCGTGACCTACGGCGGCGACTGGAGCGCGGTGTCGACCGTCGCGGTCGCCAAGCTCGATCTCCCGATCGTCCCGCTCGTGAACGGCTACGTCCGCCTCGGCCTCGAGCACACGTGGCTGTCGCCGCCGTCGGGCTCGTCGGTGAAGGGCCTCGACGGCAACGGGTGGACGGGCGGCCTGGGCGTCGAGTACAAGCTCGACACGTACCTCGCCGGCGCGTCGGTCTGGCTCGATTACACGCGCCACGCCGACACCTTCAAGCGCGGCAACACGACCGCGACCGGCGACGCGAACATGCTGACGCTCGGCGCGTCGTTCAATCTCTAGAGCACTTTGCGCACGAGCTTCCACTCGTGCATCAGCTCCGCGCCGATGCCGAGGTAGAGCTTCTGCGCGTCGACGTTCCAGTCGAGCACGGTCCACTCGAAGCGGCCGCATCCGCGCGCGCGCGCGACCGCCTCGAGGTGCGCGAGCATCGCGGTCGCGACCCCGCGCCGTCGCGCGCGCGGCGCGACGAACAGGTCCTCGAGGTAGAGCGACGGCTTGGCGAGGAACGTCGAGTACGACATGAACGTCGCGGCGTACGCGACGACATCGCGATCGATCGTCGCGACGAACAGCTCGTAGCGCGGTGAATCGCCGAACGCGTGCTCGAGGAGCCGCGCCTCGGCGTCCTGGTCGGGCGGCGGGAGCTTCTCGAAGTCGGCGAGGGCGCGGACGAGGGACAGGAACGCCGGCCCGTCTTCGGGCTCGGCCTTGCGGATCACGGGATCGGACACGACGCGAGGATGGCTCGCACCCCGATCTCCAGGCAACTCGTGGGCGAGAACGCCGGTCCAAGCGCGTTGACAGGCTAGACCCGCACAAGTAAGTTGCCGCCCTCTTTCGGGATTGTCGTGACCGAACCCCTCGAATCCAGCGCTCCTCGCGCCGAGCTGCCCCCCATCCGCACGATCGCCGGCGAGCGCGGCCTCGGCGCCCGGGTCGAGGTCGTCGAGCTCTGCAAGGAGTACCTGCACGGCGGCGTCCGCCTGAGCGTGCTCCGCGACGTCAACCTCTCGCTGATGCCGGGCGACATGGTCGCCGTCGTCGGCGCGTCCGGCGTCGGCAAGTCGACGTTCCTGCAGATCCTCGGCACGCTCGATCTCCCGACCAGCGGCACGATCCGCTTCGACGGCGAAGACCTCACGCAGATGGGCGCGACGCGCCTGTCCGACTTCCGCAATCGCAAGATCGGCTTCGTGTTCCAGTTCCATCACCTGCTCCCCGAGTTCACCGCCGAGGAGAACGTGATGATGCCGGCGCTGATCCAGCGCGTCCCGCGCGCGCTCGCGCGGCGCAAGGCCGTCGACATCTTGAGCCGCGTCGGTCTCGCCAAGCGGCTCACGCACAAGCCGAGCGAGCTGTCGGGCGGCGAGCAGCAGCGCGTCGCGCTCGCGCGCGCGATGGTGCTCGAGCCGGCGCTCCTCCTCGCCGACGAGCCGACCGGCAACCTCGACCGCAAGACCGGCGAAGAGATCCACAAGCTCTTCGTCGAGCTCAACCAGGAGCGCGGCTCCACCTTGCTGATCGTGACGCACAACCCGGAGCTCGCCGCGCTGATGCCGAAGTGTCTGCGTATGGACGACGGCGGTCGCCTGACCGAGTCGGACCACAACGGCTTCCCCAAGCTGCCCGCTGCTCCGCACGAGCCGGGCCCGAACGCCGGCGGCGACGGCCCGCTCGCGCCGACCTCGGATCCTGCCGCGTCACCTGCAGAGGAAGGGAGCGACGCGTGAAGCGCGCGCTCTTGATCCTGCTGGTGGTCGCGAGCGCGAGCCCCGCGTTCGCACAAGGTGACGACGCGCCGGGCGGAGGGCAGGGCTCGGCGACGGGCGCGCCATCCGGCGCGATCGACTCGATCGATCCGCTCGGCGGCGACATCCCGCGGCTCGCCGGCCGCCCCGTCGATCGCATCCAGTTCCGCGGCAACCGCAAGGTCGAGGACGACGCGATCCGCGTCAACCTCCTCACCCGCGTCGGCGCGGTGCTCGACACCGGCAAGCTGCGCGAAGACCTGCGCGCGATGTGGAAGATGGGCTTCTTCGAGGACATCACCGTCGAGGCTCAGGTCGAGCCGGGCGGCGGCCTCGAGCTGACCTTCGCGGTCAAGGAGAAGCCCTCGGTCCGCAAGGTGCTGGTCGCCGGCAACGACGAGGTCGAGCTCTCGAAGATCAACGAGGTGATCGATCTCCAGCTCGACACCATCCTCGACATCGCGAAGGTGAAGAAGAACCGCGACAAGATCGCGGACCTCTACGTCGAGAAGGGCTTCTACCTGGCGACGATCGACTACGAGATCAAGCCGGTCAACGAGGCCGAGGTCGACGTCTACTTCGTCGTGAACGAGCGCTCGAAGGTCGAGATCCGCGAGGTCACCTTCATCGGCAACACCGCGTTCTCCGACGACGAGCTCCGCAACCTGATCGCGACCCGCCGCGCCGGCGCGCTGTCGTTCCTGAACGACTCGGGCACCTTCAACCAGGAGGCGTTCGATCGCGACCTCTTGATCATCAGCGCGCACTACTGGGACCGCGGCTACGCCAACGTCAAGATCGGCACGCCGCAGCTCCGGCTCTCGCGCGACAAGAAGTACATGTACCTCTCGATCCCGATCGACGAGGGGCCGGTCTTCACGATCGGGAAGATCGAGTTCAAGGGCGATCTGATCGGCGACGCCGACAGCCACTTGAAGAAGATGCACATCAAGCCGGGCGACAAGTTCTCTCGCACCAAGATCGCGGAGGACCGCGACGCCATCGCCGCGTTCTACATGGACCAGGGGTACGCGTACGCGAACATCCTGCCGATGACGAAGGTGCACCTCGAGCAGCACACGATCGATCTGTCGATCGAGGTCGCGCGCGGCAAGAAGGCGTACTTCGAGCGCATCAACATCCGCGGCAACGCGAAGACGCGCGACAAGGTGATCCGCCGCGAGATGAAGATCTCGGAGGGCGAGCTCTTCAACCAGACCAACCTCGACGAGTCGAAGCGCCGCATCACCGCGCTCGGCTTCTTCGAGAAGGTCGACATCTCGACCAAGCGCGGCTCGTCCGACGAGTTCGTCGAGGTGAACGTCGAGGTCAGCGAGCGTCCGACCGGCACGTTCCAGATCGGCGCCGGCTTCTCGTCGGTCGAGAACTTCATCGCGCAGGCGCAGATCTCGCAGAACAACCTGTTCGGCCGCGGCCAGACCCTCGCCTTGCAGGCGCAGCTGTCGAGCCTGCGCCAGCTGTTCCTCCTGCGCTTCGTCGAGCCGTACCTGCTCGACACCCAGTGGACGTTCGCGTTCGACCTCTACAACCAGGCGCGCGGCTTCGGCACGTTCGCGCGCAACGCGACCGGCGGCGATCTCACGTGGGGCTATCCGCTGTCGTACGAGGCGCACGCGTTCCTCACGTACAAGCTCGAGGACGTCAACATCACGACCGGCAACTTCGGCCTGTCGACCTTCGGTGCGTCGTCGACGCCGATCCAGGCCGAGTCGGTCGCGAACCTGTTCCGCGGCGGCGTGACCTCGTCCTTGCGCGCGTCGATCTCGTGGGACTCGCGCAACAACCGCCTGTTCCCGTCCGCCGGTTGGTACGAGCAGGTCTTCGCCGAATACGCGGGCAAGTGGACGGCGTCGGACAACGAGTTCATCCGCTACGGCGGGTTCATCCGCCACTACCACCCGCTGTTCGGTCCGTTCGTCTTGAAGATCAACGCCGAGGTCGGCGTGACGACGTCGCGCAACAACCTCGGCGTGCCGATCAGCGAGCGCTACTTGATCGGTGGCATCTACGACGTGCGCGGCTTCGCGCCGCGCTCGCTCGGTCCGGTCCTGCGCATCACCAACCCCGGCGAGCCCGGCCAGGCGCTCGGGCGCCTGCCGCTCGGCGGCAACATGCAGGTCATCTGGAACAGCGAGATCGAGTTCCCGCTGTTCAAGAAGGTCGGCATCTCGGGCGTCGTCTTCTTCGACATGGGCAACGCGTACAACCTCGAGAACCGCTACTGCGCCGACCCGGATCGCAAGAACCCGTCGAGCGCGATCTCGCCGAAGTTCGATCCGTGCTTCCGCTTCGAGGACTTGCCGACGAGCATCCGTAAGTCCGTGGGCTTCGGCTTCCGCTGGTTCTCCCCGATCGGTCCGCTGCGGTTTGAATGGGGCATCCCCTTGGATCGTCAGGACGATGGCCCACAGGGCAAGGAGCAGCCGTTGGTGTTCGAGTTCACCATCGGAAACTTCTTCTAGCTCCTGCAGCCGTTCTGGATTAAGGAAGCCTCATGAAGCGCCTCTCGCTCGTCCTCGCCGTCCTCGGCTGTGGTGTCGCCGTGTCGCCGTTCGTCGCCGCCTCGTTCGCCGCCGCGGCCGGCGGG
Source organism: Kofleriaceae bacterium (assembly GCA_035493675.1). Lineage (GTDB taxonomy): Bacteria > Myxococcota_A > Polyangia > Haliangiales > Haliangiaceae > JAIOQA01. The sequence goes on along the minus strand of DATJIA010000014.1, from coordinate 19,535 downwards.
TCGACCGCGACCAAGATCGGCGTCATCGACATCGAGAAGACGCTCTACGAGACCCCGGCCGGCAAGCGCGCGTCGGACAAGTTCGACAAGGCGCGCCAGGCCAAGGAGGCCGAGCTCGCGAAGCAGCAGAAGGAGCTCGAGAAGGACGCCGCCGATCTCGACAAGCAGGCGTCGATGTACAAGCCCGACGTGCTCAAGCAGAAGCGCGACGACCTCGAGAAGAAGTTCGTCGATCTGCAGACGGCGGCGGCCAAGGCCGAGCGCGAGCTCGCCGGTCAGCGCGCGACCTTGGTGCAGGACATCCTCAAGCAGGCGAACCCGATCATCGAGGACATCGCGAAGCAGGAAGGCGTCGACCTCATCGTCGAGCGCGGCTCCGTGCTGTGGGTCGACAAGACCCTCGACCTCACCGACAAGCTCAACGCGAAAATGAAATAGGTAGGCCGGCGTGTTAAGAGGGGACATGTCGGTCCTCTCGCCGCAGCAGATCCTCGAGAAGCTGCCGCATCGCTTCCCGTTCTTGCTCATCGACAAGGTCGTCGAGCTGACGGACGAGAAGGTGGTCGCGATCAAGAACGTCTCGTTCGGCGAGCCGTATTTCCAGGGCCACTTCCCCGGCGCGCCGGTCATGCCGGGCGTGCTGCAGGTCGAGGCGATGGCGCAGGCGGGCGCGATCCTCGCGTCCAAGATCATCGACTTCGACGCGGTCAAACAGGTCGTCTACTTCATGACGATCGACGGCGTGAAGTTCAGGAAGCCCGTGGTGCCCGGCGACCAGCTCGTGATCGAGGTCGTGCCGCTGCGCAAGGGGAAGATCTTCAAGGCCAAGGGCGAGTGCAAGGTCGACGGCGCCGTCGTCTCGCAGGCCGAGTTCATGGCGACCGTCGCGAATCGGCCATGACCCGTCACCTCGCGATCGCGATCGTGGTGCTCGCCGCGTGCAAGGGCGGCAAGAACACGATCCAGCGCGCGAAGGACGGCGGCGCGCCGGTCGCGGTCGTCGAGCATCCGGTCGGCAGCGGCGGCGGCGAGATCCACTACACCGCCGAGAGCGAGCCGAACGACGATCGCGATCACGCGACCGCGCTCGCGCTGGGCGCGGGCGCGCAGGGCACGATCGCCGGCGACGCCGACGTCGACGTGTTCGCGCTGCACCTCGACGCGCCGGGCATGGTGTCGATCCAGACCGACGCGCTCGACACGGTCGACCTGATCATGGAGGTGCAGAACGCGTCGGGCGAGGTCGTCGCGAAGTCCGATCGCGGACCGGCGAAGACGAGCGAGGGCGCGCCGAACCTCGGGCTGACCAAGGGCGACTGGTTCGTCGTCGTGAAGCCGTTCGTGAAGCCCGCGAAGAAGCCGCCCAAGAGGAAGGGCGCGCCGCCTCCGGCCGCGATCGACGCCGGCGCCGTCGAGGAATCGACGCCGTATCACGTCACCGCGCAGCTGGTCGCGCCCGCCGATCTCACCGAGCGCGAGCCCGACAACGACGCCGGCGCGGCGTCGGACGTCTTCCTCGGCGATACCGTGAAGGGCTGGATCGGCTGGGCCGGCGACGTCGACGTCTGGAAGCTCTCGCTCGAAGGCCTCGGCCAGCGCAACGCGCTCGATCTCGATCTCGCGGCGGTGCCCGGCGTCGCCTTGACGCTCGAGGTCCTCGACGGCAGTGGCAAGAGCCTGCTCGTGCGGCGCGGCGTGCGCGGCGGCGCGGTCAGCGTGAAGAGCCTGCTCGCCGCGGTCGCCGACGGGCAACCGCCGTATCACTACCTGAAGATCAGCGCCGACAAGTCGAACCCGGTCGACGCGTACACGCTCCACGTCGCGGGCCGCTTGCTCGATCTCGACGAAGAGGCCGAGCCGAACGACGCGATCGACAAGGCGACGCCGCTGCGCGTGGTGCCGACCGCCGACAGCGGCACGATGCGCGCCGCGCACACCGCCGGCGACGTCGACTGGTTCTCGCTCGACGCCGGCGACGGCGATCAGCTGCTCGACGTCTCGGTCGAGGCGCCGAGCGGCACCGACATCGTCGTCGAGGCGCACGCGCAAGACGGTCACCTCCTCGCGACCGCCGACAACGGCAAGGTCGGCGAGCGCGAGCACCTCTCGGGCGTGACGATCCCCGCCAACACGTCGGTGCGGATCAAGATCGAGGCGAAGGCCGACAAGAAGGACACCGGCGAGCCGCGCGACTACTCGCTGCGCTGGTCGATCTCGCCCGCCGAGGGCGCGCCGATGCCGCCCGAAGAGAAGAACGAGACGCCGTGATCTCGCGCCGCGCCGCCTGGTACGCGCTCGGCGTGCTCGCGTTCGCGAACCTCGTCAACTACGGCCTGCGTAACTCGTTCCAGCCGCTCTACCCCGAGCTGCGCGCGAAGTTCGGCTTCACCGACGGCGAGCTCGGCTTCATCGGCTTCACGTACATGTTCGCGCACGCCGCGGCGACCTTGCCGATGGGCTGGGCCGGCGATCGCTTCGACCGCCGCCGCTTGATCGCGCTCGGCATGGGGCTCGCGTCGATCGGCGCCGCCGCGGCCGCGGTCGCCGGCCACGTCGCGTCGCTCGCCGCCGCGCGCGCGATCTCGGGGCTCGGCACCGCCGCGGTCGTGCCGGTCGCGAACTCGATCCTCGGCGAAGCCTTCGACGGCCCGAAGAAGGCGATCGCGCTCGCGCTCTTCAACCTCGGCCTGATCCTCGGCGGCGTCGCCGGCTTCGGCGTCGGCGCGGGGCTCGGCTTTCCCGGCGCGTTCTATGCGTTCGCGATCCCGGCGGCGATCCTCGTCGGCGTGATCGCGATCCTGCCGGTCGCGCCCAAGCGCACCGGGGCCGCGGCGAGTGGCGGCGCCCGCGCGTTCCTCGCCGACGCGCGCGAGCTGCTCTCGATCCGACCGTTGCGATGGCTCGCGGCGTCGTCGACCGCGATGGCCTTCGCGACCGGCGGCTACCTCGGCTGGTTGCTCGACTTCCTGCAGACCGAGCGGCACATGTCGAAGGAGAGCGCGACCCAGGTGCTCGGCGTGTCGATCATCGGCGCGCTCGCCGGCGTGATCACCGGCGGGCGCATCGGCGATCGGCTGCGCGTGCGCCACCGCGCCGGCCGGCTCTACGCGATCGTGCTCGGGCTCGGGCTCACCGTGCCGTGCGCGATCGTGTGCATCGAGGCGCAGCCGGGCCCGCTCCTCTACGTCGGTGCGGTGCTCACGATGTTCTTCGTGTCCTGGTACCACGGGCCGATCGCGGCGTCGGTCGACGACCTCGCGACCGGTGGGCGCGCCGCGACCGCGCAGTCGCTGGTGATCTTCTCGATGCACGCGCTCGGCACCGCGCCGGGCTGGTGGCTGATCGGCATCGTCGCGGGGCGCACGAGCCTGACCACCGCGATGCTCGCCAACACCGGCATGGTCGTCGTCGCCGTGCTGCTCATGATCCGCGCGGGGCGCGTGTATGGCAGCGCGCCCCCCGCAGCGCTATAACCGACGTCGATGAAGCGGCTCGCGCTGGTGATCGCGTTCGGGTTGGCGGCGTGCGGACCGCACACGGGCCCCGACATGGCGCTCGATTCGTACGCGCACGCGCTGCACGCGCAGGACTTCGACGCGGCGTACGCGCTGATGTCGTCGTCGTTCCGCGCCAAGGTCTCGCGCGACGAGTTCGTGCGGATGCTCAAGGACAACCCGCGCGAGGTGCAGGACACCGCCGCGCGCCTCGACGGCCGCCACGAGCACCTCGAGGTCTCCGCCGAGCTCGCGTACGGGCTCGGCGATTCGATGCGCCTCGTCCAGGAGAACGGCCACTGGCGGATCGCGTCCGATCCGCTCGCGTTCTACGATCAGTCGACGCCGCACGCCGCGCTGCGATCGTTCCTGCGCGCGTATCGCCTGCAGCGCTGGGACGTGATGCTGCGCTTCCTGCCCGACAAGTATCGCGAGCACATGGACGTCGCGAAGATGAAGGATCAGTTCGAGGGCCAGTCGCGCGAGCAGACCGAGGTCCTCATGAACATGCTCGAGGCGAACGTCGACGCGCCGATCGTGGAGAAGGGCAACGAGGCGCGCATGAGCTACGGCGAGCGGAACGAGGTGAAGTTCGTGCGCGAAGACGGCGCATGGAAGCTCAAGGACCTCGACTGACCGCGTCGCGGCAGCGAGCGCACATAGTGAGATCCCCCGGGGCGTCCTGCGCCGGTTTGAGTCACCGGGTACGCAAAAAGGTCAACAGACCGCGGACACGGTCGATTCTCCGGGAAGTGTGCGGATTTGAGACACGGGAGCGGAAATCCGGAGGGAGCAACCAGCTTCCTCGGTGTCGCAACTGGGTCGTCGCATCGCCGCATCGAAACCACCGCCATTCGGTGGACCTCCAGGCGTTCCCGTGCGTTACAATAAGGACGGTAACCGTGGCCCTCGGGGCCCGTAGATTGCACCAGGATCGGGACGTAGGCGCCGAGCGAGGTGGTTCAGTCAAAGTAGAATTTGCTATCCACAGACACCGTCCTTAGAGAAGAAGGAAAGGCGGTTGAGCCATGCTGGACCCGTGGATCATCGACGAAATCCTTCGCCGCGAGGAAGAAAAGCGGCGCGAGCAAGAGCGGCGGATCGAGATGCCGCTCGAGACTCCGCGCGGTCGCGACAGCGACACGAAGGTACCGACCCAGGCCCCCCCGGAGAGCGAACGGGGCGTGATGATCATCGACATCTGAGCTGCTGATCCACGGACCGCCTGCCGCGGCCCGCTCCACCAGAAGGTGGCGGGCCGCGTTCGCGTTTTCGGTTCCTGTGATCGTCACAGCGATGGGGTCAGATGGCTCCGCCGCGAGTCGAAGATCGCTCACGGCCTGATAGATCGAAAGGCTTACGACCTACAGCCGTTCGATGGTAGAGCCCACGCGAGGATGACCCGACCACTGCCACACCGTCGAGCGCTGGGCTTCAGCGTCCTGCTCGGCGCGCTCGGTTGGGCGCTGCTGATCGCGGCGCCGTGGCTCGGCCTCGCGCCGGCGCCGCCGGTCGGCAACGAGATCTGGACGTTCCTCCTGTTCCTCGGCGTGATCCTCGCGGGCCGCGGGCTCGCGTATCACCCGGTGCCCGAGCGCGTGATCGCGCTCGACGCGGCGTACTTCGTCGCGTCCGCGATGATCCTCGGCTCGCTGCCCGCCGGGCGCTTGGTCGCGATCGCGCTGACGATCGATTCGCTGTTCCGCATCGGCTCGGCGGCGCGCCGCGGGCGCCTCGCGAACCAATCGATCGCCGACGAGCTCGGCTACGTCTTCTACTTCGGCGGCATGACCGGCGCGCTCGTGATGGTGTGCGCGGAGCTGTTCGACGTCGATCGCTTCGATCTGCTGTCGCGCTCGTCGGGGGCGATCGCGCTGGTCGTCTGCGGCGTCGGCGTCGCGCTGCTCGTCACGCACTACACGCTGCAGGGCGCGCGCGCGGTGCTGATGGGACGCAGCCTGCGCTCGTACGTGAAGGTGATCGCGATCCCCTCGATGCTCAGCGAGGCGTCGCTGCTTCCGCTCGGCGCGGTGCTCGTCTTGATCTATCGGCCGACCGCGCTGCTCGGCGTGGTGCTCCTGTCGGGCATCTACGTCGTGATCAGCTTCTTGTTCAACCGGCTCGCGCGCGCGACCGCGGCGTTGCGGCGCCGCGTCGGCGAGCTCGAGATCCTGAACCAGAGCGCGCGCCAGCTGGCGGCGTCGCTGCAGCTCGAGGAGCTGGTCGAGACCGTCGCGCGCGAGACCACGCGCGCGATTCCGGAGGCCGAGGTGCTCGCGCTCGTCCACCGCGCCAACGCCGGCGACGACAAGCGTCTCGTCGTCGATTGCTTCGATCGCGAGCGCGACGAGTTCTCGCGCGTGTACACCGGCCGGAACGACGGCGCGACCGGCTGGGTGATCCAGCACCAGGCGCCGCTCACGATTCCGGATCTCGCCGACAGCGACATCGACGTCGGCCCCGGCCCGCACGGCATGCGCTCGTGGATGGGCGTGCCGATCCTCATGTACGGCGGCTGCGAGGGCGTGCTGGCGATCCAGAGCCGCGCGCCCGGCGCGTTCGGCGCCGAGCAGCGCCGCTTGCTCGAGTCGATCGGCCTGCAGGTCGCGGCCGCGCTGCAGAACGCGCACCTCTACGAGATGGCGATGGTCGACGGCCTCACCGGCTTGTTCGTGCGTCGCTACTTCGACGCGCGCATCGAGGAGGAGATCGAGCGTTCGAAGCGCTACGGCCAGCCGTTCTCGGTCGTGATGATGGACATCGACGACTTCAAGCACCTGAACGACACGCACGGCCACCTGCTCGGCGATCGCGTGCTGCGCGCGGTCGCGCAGACCGTGAAGCAGCAGATGCGCGGCGTCGACACGGCGGCGCGCTACGGCGGCGAGGAGATCGCGATCGTCCTGCCGCGCACCGAGATGGTCGCGGCGCTCAACCAAGCCGAGCGCATCCGCGCGGCGATCGCGGATCTGCGCGTCACCGCCGAGGGCGGCAGCGGCCCGGCGATCGGCGTGACCGCGAGCTTCGGCATCGCGGCGTATCCGGAGAGCGGCGCGGTCGCCGTCGAGGATCTGGTGCGGCGCGCCGATCGCGCGCTGTATCGCGCGAAGAAGTCCGGCAAGAACCGGGTCGAGCTGTTCTGGGCCGACGAGAGCGGCGAGCGCCCGGCGATCACGACCACGGCGACGCAAAGAAACGCCGCGGGGTAGCATCTTAGCGCGATGTCGGAGCGCACCAAGGCGGAGGCGAAGATCGGGCTCGCGCGGTTCTTCGCGCGCGCGAAGCAGATCCTCACGACGGATCCGACCGGCTCCGACGAGGACGATCGCGTGGTCGAGGAGGCGACCGCGCAGGCGCTCGCGCGCCACGCCGCGCAGCACAAGGGCGGCATGGCGAAGGTCGCGCAGCTCGCGGCGTACGATCCGCTGGGCGCGCTCGGCGAGGGCTCCGGCGCCGGCAGGTCCGCGCTCGCGAACCTGTGGGACCGCGCGCCCGGCGTGACCGCGGCCGAGGTCTCGCGCGTGATCGAGGAGGATCTCGGCGCGCCGCCGCAGCAGCTGTTCGCGTCGTGGGATCCGAACCCGATCGCGGCGGCGTCGCTCGGGCAGGTGCACGCGGCGACCGGCAAGGACGGCAGCGAGTACGCCGTGAAGATCCAGTACCCCGCGATCGCGGCGGCCTTGCGCGAGGACGTCGCGAGCGAGGCGTTCGTGCGCAAGCTCGCGGGCAGCGAGGTCGGCGCGACGCTCGACGGCGCGGCGCTCGAGGCCCTGCGCGCGGCGGTGCTCGGCGAGCTCGACTATCGCGCCGAGGCAGCGGCGTGCGAGAAGTTCCGCGCCGCGTGGGCGGGCGACGAAGCGATCGTCGTGCCGCGCGTCGAGACGTCGCTCAGCTCCGCGCGCGTGCTGACCATGGAGCGGCTGCGCGGCATGACGCTGGTCGAGACCGCGAGCGCCGACGCCGACACGCGCGCGCAGGCGGCCGCCGCGATCTTCCGCTTCGCGTACGGATCGCCGCTCGTGCACGGCCTCCTCAACGCGGATCCCAACCCGGGCAACTACCTCGTCGCGCGCGCGGGCGATCGCGTGAAGGTCGGCTTCCTCGATTTCGGGTGCGCGGTGCCGCTCGCGCCCGAGCTCGCCGCCGGCGACAAGGAGCTCTGGTACGGCATCTTGCACGACGACGCGTTCGCCGGCGCCGAGCGCTTCCGCATGGGGCTCGCGCACATGAAGCTGTTGCGCCGCGCCGACGCGCTGCACTCGACCGCGCATCGCGATTGGGAGCGCGCGCTCGCGACGCCGTTCGCCGGCGCCGCGCCGTTCCATTGGACGCGCGGGTACGCGGCCGACCTCGCGCGCTCGACGCGGCGCGCGCTCGCGGCGGGTGGGCTCGGCTTGCCGGCGGGCGTCGTGCTCTTGTGGCGCGCGCGGCTAGGTGTGGCAAGCGTGCTCGCGATGTTGGATTCGTCACTGCCGTTCCGGAGATTGCTAGTCGATCTCATCGGGCTCGGTAGAGCCGCGCTGCGCTGACGTTGCATGCTCCGTTCATGCGGAGCGCGCTGGTGTTGATCGTCGTGGCGGCGTGTCGCCCCGCGTTCGATCTCGCCGATCGCGAGGACATCTTCGCCTTGCCCGGCGACAAGCACGTGATGTGCGCGGCGAGCATGGAGTGGCCGCACATCGATCGAGACGTGATCGACGCGGCGCTCGATCGAGCGCACGACGACCACAAGGTGCTGCAGCTGTTCGCGCACGATCCAGGCGTGACCGTCGACGTCGACAAGATCGAGATGGTGCTGCGCGACGCGACCGCGCGCGGGCTGACGACGATCACCTATCGCGAGCTCGCGAGCGGCGTGCCGCGCGAGGCCCGCCTCGCGTTCTCGTTCGACGACTGGTACGTCGACCACTGGGCGCAGATCGCGGACGTCTTCATCCGCTACCAGGCGCGCGCGACCTTCTTCGTCGGCGAGTACGACACGCTCACCGACGAGCAGAAGGACGAGCTGCGCCTGCTCGCCCACGACGGCCACGACATCGAGTACCACTCGACCCGCCACGAGAACGCGCCGCAGTACGCCGCCAAGCACGGCGTCGACGCCTACCTCGCGAACGAGATCGATCCCGATCTCGCCGCGATGCGCGCCGACGGCTGGGAGCCGATCGTCTTCGCGTATCCGTACGGCCATCGCTCGGACGCGCTCGATCGCGCGCTGCTCACGCGCTTCACGCTGCTCCGCAGCATCATGCGCGAGTGCCCGCGGTCCGCGCACGAGACCGCCAACGACGTGCGCCGCGATCTCGACGACGACATCGACGAGCCGCTGACCGAATAGGGCCTCAGGCCTCGGGCCCCAGGCCTCGGCCAGAACAGAGACGAGACCTCGCGCGTCTTGCGGGGCCGAGGCCTGAGGCCTGAGGCCCGAGGCCCAATCTCAATACGTGTAGCGGATGTAGAGCCGGCCCTCGACGCCCTGCGCGCTCGAGAACTGGGGCAGCGCCCACCAGTTCGCGGCGAGGCCGAAGGCGTAGTGGCGGTTCTGCAGCTGGTACTCGAAGCCGCCGCCCGCGTCGAACGAGATCGTGGTCGACTCGCCGGGATCGAGGAGGCCGGCCTTCTGCAGGATGTTCGAGGACACCAGCGCGGCGCCGAGGCCTCCCTCGACGAAGATCGCGACGGTGTCGAGGCGCGCGGTGAGGCGGCCGTCGGCTTGCGCGCGGTAGAGCTGGAACCACTCGCCGGTCGGCGGCGGCGGCACCGTCGCTTCGTGGTTGCCGCCGTCGAGGTGCACGCCGAGCGCGAGCCACGAGAACGGCTCCCAACCGACCCGCAGCGACAACGCCGGGCCGATCTTCGCGTCGGACGCGGCCGAGCCGATGAAGCCTTCGGCACCGGCGCCCGCCTCGGTGTAGAAACCGGTCGACGCGGGGCGCGCGTGCGCCGCGAGCGGCACCAGGAGCGCGGCGAGCACGATCGCGCGTCTCATCACGACGATCGTATCAAAGTCCGATCACTGGAGGGGCGCTTGCGGCGTATAGACTGCGGGGGCGAACGCCTGCAGCTCGCCCGCGGGCGCGTCGAGCAGCATCTCGTGGAGCAGGCCGCGGTCGCCGAGATCGCGCACGCGCACCGAGTACTCCATCACCATGTGCTGATCGGCGCTGAAGACGACGTCGAAGCGCACGAGCTGCGCGTACGCCTCGGCTGGGATCGGATCGCCGGTCGGCATCGAGCCGAGATCCGGCATCGTCGGGTCGATCAGCGTCGACGGCTGGAACTGCGGCTGATCGGCGTCGCCGGGGGCGAGGATCATCTTGAACGGGTTGGCGTTGCCGCGCGTGATCGCGTCGAGATCGACCGACGCCTCGCGGATCTGATCCTCGCGGAACACGCCGGTGGTGAGGCCGTTCTTCGCGACGTGGATCGGGATGTGGCCCATGAGCGGCGGCGGAGGCGTGGCTTCGTCGTCGGTCGGATCGACGAAGTTGTCGGGCACGTACGCGAAGAGCTCGTTCGCGCCGTTGAGATCGATGAACGCGACGCCGTCCTGATCGGACAGGTTCTTCACGCTCCACTCGAGATCGACCGCGAGATCACCGACGCGCACGTACGGGATCTGGATGTTCGGGTACTTCATCTGCAGCGCGGCCGCCTCGTCCATGTCCTTCTGGATCGGCAGGCGGATCGGCAGCGTGAGCGTCGCCGTCGCCGGCATGCCCATCATCGTCGGGTCGGCGCCGACCTCCAGGTTCTGCGCGGGATCGAGGTAGCGCGGATCTTCCGAGCAACCGATCGCGGCGAACATGACGAAGGCGAGGCCGACTGCGCGCATACATCACCCCTGGCTGAAGATGAACGGGTAGTTCACGATCGCGCCGCCCTTGGCGGGGAACTTCAAGGTGGAGATCTGGCGACGGATGCAGCTCTCGACCGCGTCGTCGTTGATCTGCGACGACTGCACGCCCGTCTGCGTGACGGAGCCGCCGGCGTCGATCACGAAGTGGATGACGATCTTGCCGCCGCCCAGCGCCTTGCCCTTCACGTCGAGCTGCTTCTGGTAGCAGGTGCGGATCAGACCCGCGCGCCGCTTCACGACCTGATCGATCTCGTCCTTCGACAGGCCGTTGAAGTCGCCGGTCGCGTTGCCGGTGCCGACCACCGCGACCTCCTTCACGCCGCTGCCGGTACCGCCGTTGCCTTTCGGCGCGCGCGTCTCGCCGACGTCGGTGTGTCCTTGCGAGACGAAGTCGCCCTCGACGGAGCCGCCGCCGCCCGGGCCGTTGCCCTTCGAGTCGCGCTTGGTGCCCGAGCCTTCACCGGGACCGAAGCCGGTGCCCTTGCCGGGACCCGAGCCGATGCCGCCGCGCTGCTTCGGACCGGGCAGGCCGGTGAAGTTGCCGAGGTCCGGCAGATCCTTGTTGATGATGTTGTCGATCACGCGCCGGTTCTTGTCCTCGAACAGCGCGACCTTCGGCGGCGCGGGCTTCTCGTCTTCCTTCGCGTTCGGATCGCGCGCGCGCGGCTCCTTGCCTTCGCCGCCGGCCTTGCCTTCCTTGCCCTTGGTCGCGCTCTGGACGTTCTGCTTCTGTCCTTCCTTCGACGCCGCGGCCGCGGCGCCTTCGAGGTGCGAGACCTTCGGCTCGGGCTTCTTCTCCTCGGGCTCGATGCGCGTGACGAGGTAGCTGCCGGTCAACGCGCGCGGGCCGGGCCACGTGAACGGATCGCCGTCGGACTCGAAGCGATACGTGATCGCGAGGAGGATCGCGTGGAGCATCACCGAGAACGCGAGCGCCGGCATCAAGAGCTCGAGCGCGAGCACGGCGAGCGGCAGCGGCGCCTCGTACGGGACGAACTGGAAGTACAGCTTGTGGACGCCGCTCTCGTCGAGATCGACGACGCCCCAGTCCTTGCCGCCGATCGCGGTCGCGGCGAAGCCGTTGGTGTTCGAACGACCGACGAACTCGGAGACCGAGTGCTCCTCGCCGCCGATGCTGATCGTGCCGCGCATCTTCTCGCCGAGCGTCAGCAGGTAGCCGCGCGAGCCGGGGCGGATGATCGCGAAGCCCGGCGGCAGCCCGATCTCCGGCGTGACGAACGTGGTGCTCCCGTCGGAGCCGAGCGTCACCGCGCCCGGATCGGTGAGCACGAGGTCTTGCATGACCTCGTCGTGCCAGATGAGCGCCGCGCGCAGTCGGCTCACAGCTTGTCCTCCTCGATCGAGCGCACCATCTCGGGGATGAACGAGCGCCGCTCGAGCGACGCGCGCTCGAGCTCCTCGTTCGCGCGCTCGAGGAAGTAGAGCAGCTGCGGCGATCGGTTCTGACCGCTGATGTCGATGCCGGTGAAGTCGAAGACCTTCGGCTTGCCGGGCTTCCTCGCGGGGCCCGGCGTGGCATCAGGCGCGGTCACCGGCGTGGGCCCGGGTTTCGCCCCCGGCGTCGAAGACGCCGGATTCGATCGTCTGTCTTTTTGCGCGTACGCGGATGTGCTCATCAAGCACACCAACAAGATCGCGATCGTATGGGGGCGACGTACCACGGACATAGCTCTGGACCCGGGGCTCACAGCCCCAACTCCTTCCGCTTCTGCTCGGCGGCTTGGCGTTTCGGGTGGTCTCCCGGCGCATCTTGCAGGAACTGCTCCAGCGTCGACTTCGCGCCGGCCTGATCCTGTTGGAAGTCGGCCTTCAAGATGACGAGGTTCCAGAGCGCGTCCGCGCGCTCCGATGCGTGGCGAGGAGCTTCGTGTACGACCTTGTCCCATGACGCCTGCGCTCCCTTGAGATCCTTGAGACCGCGCTGCGCGACGCCGAGTGCGACCTGCGCGGCGAGGTCGTTCGGCTCCTTTTCGACGATCGCGACGAGCTCCGACTTGGCTCGCGTGTAGTCACCCGCGTCGAGGAGGACGGTGGCCTTGTTGAAACGCGCGTCGAGGTAATTCGGGTCGAGCGACGTCGCGTAGTCGAAGCGATCGAACGCTTCCTGGGCCTTCCCTTGATCGAGCGCGAGCAGCGCGACCGCGTTGTAGACGGCGGGATCCTGCGGGCCGAGCTCGGCGGCGCGATGGAGCACGAGCTCGGCGAGGTCGTCGTGCTTCTGCGCGAGGTACACGAGGCCGAGCTCGGTGTAGATGCGCGAGCTCGCGCCCGACGTGCGCAGCGTGTCGCGCAAGACCGCGACCGCGTCGTCGTACTGGCGCGCGTCGCGCAACATCGACGCGAGGCGCGCGGCGGCGTCCTTGCGCAGCGGATCGTCCTCCGCGAGATCGCGCAGCGACGCCTCGTAATCGGCGCGCGCGTCCTTCTCGTGACCGGCGCGGCGGTTCGCCTCGGCGCGGGCGAGGCGCGTCGGCGCGTGGCCCGGGTTGACGTCGAGCGCCTTCGAGAAGTCGGCGACGGCCGCGTCGGCGTCGCCGTCCTCGAGCTCGATCGCGCCGAGGTCGTGCCACGCCTCCCACAGCTTCGGCTCGAGCTTCACCGCCTTCTCGAGGCGATCGTGCGCGGTCTCGCGCGACTCGGGACCGCCGAGGCGCAAGGCGCGCATCGCGGCCTCGAACTCGCGCATCGCCTCGGGCTTCACGGGATCGAGCTTCGGCGCCTGATGGCCGCCGCCGCCCGACTGGATGCGCTTGGTGATGCCGCCGCCGCACGCGGTCAGCGCCGCGATCAAGATCAAGGATCTCATCGGGCGACCTCTTCCACCATGTCGATGTCGAGCGCGCGATCGCCGACGCGCTCGCGCTCGCGCGATTCGCGCTCGGGCGGGAACTTGTCGGCCGCGAGACGGCCGAGCGACTCGCGCAGCTTGGCGGTGTACTGATCGTAGACCTGCATCTCGATCGCCTTCTGGTAGCCGGTCGAGTAGAGCTGCACGGCCTTGTCCTGGATGTCGATCACGAACGAGTCGAGGCCGTCGCGATAGGCCTGCTTGTCGGGCTCGGACAAGCCGGCCGGCGTCGGCGCGTTGGTCAGGCCCTCGGCGAAGCCGTCGTAGACCTGGCCCATGCGATAGAGCGCGGCGGTCGCCCACTTGAGATCCTTGTAGTCGACGACCTCGTAGTAGACCTTCTGCGCCTTCTCGAGCAGCGCCGCCTTCTTCTTGAGCGTCTTGTTGAGATCGCGCGGCTTCACGTCGAGCGAGACCTTCTCGTACTCGCGGAAGACCAGCTCGCCCTGGTAGTAGCGCGCCTCCGCGGCCCACGCGCGGCCGGCTTCCTTGTCCTTGCCCGACGCGCGCTTCCAGATCTTCTCGGCCTCGTCGAACTCCTTCGCGGCGCGGCCGAGCTGGCCGAGCCGGAACGACGTGCGACCCGCGCGCACGTGCGCCTCGATCACGCGGCGCCCGTTCGGGAAGCGCGCGGCGTAGTCGCGGAACGCTTGATCGGCGTGGCCGTCGTCGCCGGAGGCCTCGTAGACCTCGCCGATGCGGAACGCGACGTCGGCCGCGTCGTCGCGATCCTTGAAGTCCTTCGCGTACTCGCGGTAGTGGGAGATCGCCTTGTCGTTCTGCCCGAGCGCCTGGCGCAGGACGCCGGCGTTGTAGAGCGAGAAGGCGACCTTGTCGTCCTTGCTCCTCTTGCCGAACTTGTCGACGACGAGCTCGTACGCCTCCGCCGCGCGATCGAAGTACGCGGCGCGGTCGAGCACTTGACCGGCGTCGTGCGCCGCGGTCAGCGCGAGCGGATCGTTCGGATACTGGTTCGCCAGCTCGAGGTACACGTCCGCGGCCTGCTCGGGGAGCTTGGCCTTCTCGTACATCACGCCCGCGTTCATCATCGACTGCGGCGCTTCCTTCGCCCTCGGGAACTCCTTCGGCACGCGCAGGTAGAACTGCGCGGCCTGCTCGTACTTGCCGGCGTCGCGGTACTTGTCGCCGCTCTTGCCGATCGATCCGATGATGATCGTGTCGAGGCGCTGCTGCTGATCCTTCGACGAGAACGCCTTCGCTTTTTTCAAGCGACGCGCCCACTCCTCGAGGTTCTCCGAGTCCTGCGCGTTGGCGAGCGCCTTCAAGATGCGATCGCCCGCGGGGCCCGCGTTCGGATCGTCCGGATACTTGGTGACGATCAGGCCGAAGCGTTTGATCGCCTCGTCGTAGTTGCCGTAGTCGTAGAAGAGCTGCCCGTTCTTGAAGATCACCTGCACGATCTTCGGATCGGCGGGGAAGAGCGTGGCGTAGAGGTCGACGGCCTCGGCGAACTTCGAGTCGATCGGCAAGAGCTGCCGCTTGCCCTGCGTGTTGGTCGGGCGCGCCTTCTCGAACGCGTCCATCGCGGCGAGCAGCGCGTCCTTGTGGAACTTGCCGACCGGCGCCGACTTGCCGACGAGCAGGAACTCGTCGCCGGCCTCCTCGAGCTTGCCGAGCTTGAAGTACAGGATCTGCGCGCGATAGAAGCGCAGCTCCGCGGCCTGCGCGGAGGCGTTCTTGCCTTCGCCGAACGCCGACAGGTAGACGCCGTACGCGTCGGCGGCCTCGGTGTAGGCGGCGACGTTCGGCTTCTTGTCGCGCTTCTCCTGCGTCTGCGCGTCGGCGTGCAGGTTGACCGCGGTCTGGCGCGCGAGCGCCTCGGTCGCCTCGATCGAGCGGGCGAGGGCGTCGCGGTTGTGCTGCTTCTTCGCCCACGCGCTGTTGGGGCCGTAGCTCTCGACCAGCACCTTGAGCTCGGTGCGCGCGGACGCGTTGTCGCCGGCGGCCGACCAGGTGTCGATGATCTTGCGCTGCCACGCGGCGGCGGCGATCGCGTCGGGATCCATGTTGACGAGGAAGCGGTACGAGTCGGCGGCGCGCTCGTACTCGCCCTGCGAGCTGTACGAGTCGGCGACCTTGATCAAGATGTCGCGCGAGTACTTCTCGCCGCCGATCGACGCGAGGAAGTCGAAGACCTCCTTCGCGCTGATCGTCTTGTCCTCGGTGAACACGACGACCAGGTACTCGAGCGCTTCGTCGCGCAGGTTCGAGCGCCGGCGGACCAGCTCGCTGTTGCCGGCCTTCTCGGCCTCGACGGCGAGGTCGAGCACGATCTTGAACTTCTTCGCGGCGGTGTCGGGATCGCCGAGCTTCCAGTCGCACCACGCGCTCTTGAACATCGCGAGGTCGTAGGTCGGCGCGTCGGGGTGGGCGAGGATGTTCTCGTACGCGCTGCGCGCGTCGGTCCACTTCTGCTGGCCGAAGTAGTGCTCGCCGACCTGCATCCACGCGTCGCCGTAGAGCGGTGACTGCGGGTAGTTCTTGATCACCGCCTGGAAGTCGCCGAGCGCTTCGTCCTCGCGGCCGTCTTCCTTGGCGGCGAAGCCGACGAGATAGAGGATCAGATCGGCGCGGCGATAGTCGGGGAACTCGGTGAGGATCTCCTTGTAGTACTTCTCGGCTTCGTTCAGCTTGATCGTCGGCTCGGCGGGCTGCTTGCCGCAGCCGCCCTTCGCCTCGCGACACGCCTCGAGCTTGCGATCGTACTGGTCCATGTCGACCAGGTACTGGCGGCGCGCTTCTTCCCAGAGCAGCTCGGCGAGCTTGAACATGCCCTCGGCCTTCGCTTCGCCGGTCGGGTTCGATCCGAGGAAGCCGCGCAGGAGCGTGATCGCCTCTTCGCGCTTGGCGTCGCGCTTGATCGTCGCGGCGCCGAGCATCTTCTGCAGCTCCGGGCTGAGCACCGGTGACGCCGGCGCGGGCGGGCGCTTGCGGATGTAGAGCTCCGCGGTCGGGCCGCGCTGGACGTCGACCTCGCCCATCTGCGCGTACGCGGTCCCTCCGAAGAGGATGAGCACGAGCACGCCGACGATTCGCGCCGTCATCTGTACCCCTCGTATTCGTCTTTCCAGTACTCGCCCTCGAACGGCCAGAACTCCTCGTCGTCGCCGATCAGGCCTTGCTCCCAGAGCTGGCCATGCAGCTCGGCGGGGAAGCGGCCGGCGGCGAGGTCCGAGACCTCGATGTCGAGCTTGCGCTTCTGGCCGATGACGGCGTCGATCTTGCCGAGCTTCGACTTGTCGAGGATCTTGCGCGTGTCGATGTAGAGCTTCTCGATCGCGATCTGCGCGAGGTGATCGGCGGCGGCGGTGAGCTTGACCTGCAGCTCGGCGGCGGCGCGATCGAGGCGGCGCGCGTCGGCGACGTCGCGCTCGAGCATCGGCTGCAGCCCCGGCGCGGCCTTCGCGGTCACCGACGACGCGGCGCCGTCGGCGAGGTTCTTCGCCTTGGCCTCGGCGGCGGCGACCTTGTCGGCGAGCGCGGACAAGCGCTTGTCCTCCTCCGCCGCGACGTCGGGCGGCAGCGAGCCGCTCGACCTTCCGACGCGGAGCTCCGCGCGCGCGCGTTCGACGTCCTCCGCCAAGCGACGTAGATCTTGATCGACCGACTGCGCATCGGCGAGGTCTTCTTCCGCGGTCGTCTTTTCCGCAGCGACCGCGCCGACCTTCACGCGCGCCGCCTGCCGCGCGAGGCTCTGCCACGCGCGCACGACGCCCGGCGCCTCGCCGGCGGTGCGCTGCATGCCGGTGATCGCGTCGTGCAGGCGCACGTACGCGGGATCGAGGCGCAGGAGCGCGACGACCGCGTCGTCGACGTCCTGCGGCTTGTCCTTCGCGTGCTGCTCGCCGGCCTCTTCCGAGCGCAGGCGCACGAGCGCGCGCTCGAACAGCGCCTTGCGCTTGTCGGGGTCGCGCCGGATCCGATCGAGCTCGTCGACGATCGGCTGCAGCTTGCCGGTGAGGCCGTCGTACCAGCGCTGGGCCGCGTCGAACTTGCAGTCGGCGAGCTCGACGTAGCCGGCGAGCAACGACGCCTCCGGCCATTGCGGCGACGACGGAAAGCGATCGAGCATCTCGTGCGTCAGATCGCGCGCGGTCGCGAGCTCGCGCTTCTGGTACATCGACCACGACGCCTCGAACAGCGCGTCCGGAAGCCGATCGCTGTCGTCGGGGATCTGGAAGTAGTGATAGTAGGCGTCGTCGTACTCGCCTTCTTCGTGCGCGATGCGGCCGAGGCCGAGGCGCGCGAGGTCCTTGATCGTGAAGTAGCGCGCGTCGACGACGAACGTGAACTTGTCGGCGTCGGGGGTCGCGGCGATCTCGCACATCGCCTCGGCGCTCGCCTTCAAGTCGCCCTTGCGCGCCCTGATGATGCCGCGCAGGTAGATCGCGCTCGAGTAGAGGCGCGACTTCTTCGAGATCGTCGCGAGCTCGCCCTCGGCGGCCATGAGGTCGCCCTTCTCGTAGAGCGCGCGGCCGCGCAGGTACGCGCGCTCGCCGGCGGCGCCGGGCGGGATCGAGTCGGGCGTCTTCACCGATTCGATCCGCGCGAGCACGCCCGCGTAGTCGCGCGTCTCGAGCGCGACGTCGACAGCGCGGCGGTGCGCGGGGCCCCAGTACGGCGCGCCCGGCCCGCGCATGAGCACGCGCACGAGCTGATCCATCGACGAGCCGTACGCGCCGGCGTCGGCGAGCGAGACGCCCAAGTAGTACTCGGCGTTCTGGTACTCGACGAAGTCGTGGAAGGCGTCGTAGCGCGGCGAGTAGACGATCGCGTACAGCGCGATCGCGGCGTCGATCGCGTCGCCGTCTTGCAGGAGCTGCTCGGCGGCGCCGAGCTCGCGCTTGAGCGTGTCCTGCGAGCCGGTCTCGGGATCGACGTAGCCGATCTTGGCGAGCTCGGCGAAGTAGTCGCCGAGCGTCTTGTCGGCGAAGCCTTCGATCTGCTCGTCGAGCGGCGGCTTGGCGGGCTTCGCGGACGCGTCGGTGGTCGCCGGCGTGGCGTTGGCGACGCCCGCGCAGCAGACGATCGCGATCGCGAGCTTACTTGCCCGCACCGCCGCCTCCGGGACGCGCGACCGATCGCACGTCGATCCCGATCCGCAGATCGTAGGTGCCCGCCTCCTTGCTCTTCCACGCGTAGGGCAGGTCGCCGCCGTCGGACGCCTTGGCCGCGACGACCAGATCCTTCGCGCCCGCGGCGACCACGACCGCGGTGGTCTCGGTCGTCGTCGTGAAGCGATCGTCGTCCTTGCCCGCGGCCTCGATGCGCACCGTCACGAGGTGGCGGCCCGGCGCGACGTAGCCCTCGAAGCGGACCGCGTCGTCGTCGGCGATCTTGCCGTCGGTGTCGTCGTAGACGTTGGCGCCGTCGAGGCGCACGGTCGCGCGCCGCACGTTGTAGAAGCGGCCGGTCGTGTACGTGAGCTTGAGCGTGATCTTGGTCGAGTACATCGCGCTCGCGACCGCGGCGGCGCGCGCGCGCGACGCAAACAATTCGTCGCGCAGCTTCAGGTACTCCTGACGGAGCGCGTCGACGTCGGCGCCTTCACCGCCGGAATCGATCGACGCGGCGGCGGTCGCGGCGTCGTTCTCGGGCGCCTTGGGCGCCGGCGGCGGAGTCGCGGGCGCCGGTGCAGGCGCGGGCGTCTTGTTGTTGGGCTGCGCGATCGCGGGCACGGCGATCGCGAGGAGCAGCGCGGTCAGCACCAGGCGCATACGACACCTCGTCAGTTGTGGGGCGGAAGGAACAGCGAGATGCCCGCGGTGATCGCCGAGTCGTTCACGATGAAGTGCTCGTCGAGCAGCTCCTGTCGGAAGACCCGGTCGCGGGCGTCGATGCGGAACGCGAACGCTTTACCGATGAAGATCTTCATGCCGACACCCCCGACGCCCATCGCGCCGCGGTTGGTGTCCGAATCGACGACGCCGACGCCGGCGTCGAGGTGGATGTCGAAGTGCACGATCTCGCCGCCGAGCCGTAGCTTGCCGTAGACCGGGCTCCACAGGAGCAACGATTCGTAGAACAGCACGCGCGCGTACGGATCCTTGATCAGCTGACCGCGCATCGCCTCGATCGCGCGGATGATGTCGGCGTTGGCGTGCGTGAACGATCCGCCGAACTCGACCGCGGTCTGATCGGTCATGTGGTACGTGTACGCGCCGCCGACGATGTACGTGCCGCTGAAGAGGTCCGAGTTGTAGTAGCCGCCGGCGATCGTCAGCTCGTGGCGGCCCTGCTTCACGAACAGGCGATCGACGGCGCCGCGCCGCTTGCGCTTGATCGCGAGGCGATC